>JAZROR010000001.1:0-6729 GCA_045648845.1 Clostridia bacterium
TTTTCCAAAAGGATGAAGAATAAAATGATTTTTTCTGACAGTAGCTCCATTGATTATTACATTTGCGGAAGTGATCAGATTTGGAATCCTAATTTTGCGGGACAACCAAGCTATTTTGCAACATTTGCTGCTAAGGAAAAACGGATTTCATATGCAGCAAGCTTTGGAATAAGCACACTTCCCGAAAGAATAGCCAAAAGATATAAAAAACACTTGAACGATATGCAGTATATCTCCGTTCGAGAGAATGCTGGTGCTCAAATTGTTAAAGACCTTATCGGTAGGGAAGTTCCTGTGTTAATTGACCCCACCCTTATGCTTAACAAAAACGATTGGAAACAGGTATTAAAAAACCCAAAATTCAAAATTGATGGAAAATATATACTTACATATTTCTTGGGAAATGTTTCAGAAGAAACAAACGCATATATAAAAAGAATTGCAAAGGAAAATGATTTACAGATTATATCCTTGCATAAACTCGAAGAAAATGATTTTTGGTATCATACTGGCCCCTCAGAGTTTGTCTGGCTGATTGAAAATGCCTCGCTTGTATGTACCGATTCATTCCACGCCAGTGTTTTTTCTATACTTATGGATTCTCCTTTTATTGTATTCAGAAGGGACTATAAAAACAATGATATGAATTCAAGGTTTGAAAGCCTGCTGGGAATGTTAAACTTGACAGATAGATTTTTTGAACAACTAAAGCAAGGGGATGAATTTAAAAAAGAATATGCTCATATCCCTGAAATTTTAAATTTGGAAAGAGAAAAAACCATTAACTTTTTAACTGATGCACTTAATTTAAATGGCACGGAGAATAACAATGATTAGAATAAAAAATAAGTCAAAGTGTTCTGGTTGTCACGCTTGTGTAAATGCGTGTCCCAAACAATGTATTCTTATGCATACAGACGACGAAGGTTTTTTGTATCCTGTTGTTGATAGGTCTAAATGTATTGGATGTGGACTTTGTAAAAAGGCTTGCCATATCCTAAATCCGCTGGTAAGCAAAAATTCGCCTAAAGCTTATGCATGTTATAACACTGACGAGAACATCCGCGCTTCTTCCAGTTCAGGGGGAATGTTTACTCTTTTTGCCGAAAATATATTAGAATTAGGTGGCATTGTTTTTGGAGCCGCCTTTGATGAAAATTTGGAAATCAAGCATATTAGTATAGATAATAAAGAGAATCTATATAAGCTACGTGGCTCCAAGTATATGCAAAGCATAATAGGTGATACTTATAAGCAGACAAAAGAAATTTTGGAAAGCGGTCGTCCTGTCCTATTTTCGGGAACTCCTTGCCAAATTAGCGGTTTGCTATCGTATTTAGGTAAAACCTATGACAATTTGTATACACAAGATATAATATGTCATGGTGTTCCGTCTTCCAGACTGTGGAAAATGTATTTGAAGCATTTGGAAAAACTGCACAAAAGCTATATAGACACCAAAAATCATCCATCTTTTCGTTCTAAACACCTTGGTTGGTTTAATTATTCTGTTAAGGTGACCTTCGAGAAAAATATAGAATATACCGAGTCACATAAAAACGATTTGTTTATGCGGATATATTTAAGCAATATCTTGTTAAGGCCATCATGTTATAAATGCGGTTGCAAAAGTCTGTCCAGAAATAGTGATATTACATTGGCAGATTTTTGGGGTATAGACAAGATTATGCCTGATATGTTTGATGATAAGGGCACATCCCTTATTTTTATAAATACCGAAAAAGGAAGACTCCTCTTTAATAAAGTTAAAGAATTTTCTGTATACAAAGAAACTAATATCGATGCTGCAGTAAAATACAATCCTTCGGCATATTCCTCTGTCCCCTTTTCTTTTAAGAGAAAGAAAATTATTAAAAATATAAATAATTATGACCTTACGACATTGAAAGACTTATGTGAGAAAAGGAGCTTTTGTCAAAAAGTTTATTTAAAACTAAATCGCGTTTTTAGAAATATACGCAAATAGGCCTTTTGTAAAATGTTAGCTATCAACTCACTGAAAATATTTAATATATAAAACTTTTTTGTAATCTTTATTATAAAGCAAACGATATTTTGATAAAATCGCTGACATTTTTAAGCATGCTTTTAGTGTAGGCATCTAAAACTCAATCTAATTTCAAAATAAACTTATCTACACAGAAATGGAGAACTTTTATGAAACCGATAGTAGCAGTTGTAGGCAGACCAAACGTGGGAAAGTCTACTTTGTTTAATAAAATTTCAGGCAAGCGTATTGCAATCGTCGAGGACACCCCCGGCATCACCCGTGACAGAATCTATGCAGATGCCGAGTGGTCAGGACGGGAATTTACCCTTGTTGACACTGGTGGTATTGAGCCCGTAAGCAAGGATATTATTCTTTCTCAAATGAGAAGACAGGCGCAGCTTGCCATTGATACTGCAAATGTTATTTTGTTTGTTACAAATGTCCGTGACGGAGTTACCGCTGCAGACAAGGATATTGCCGCTATGCTTCAAAAATGCGGAAAGCCTGTTATTTTGGTGTGCAACAAGGTAGACAATCCAGGAAATCCGCCTATGGAGTTTTATGAATTTTATAATCTTGGCATTGGCGACCCTATGATGGTTTCCTCAATCCACGGTCTTGGCATCGGCGACTTGCTTGATGCGGCACTTGAATATTTCCCTCCGGCAGACGAGCTTGCCGAAGATGAAGATATTATCCACATTGCTATCGTTGGAAAACCCAATGCAGGAAAGTCTTCTCTCGTAAACCGACTTCTTGGTGAAGAACGAGTTATCGTCAGCGACATTGCGGGCACAACCCGTGACGCTATTGACTCACTTTTGGTACACAACGGACAGAAATATATGCTGATTGACACAGCGGGCATGCGGAAGCGCGGAAAGATTGATGAAAATGTTGAGCATTACAGCGTTGTTCGTGCCCTTGGCTCTATTGACCGCTCTGATGTATGCATAATAATGATTGATGCTACTGAGGGCGTAACCGAACAAGACACAAAAATCGCAGGCTATGTTCACGAACAGGGAAAGGCTGCAGTTTTTGCTGTTAACAAATGGGATTTGATTGAAAAAGAAACGAACACCATGAAGAATTTCAAAGATAGAATGCTCGAGGGCTTCAACTTTATGATGTATGCTGACTCTGTCTTCATTTCTGCAAAAACAGGTCAGCGTGTAAATGACCTTTTTGAAGCTGTGAACATTGCAGTGGAAGAAAACCAGAAGCGTATTTCCACAGGACTTTTAAATGACGTTATAAACGATGCCATTGCTATGGTACAGCCACCCTCTGACAAGGGCAAACGTCTTAAGATTTATTACGGAACACAGGTTTCGGTAAAGCCTCCTACCTTTGTTTTATTTGTAAACAATTCGGAGCTTGCGCATTATTCTTATGTAAGATATCTCGAAAATAAAATCCGTGCCGCCTTTGGTTTCCGCGGGACACCGATAAAATTTATTGTCCGTGAAAAAGGCGAAAAGGTTGAGTAAAGGAGTTTTTTATGGAGCTTATTATTTATAATCTTGCTATTCTCATTATTGCATATCTTCTGGGAAGCATAAATACCTCCATCATTGTTTCCAAAATAATGATCGGTGATGATATTAGAAATCACGGCAGTGGCAATGCCGGCGCAACAAACACTTTGCGTACAGTCGGCAAAAAAGGTGCTCTTTTTGTAGTTCTGGGTGATGTTCTTAAAACCGTAATTGCTATTGTTGTTGCACGGCTCATATCCCCTGACAACAATCAAGCGACTTACATCGCAGGTATCGGCGCTGTCCTCGGTCACAACTTTCCTGTCTACTTCAAATTTAAAGGCGGAAAGGGAATTATAGTCTCCACCGTTGCTATGCTGTTTGCAGATTCAATTATCGGTCTTTTTGTTGTTGTTATTTCTATTGGTATAATGGCAGCATCCCGTTATGTTTCCCTTGGAAGCATCAGCGGTGCAGTGCTGTTTGTAATTTTAAGTATTATATTCCGCGGTCAGACACCTGATTTCATTGTTTTTGCACTTGTTCTTGCAGTTCTTGCAATATATATGCACAAAGGCAATATAAAAAGGCTCCTTTCCGGCACTGAAAATAAGCTTTCATTCGGCAAAAAAAATTAGGAGGAAATCCATATGTCAAATATATGTGTCTTAGGCAGTGGCAGTTGGGGTACTGCTATTGCTCTTCTTTTAAATAATAACGATCACAAGGTAACTCTTTGGTCTTTTACCGAAGATGAATGCCGTGAACTTTCATCAGCACGTGAAAACAAAAGATGCCTTCCCGGAATTACTATTCCCGAAGAAATCACCCTTACTTCAGATATAAATGCCTGCAAAAATCAAGATATAATCGTCATTGCCACCCCCTCTCACGGTGTTCGTGGTGTAGCAAAACGTATTAAAGATGTTGTTGCGACAGGTCAGGTTGTTCTAAATATTTCAAAAGGAATTGAAGAAGAGACCTATCTCACTATTTCTCAAGTGCTTAAGCAAGAACTTCCAAACTGCAAAATAGCAGTTATGTCAGGTCCCAGCCACGCTGAAGAAGTTTCCCGTGGTATCCCCACCACAAACGTGGTTGCAGCAGATAGCAGCGAAACCACAGCCCTCATTCAGGACACTTTTATGAATGACATTTTCAGAATTTATACAAATGACGATATTTTAGGTGTTGAGCTTGGTGGCTCTCTCAAAAATGTCATTGCTCTTTGTTGCGGAATTCTTGATGGTCTTGGTTGCGGCGACAACACAAAAGCCGCTCTTATGACCCGTGGACTTGTGGAAATGACACGTCTTGGGGTTGCTATGGGGGCAAAAGCTGAAACTTTTTCGGGGCTTTCAGGAATTGGAGATTTGATTGTGACCTGCACAAGTATGCATTCTCGAAATCGCCGTGCGGGAATTTTAATCGGCCAGGGAAAATCGGTTGAAGAAGCACAAAAAGAGGTCAATATGGTGGTTGAAGGGATTCGAAGTTGCAAAGCAGCAAAAGAGCTTTCCGATAAGCAGGGAATTGAAATGCCCATCGTTTCAGAGGCTTATGACGTGCTTTTTCACGGCAAAAAGCCTGTCGATGCCATCAAAAATCTTATGGTAAGAACAAAAAAACACGAAACCGAACAATGCTTTTTGAATAAAATAGATACAAAAACATTTTAAGGAGTTGGATAATTTGGAGCTTAATATGACTGCATACAGTGAGTTCACCAGAAAGGCTGCTGAAATCTTGCCTAAAGGTGCTTTTCTCACCACGAAGTGTGGCAACAAAATAAACACTATGACAATCGGTTGGGGAACATTTGGTTTCCAGTGGGGCACTCCCACCGCTGAAGTTATGGTGAGGGAGAGTCGTTTTACAAAAGAACTCATCGATAAAACTATGGAGTTTACCCTTACTTTCCCATATGACGATTCAATGAAAACTGCCCTTTCCTACTGTGGGCAAAAATCCGGCAGGGATTGTGATAAAATTTCAGGCTGTAACCTTTCATTGATTGATGCAAAAGAAATAAATACTCCCGTGGTCTCTTGCAAAGGGCTTGCCTTTGAGTGCAAAATCATTGCAAAAACCGAGATGACATCTGACCTCACTGACTCAGGCGTTCTTGACAAATGGTACAAAAACGGTGATTTGCATACGATTTATTATGCAAAGGTCGTGGCCTGTTACGAAATAAATTAAATTTCTCAAAAAACTGTTGACAAATTAAAATTTCACGTGTATAATACATAGTAATTTGAATATCACAAAAAAACTATGACGAAGACGGTCGGTTTACAGAGTCTTAAGAGAGTTGGCGGTTGCTGCGAGCCAATGACGAAGTTTTCCAATGACCCATCACTTCCGAGTTGGAGGTCCGAAAGCCTATGTGGTCAGTAGACATCTCCCGTACATTGCTACGTTAGTGCAAAAGGCTTGTTTGAGCCTGCGAGTGACGGAATTTTCCGTAATTTGAGTGGTACCGCGAGTTTTATAACCCGTCTCAAAGTTTTGAGACGGGTTTGTTTTTTTTGTGACATTCCTGAAATTTCTTTATAAGGAGAGATGAAAATGGATTACAATTTGAAAGAGGTTGCAAATCGAATCAAAGATTTGCGCGAAGCAAAAGGCTATTCTCAGGAAGAGCTTGCAAAGCTCACCGGCGTATCTGCCCAGGATTACAAAATTCTCGAAGAAGGTGAAACAGACTTCAGCTTTACATTTATCTACAAGTGTGCAAAAGCTTGTAATGTTGAAGTTGTTGACATTTTGGAGGGTACAAGTTCAACCCTTACCTCCTTTGCCATTACCAGAAATGGCGAAGGTCTCAAAATCATAAAGAAACATGGCTTTGTGTACAACAACCTTGCCCCAAAATTCAAAGGCAAGCTGGCAGAGCCATTCCTTGTTAAATTCCCTTATCTTGAGGAAGAACAAAACGCTCCCATAAAGCTGAGTTCTCACAACGGTCAGGAATTTGACGTTATAGTAAAAGGCTCACTCAAGGTTCAGGTTGGAAATCACGTTGACATTCTCAATGAGGGTGATTCCATTTTCTACAACAGTATCATTCCTCATGGTATGATTGCTGTATCTGAGGGCGGTTGCGAATTCCACGCGGTTGTTCTCAACCCTCAGGACGGTCATTTCAGCGAAGAATATCCTGAAGCACCTTACATCGCTGAAAAGGCTGAAAAAACTTCAAAATCTTCATTAAAAACTGTTGCTGACGATTTC
>JAZROR010000002.1:0-3113 GCA_045648845.1 Clostridia bacterium
GTTTATATCAATATTTCTGCGAAGAGCCGCAAGTCCAACCGCACGGAACATAGCACCCGTATCGATATATACGAAACCTATTTTCTTTGATGCAGCCTTTGCAATAGTGCTTTTTCCCGCCCCTGCAGGACCGTCAATAGCTATTTTGAAAGTAGGCATAAAAATCCCTCCCAGAATTTCATTTGTTATTTTGCAATTTCGTCCTTAAGATTTTCCATCTTTTCAATCAAAGCATCAATTTCCTGACACTTTTCTTCAATAAACTCTGCCACATTTTTATCTTCTTTATAACCAAGATAAATCTCGCGGCCCATATCAGCATAAACCTTTTCGATGTCATTTTTTGCATCATAAATGTTATACTTTGTTTTTGAAACCTTTATGATTTCTGTTGTTTTCTTGGCTACGATTTTTCCTGTATCCTCTGCTGCCTTCTTTAAATTTGTTAAGAAGTTCATAATTCCATCTCCTTTTAGAAATTTTTATTTATACATTAAACCTGAAAAGTATTATGTCTCCGTCTTCTACTGTATATTCCTTGCCTTCGCTTCTCACAAGGCCTTTTTCCTTTGCAGCAGTCATACTGCCATTTTCCATAAGGTCATTATATGCCACAACCTCAGCACGAATGAATCCACGTTCAAAATCAGTATGAATTTTTCCTGCCGCCTGAGGCGCTTTTGTCCCCTTTGTGATGGTCCATGCTCTTACCTCAGGCTTTCCTGCTGTAAGGTAGCTTATAAGTCCAAGGAGCTTGTAGCTTGCTTTTATAAGCTTGTCAAGACCTGATTCACTGGCACCAAGCTCTTCAAGGAACATAACCTTTTCATCTTTATCGAGCTCTGCAATTTCCTCTTCAATTCTTGCAGAAACCACCATAACCTCTGACTTTTCAGACGCTGCAAACTCCTGAATTTTAACCACATACTGATTTTCTTCCATAGGCTTTGCATAATCATCTTCTGCCACATTTGCCGCATAAATAACGGGCTTAAGACTGAGAAGAGACACTTCTTTGAGCATTTCTCTTTCTTCATCTGTAAAATCTATAGCACGGGCGCTTATTCCCTTTTCCAATGTTGCTGTAAGTCCCTCAAGGAAATCCACCTCTGCTTGATATTTCTTATCGCCGCCCTTGAGCTGTTTTTTAAGTCTGTCAATTCGTCTTGCAATAATTTCAAGGTCAGACAAAATAAGTTCAAAATTTATTGTTTCAATGTCTCGAATGGGGTCAATATTTCCCTCAACGTGAACAATGTTTGTATCATCAAAGGCTCTTACCACGTGGACAATAGCATCAACCTCGCGAATATTTGAAAGAAACTTATTACCAAGTCCCTCACCACGGCTTGCACCCTTTACAAGACCTGCAATGTCAACGAATTCAATAACGGCAGGTGTAACCTTGTCAGGGTCATACATCTCTTTGAGTCGGTCAAGCCTTTCGTCAGGAACAGCAACAGTTCCTACATTCGGCTCAATGGTACAAAAGGGATAGTTCGCTGACTCTGCCCCTGCCTGTGTTATTGCATTAAAAAGTGTACTTTTTCCTACGTTTGGAAGTCCTACGATACCAAGTTTCATAATTTTATCCAATGCCTTTCTGGTTTGTATTTTGTCTTTATGTTAATTCTTAAGTATTTGCTTTGCAATTTTTATTCCATCAATTGCAGCGCTCATAATTCCGCCTGCATAACCGGCACCTTCGCCTGCAGGGAACAAGCCACCGCAACTTATACTTTCAAATTTTTCGTTTCTTACTATCCTCAGCGGTGCTGAGGTTCTCATTTCTACACCGGTAAGAACTGCACCCTCACCCAAAAAACCTTTCATTTTTCTGTCGAAATCAAAAAGTCCGTCTGTAAGTGTATCAGTGATAAATCGAGGAAGACATTCTCTCAAGTCAACAAATGCAGTTTCGCCGGTAAAAGACGGCTTAACACCATCAAATTTTTGAGATATACGGTTTCTCACAAAATCCTTTGCAAGCTGTACCGGTCCTTTTCCAGTGGCAACTTTATATGCCAAAGCCTCATATTTTCTTTGGAATTCCACACCAGCTAAAGGTGAATGCCCATCAAAATCAGTGGGTCTTACACTCACAACAAGAGCACTGTTTGAGTTTTCTGCCATACGGCTGTGATTACTCATTCCATTTACAACCAAATGATTTTCTTCTGATGATGCATTCACAACCACGCCTCCTGGACACATACAAAAGCTGTAACAGCTTCTGTCTTCGCCATTATATGCAAGTCTGTAATCCGCTGTTGGCAAAAACTCAACATCAGGTGAATTTCCATACTGAATTCGATTTATGAACTCACGGCGATGTTCAATCCTGACACCTGCAGCAAAAGGCTTTTGCTCCATTGCAATACCTTTTCTATAAAGCATCTCATAGGTATCACGGCTGCTGTGACCGATTGCAAGAATAAGTTTGTCACATTCAATTTCATCACTATCAGTAAGTAACGACACAATATGCCCGTTCTTTATTTTTATATCCGTCATCTTGGTATCAAACAACACTTTTCCGCCAAGTTCTTCGATTTTCTTTCTCAGATTCTTGACACAGGTTTTCAAAATATCTGTGCCAATATGCGGCTTTGCCTGATACAAGATTTCCTGTGGTGCACCACACTCCGTAAAGATTTCAAGAACAAACCGTTGAAGCGGGTCGCCAATTCGGGTATTGAGCTTTCCGTCCGAAAACGTACCTGCTCCACCCTCGCCAAACTGGACATTTGTATCTTTGTGAAGTTCTCCACTTTGCCAGAATTTGTCTATCAGTTTCTGTCTTCTGTCAACATCTCCACCACGTTCAATAACAGTGACCTCTGCTCCAGAGCTTGCAAGAACATATGCCGCAAAAAGTCCACAAGGACCGCTGCCCACAACCACTATTTTTTTCGCGGTGTTATTTTTACTTTTCAGTTCATTTAAGTCAAGAGGCTTTGTATCCTCTAAAACCGAAATCAATCCGCCAAGATTTTCCCCGACTCTCTCCGCTTCTGTGGCAACTGTATATTCAAAATGAATATCAGATTTTCGCCTGGCATCCAGAGACTTTTTATAAATAGTCATATCGAAAGGGGCAATCCCTTGCTTTT
>JAZROR010000003.1:0-10543 GCA_045648845.1 Clostridia bacterium
CAATAAGATGACGCATAAGCTCGAGAATTCTGTCGCTATTTCCTTTTAAATAAAGATAGCCGATAAGCGCCTCAACACCGGTAGCGGATTTGTAGTCAATCAAATCTGCGTTTTTCGGCGGGTGCGAGTTTGTGTTTCTACCCCGTTTGTAGACCGCGGTTTCTTCTTCGGTGAGGATGTCCTTTATTTTTTGATAAAGGTCGGACTGGGCCTTTGCATTTACCATTCCGATTGCGGCTTTGTGGAGCTTTTGGACAGGCATATTGAGGTCTCGTAAGAGATAGGTCCTGACAAAAAGCTCATATACCGCATCGCCAAGATATGCAAGAGCAAGGGGCGAATATTGGTTCGGGGGAACTTTTTTTCCCACTTCAAATTCTTTGATAAATGTATCAAGCATAAAACTTACCTCACAGACTCAATCAGGCTTTTGTGATTTGCTGGCCTTGAGGGGTGTCTTTTACTATTATACCCATTTCACGAAGTTTATCACGAAGTTCGTCTGATTTTGCCCAGTTCTTTTCTTTGCGGGCAACTTCACGTTCTTTGAGGATAGCGTTTATTTCGTCATCTGTGTTACTATCTGCATCCTTGGTAAGAAGTCCAAGGACATTGCCAAGCTCACGGATTGTGTCGATGGTCAGAGAAATGGTTTCCTTTGAAAAATCGGTATTTCCGATGATGTTTTTGTTTGCTTCTGAAACAAGCTCGAAAATAACGGAAATTGCATCCGCTGTGTTGAGGTCATCGTCCATAGCTGCAATGTATTTGTCTTTGAGGGCGGAAACAGTTTCTTTGTATGCGATTTCTTTTTCTGAAAGTTCGGCACGGTTTTCTGCGTTTTCCATGGCAAAGGTCATATCGCCAAGGCAGTTATAAATTCTGTCAAGGGCAGATTTTGCCGACTGCATAAGGTCTTTGCTGAAGTTTATGGGGCTTCTGTAATGCGCTGAAAGCATAAAGAAACGGATAACCTCATAATCAAACTCCTCAGCAATTTCACGAACGGTGAAGAAGTTTCCCAAAGACTTTGACATTTTTTTGTTGTCGATATTTATATAGCCGTTGTGCATCCAATAGTTGGCAAAAGTAACGCCGTGGGCACATTCGCTCTGTGCTATTTCGTTTTCGTGGTGGGGGAAGATAAGGTCCTGACCGCCGCTGTGGATGTCAATGGTTTTTGCCAAAAATTTGTTTGCCATAGCGCTGCATTCAATGTGCCAGCCCGGTCTTCCCATGCCCCAGGGACTCTCCCATGCGGGTTCGCCCGGTTTTTGCTTTTTCCAGAGGGCGAAGTCCATCGGGTCACGCTTGTCTTCGTTTATGTTTATTCTTGCACCGCTTTCCAAATCTTCAAGGGGCTGGTGCGAAAGCTTTCCGTACTCTTTGAACTTTTTTGCCGCGAAATATACGTCGCCGTCCACGTTATATGCATAGCCGTTGTCCTCAAGCTCTTTGACAATTTCGATGATTGCGTCGATGTTGTCGGTTGCTCTTGGGTGGAAGGTAGCACGCTTGATGCCAAGACCGTCAGCATCTTTGAAATATTCAGCGATATATTGGTCAGCAAGCTCTTTGACGGTGATGCCAAGTTCGTTTGCTTTGTTTATCATTTTGTCGTCAATGTCGGTGAAGTTCTGGGCAAAATATACCTTGAAGCCGCTGTATTCGAGATAACGGCGGAGAGTATCAAAGATAATAAAGGGACGTGCGTTTCCGATGTGGAAATAGTTATACACTGTGGGGCCGCAGGAATACATACGGATAATGCCTTTTTCCACTGGAATGAGTTCTTCTTTTTTTCTGCTTAATGTATTGAAAACTTTCATTTTGATAGTCCTTTCTGTAACGGGAATGTTTATTCCTCAGGATTGTCGTTTTTAAGACTTGCTTTCAGGTTGTCAAGCTCAACACGCAACTTGCAAAGCTCCATTGAAACAGGGTCGGGAATGTGAATCTGGTCCAAATCGATTTTTGCAGGAGCGATTTTCACGTTGTCGCGTTTTACTATGTGGGCAGGAACGCCGACACAAGTGCTGTTGGGTGGGATTTCGTTGAGCACCACTGCGTTGGCAGCAATCTTGCTGTTGTCACCCACGGTGAATGGGCCGAGAACCTTGGCACCGCTGCCGATGGTGACGTTGTTTCCGATGGTTGGGTGACGTTTTCCCTTGTCTTTTCCCGTGCCGCCCAAGGTTACACCTTGATATATAGTACAGTTGTCGCCGATTATGGCAGTTTCGCCAATCACAACTCCCATACCGTGGTCGATGAAAAGACCAGTGCCAATTTGTGCAGCGGGGTGAATCTCTATACCTGTTTTGCGTCTTGCGCGCTTTGAAACCCAGTCAGCAAGAAAATAAAAACCGTGCTGATGGAGCTTGTGGGCAAGGCGGTAGCTGAGCATTGCTTTCACACCGGGGTATAAGAACAATACCTGAAGTCTGCTTCTTGCGGCAGGGTCACGTTCGAACGCTAAATCAACCTCGAGTTTTAATGTTTTAAAAAAGTTCATATAATAAAACCTCACAGTTTTCTGTGGATAAATTTACATACATAAATATTATACACTAAAGTTTTGATATAGTAAAGTGATTTCTTATAAAAATTTGTCATAAAATCAGCTAAATATATATCTCAAAATTTATTGTATGCTGTAAGGATTCACAAAGTTACCGAAATGGCTGGGGAAAAGGGCGGCATATAATAAAAGTTTTTCTAAACCTATTGAAATTATTTGTCGGTTAATGTATAATAATACTGATGTATTGTGTTTCGCTCAAAGAGCTTTGGAATATGTTCTTGAAGGAATAGAATATTTATTATTGAATCAAAAGTGTTATGGATTGATAAAAGGAAGGCGGTTTCCGCGTTGATGATGAAAGTATTTATTGATATATGTCAGCTTCTGCTGTTTTTTATTGCAGGATATTATTTCGTTCTTGCCTTGTTTTCTCTCACGGTTTCAAAAAAAGAAGCTGTGGTGAATAGGAAAAACAAATTTGCCTTGCTTATTGCAGCTCACAACGAGGAGGCTGTTGTGGGGAATTTGGTGAATAGTCTTAAAAATCTTGATTACCCGTCTGACTGCTACGAGATTTTTGTTGTTGCCGACAACTGTACAGACAATACCAAGAAAATCGCAGAGGATTGTGGTGCGGTGGTTTTTGAAAGATTTGACGAGAGTGAACGGGGCAAAGGTTATGCCATGGAGTTTGCTTTTGAAAAGATTTTTGCTCTTGAAGAAAAATTTGAGTATATTTGTGTGTTTGACGCTGACAATGTTGTGAATGAAGATTTTCTGTTTCATATGAATAACAAGATAAATCAGGGATATCGTGCAGTTCAGGGATACCTCGACAGCAAAAACCCTGCTGATTCGTGGCTTACATTTTCATATTCTTTGTGGTACTGGATAAACAACAGACTTTCTCAGCTTTCACGTGGAAATCTTGACCTTGGATGTCGTCTTGGTGGTACTGGGTTTGCGGTTGACTGTGAACTTATAAAAGAGTATGGCTGGGGAGCTACGTGCCTTGCAGAGGATACTGAGTTTACCCTTAAGCTTGCTCTCAATGACATAAAGGTGGGTTGGTCTCACGAGGCTGTGGTGTATGATGAAAAGCCCACACAAATGTCTACGTCCATGAGACAACGAAAGCGGTGGATGCAGGGACTTGCGGATGTTTCCTCGCGTTATGTGAAGCCTCTTATGAAAAAGAGTATTGAGGAAAGGTCAGCGAATGCTTTCCATATGCTTATGAATTTTTGGGGAGACACTCTTTATCCTGTGACTTTTGGCTATTTTCTTGTGGTTTATGGAATGATTTTCTTTGCCGATGAGAAGTCTTTGATCTATAATTTACTTTGTACTATGTGGTTTACCCAGTGGAAATTTTTGCTTATTTCGGTGCTTATTTTCGGAAATATTTTTGTCATCCTTGCAGGACTTTATAATGACAAAAAGCTTGACAGAAAGGTTATAAAAAATTTTTTGGGATTTGTGGTTTATCTTATCACCTGGATCCCTATTGGAATTTGGGGAATTGTTAAAAAAGATGAAAAAGAGTGGTTCCACACACCACATTCGGGCGGTAAGTCCTGAGGGGCGGTATAAAGGAGGAAAAGATGGATATTTTTATTGAAGAAATGGTTGAAAGAAAAAGAACGGCAAAGGATGTTGCCATAGTCTTCGGACTTATGGTGTTGAGCGTGATTTTTTCCTATCTTCTTTTGGTAGTGGTTTTTCCGCTTGTCCCACAATTTGGTTCGGTTTTATTTCTTCTGACTGCGGGTGTTATATATATAGCTTATCGGTTTTCTATGTCTTTTAATGTTGAGTATGAGTATTCACTGGTTCAAAATGAAATTGATGTTGATAAAATTATGAACAGAAGAAAAAGAAAAAGACTCACCACTGTGAATATAAAAGGTCTTGAGTCGTTTGGCCGTTGCGGTGAAAGCCCTGAGTATAAGAGGTTTTCTGGTGATATTTCTGTGAAGAAAATTTATGCTTGCGAGAAAGTGAATGATGAAAAAAATTATTTTGTGGTTTATTTTGAAAACAGTATAAGGGTTATGACTGTTTTTTCACCATCAGAAAAAATTGTTGAGGTAATTGAAAAGCTTAATCCTAAAAGGGTATAAATTATGATAAATTGCGGTGTTGATATTATAGAAATTTCGCGGATTGAAAAGGCGGTCAAAAAAAATAAAAAGTTTTTGGACAGAGTGTTTTCAAAGAGCGAAATTGATTATTTCAAACAAAATGGGAGTCGAATGGAAACTCTGGCGGGTTTTTATGCTGCAAAAGAGGCTTTCCTCAAATACAAAAAATGCGGCATAAAAAGTCTTGAACTTTCTCATATTTCTATTGAACATGATGAAATGAATGCTCCGTTCTTGGTGTATAAGGGCGCACATCAAAATGTGTCCCTGAGTATTTCACATCACAAAACCTCTGCAGTGGCGGTGGTTTGCGGTGATGAATTTGCTATGTTAAATGTTGATGCCCAAATGGGTGAAATGATTCCAAAACGAAAGATTGATGCTCACAAAGGTGATTGTGGCAGGATTTTGGTGGTTGCAGGGTCAAAAGGCATGACGGGGGCTGCTGTGCTTGCGGCAAAAAGCGCACTTCGCTCGGGTAGCGGTCTTGTGACAGTGGCTGTACCAAAGGATGAAAGAGCGATTGTTGCATCAATGGTGCCTGAAATTATTACAATAGGGCTTGATGCGGAAAACGGAATCATCTGTTTTGGCGCAATGAAGGAAATTCTTGCTGAGGCCAAAAAGGCGGATGCAGTGATTTTTGGGCCCGGACTTTCACAAAATAAAGATATAAAAGATGTTCTTTTGGGACTTCTTACTCAGTACAGTGGCAAGCTTGTGATAGATGCAGACGGGCTCAATGCAATAAAAAGGGATTGCGAAATACTTAAAGAAAAGAAGTGCAAGGTGGTTATAACGCCTCATCCCGGTGAAATGGCAAGACTTTTGGGGGCTAAAATCCATGATATATCGAAAGATAGGTGCGGTATAGCGTCACATTTTGCAAATGAATATGGGGTAACTGTGGTGCTTAAAGGAAAAGATACGGTTGTGGCAAACGAAAACGGTGATATAAAAATCAACCCCACAGGGAATCCAGGAATGGCAACGGCGGGGATGGGCGATGTCCTATCAGGAGTTATTGCATCATTTTTAGGGCAGGGGCTCGAACCTTTTGAAGCGGCTGTTTTGGGCGCTTATATTCACGGCAAAGCAGGCGACATAGCGAAATGTGAAAAAGGTGTCCATGGCCTTATTGCATCAGATGTTCTGGAAAACTTGCCTTTGGCAATCAAAACGGAAATTGAGGTTTTAAAATAGGAAAGGGGAGCGGGTTATTTTGGAAGAAAGAAACAGAGTTTGGGCAGAAATAGACCTTGATGCCCTTGAACATAATTTAAAGCAAATAAAAAAATGTCTTAAAAAAGATACCCGTATGATGGCTGTTGTCAAGGCTGATGCATATGGACACGGTGTTTTTGAAGTGGCAAAAACTGCCATTGGAAATGGAGCGGATTATCTTGCTGTTGCCTGGGTATGTGAGGCTATTGAACTTAGAAAAATGGGAATTACTGCGCCCATTCTGTTGCTTGGAAATTCTTTTGACAGCGTACTTGATGAGATTGTCAGGTATGATATTACGGCTACGGTTTCGGATGTCAACTTTGCTGAAAAGCTTTCGAATGTTGCAGAAAAATTTAATAAGACAGCAAAAATCCATATAAAAATCGACACTGGAATGTCCAGAATAGGATTTCTTTCGGATACTGAAAGTGCGAGAAAAGATACTTGTGAAAAGATTTTAAAAATTTTAAAGCTGTCAGGCCTTGAAATCGAAGGGATTTTTTCGCATTTTGCATCTGCTGACGAGGACGATGATGATTATACACATATGCAATATAATCGCTTTTTGTCGGTTGTGAATGATTTGCACAAGATGGGGCTTATAATCCCAATAAAACACATATGTAACAGTGCGGCAACAGTGAAATTTCCCCAAATGCATCTTGATATGGTGAGGGCGGGGATAATGATGTATGGTCTTTATCCGTCGAAAAATTTTGACAAAAAGCTTTTGAGTTTAATTCCTGTTATGAGCTTTAAGGCTCGCGTTACTGCAATAAAAGAACTTGATATAGGTGTGTCTCTGAGCTATGGAAGAACATATTGCACCGAGGAAAAATCAAAGATTGCCACGGTGTCGGTCGGGTATGCTGACGGATATCCAAGGGCGCTTTCAAATGCAGCAGAAGTCATTGCAGGTGGGAAAAGAGCAAAACAAGTAGGAAGAATTTGTATGGACCAATGTATGATTGACGTTTCAAAGGTCAATAATATAAATGTCGGTGACGAAGTTACCTTGTTTGGCAAAACATCCGAAAATGGTGTTTCTGCAGATTGCCTTGCGGATACTCTTGGCACAATCAATTATGAAATAGTGTGCGGTGTAGCAAGGCGGGTTCCCCGCATTTATATCAAGAATGGAAAAATTATTAAAACTCTTGATTACATTTTGAACGAATATGGCATGTAAATACATAAGTGAGTAATTGTATTTGCAATTAGCCCTGACAAGTCATACTGCGTATAATGTAAAAAGGGATTGATATGGGGGTGCCTTTTGTGACAGATGAATGTGAAAAAAGTGAGGCTGTCCTTGCGGAAATCAGTGAGTCTTACGCTGATTTGCTGAAAAAAGGTTACGAAGAAATGTCCCGCATCAATCTTGGTTTGGCAGAAGAGAGTGTGCTTTTTGATAACGAAGCACTCAAGGCCGCTGAACAAAAACTTGCGGAGTGTGAATAATTGTGATAATTAAAAGAGGCGACATTTATTACGCAGATTTGAGCCCCGTGGTGGGCTCTGAACAGGGCGGGGTTAGGCCTGTGCTTATCATTCAGAATGACATAGGAAACAAATACAGTCCTACTGTGATTGCAACAGCCATTACCTCGCAGATAAACAAGGCAAAGATGCCTACGCATATTGAAATTGATGCCAATGAATATGGGCTTTCAAAGGATTCGGTGGTTCTTGCTGAACAAATAAGAACCATTGACAAAAGACGGCTCAAGGAGAAAATAGGGCATCTGGATGATGAACTTATGACCAGAGTAAATGAAGCACTTGAAATAAGTTTTGGGCTTATTTGACCCAAGAAAAGTGGAGGAGGATAAAAATGAAAAAGAACAAAAGGAAATTTAAAATCGCGTTATTATTTGTGGTGTTGAGCCTTATGTTTACGGTGGTTTTGGCAGAACCGGGAGGCGAAGATGACCCGCTTATTACCAAATCATATGTTGATGATGTGTTGATGCCGAAAATCGAAAAGTATGTTGAAAGTGCCATAGCGGGACTTAAAACAGGAAACGGAACAGCCGGTGCAGCGGCAACTTTTGAGGTTGTGGAAGCAAGTGCCGGACAGGAAATAATCTGTTCAGCAGGAACGGAGCTTATCTTAAGAATGGGAAAAGCGACAATCATTGCGACAGAAAAGGGTGGAATTGCAGACACAACAGCAGGCTTTGATTTGGCAGACGGAAGTGATATGCCGTCAAACCACCTTTTGATTGTACCGCTGGCTGACGGCAGAGGGATAAGAGCAAACGGTGATATTATTGTGATGATTAAAGGCGGTTTTAATAAGAAGTAGTTTTTTATGATTTATAGATAATAAAACGGCTTGCCATTTGGCAAGCCGTTTTTCGTTTTATACAAGATAGGTTTCTGTCGTGAATTTTTTAAATTCTGACAGAGCTTTTTCTGCGGAAAGTTTATCTTTAAAGACCCCAAAGACTGATGAACCGCTGCCGCTCATAAGTGAGTATATAGCACCGCAAGATAGCATCTTTCTTTTGTATTCACTAATTTCGGGATGCATCTGTTCTGCAACAGTTTCAAGGACGTTTCCGGCAGATTTTGCCAAGGTGTCAATGTCGCCGTTTTGAAGTGCCGTAATGGATGCATTAATGTCAGGGTGTTTTGTAGTTTCGTCAAGGACAAGGTTTTTGTAAACATAGGCGGTTGAAATGCTGATGTTGGGTTTTGCCAAAACAATAAATGCGTTTTTAAGAGGGGGGAGGGGGGTAAGAATTTCGCCGATACCCTCGGCAAGCATACAGCCACCATGCAGGAAGAATGGGACATCTGCACCTAAAAGTTTTGCCAAAGCTTTGAGTTGTGTTTTATCAAGGGGATTTTCAAAAAGGGTGTTTAGAACGGAAAGTGTCCCTGCGGCATCTGAAGAACCGCCGCCGAGCCCTGCTCCTGAGGGGATATTTTTGCGTAAATGAATCCTTGCTTGTGCGGTTATGCCCACTTTTTCAAAAAATAATTTTGCTGCCTTTACAACAAGATTGCTGTCATCTGTGGGCAAATTCTTGTTGTCGCATGAAAACTGGACGATGGGAGTGAGGGAATGGCAGACAGATATTTTCAAAATATCAAAAAGCTTTATTTCCTGCATAATCATTGAGAGATTATGATAACCGTCATCCCTGCGGTTTAATACATCAAGAGAAAGATTGATTTTTGCAGGACATTTGATTTCTAATTCTTTTTTCATAATAGTATCCTTTTTAAATTAAACGAGAAATTTGCAAAAGCAAATTTCTCGTTTTTTGTATTATTCGTTATCTGAGCTTTCGGATGGTGCGGTTTCATCTTCAACTTCCGGAGTTTCTGCGAAAAGGGCATCAAATTCATCTGCATCAACCTTTTCTTTTTCCAGAAGAAGTTCTGCGGTTGTTTTTACCTTGTCAGAGTTTTCTTTGAGAATATCTTCGCAGCGGGTATAGCATTCGTCGATTATGCGCTTTATTTCGCTGTCGATTTTCGCAGCTACATCTTCACTATAGTCTTTTGTATGACCAAAGTCACGACCAATAAACACCTCGTCATTACTGCTGCCGAAACTGCGTGTTCCAAGGGCTGTGCTCATACCATATTTGATAACCATATTTTTGGCGATTGAGGTGGCTCTTTCGATGTCGTTTGATGCACCTGTGCTTATGTCGCCGAGGAACAGCTGCTCTGAAACTCTGCCGCCCAGAAGCGAAACGATTTCTTCAAGCATCTCGGTTTTTGAGGTGTAAGAAACATCTTCTTTGGGGAGAGAAAGTGTGTATCCGCCCGCTCTGCCACGGGGAATAATCGAAATCTGGTGAACACGGTCCTGTGTGGGAAGAAGCTTTGAAACAACAGCATGGCCGGCTTCGTGGTATGCTGTAAGCTTGCGCTCTTTTTCTGTGACGATACGGGTCTTCTTTTCGGGACCGGCAATAACCTTCATAATGGATTCTTCAAGGTCAAACATTGTGATTTCTGTCGCGCCATTCTTTGCTGCACGGAGTGCCGCCTCGTTCATAAGATTTTCAAGGTCTGCGCCTGTGAAGCCAACAGTGGTTTTTGCAAGAACATCAAGACGGACATCTTGTGCAAGAGGTTTGCCTTTTGCGTGAACCTTGAGGATTTCTTCTCTGCCTTTGACATCAGGAGCGTCAACCAGAACCTGACGGTCAAAACGCCCGGGACGGAGGAGAGCGCTGTCAAGAATATCAGGACGGTTGGTAGCAGCAATCACGATAACGCCTTCGTTTATGCCGAAACCATCCATTTCTACAAGAAGTTGGTTGAGAGTTTGTTCTCTTTCATCGTGACCGCCGCCGAGACCTGCGCCTCTTTGTCTGCCCACGGCATCAATTTCGTCAATGAAGACTATGCACGGTGCAGATTTTTTTGCGTGTTCAAAAAGGTCACGAACACGGGATGCACCTACACCCACGAACATTTCCACGAAGTCTGAACCGGAAATGGAGAAGAACGGAACGCCTGCTTCGCCCGCAACGGCTTTAGCGAGCAATGTTTTACCTGTTCCGGGAGGCCCTACAAGGAGAACGCCTTTTGGAATTCTTGCGCCGAGGGCACAGAATTTCTTGGGGTCTTTGAGAAAGTCAACAATTTCTTTGAGTTCTTCTTTTTCCTCGTCTTCGCC
>JAZROR010000004.1:0-2331 GCA_045648845.1 Clostridia bacterium
CTATGGAACTTGGTGTTTCTGAGGATATGCTGAGTCGTGTTTTTGACGGTCTTGGACGTCCTATTGACGGCGGACCTGATATTTTGCCTGAAAAGAGACTTGATATAAACGGTCTTCCCATGAACCCTGCGGCACGAAACTATCCCCAGGAGTTTATCCAGACTGGCGTTTCGGCTATTGATGGTCTTAATACTCTGGTAAGAGGCCAGAAACTCCCGATTTTCTCCGCCAGTGGTCTTCCTCATGCTAATCTTGCGGCACAGATTGCAAGACAGGCGCAGGTGAGAGGAACAACCGACCCATTCGTTGTTGTTTTTGCGGCGATTGGTATAACTTTTGAAGAATCTGAATTCTTTATTAACAGTTTCAAGGAAACAGGTGCAATCGACAGAACAGTTATGTTTGTAAACCTTGCAAACGACCCTGCTGTTGAACGTATAGCCACACCTCGTATGGCTCTCACCGCTGCAGAATATCTGGCATTTGAAAAGGGAATGCACGTTCTCGTTATCCTTACGGATATTACCAACTATGCGGATGCTCTTCGTGAGGTTTCTGCTGCACGAAAAGAGGTTCCGGGACGTCGTGGATACCCGGGATATATGTATACCGACCTTGCTACTCTTTATGAAAGAGCCGGCAGACAAAAGGGCAAGAACGGAAGCATCACAATGATACCTATTCTCACTATGCCTGAAGATGACAAAACACACCCAATCCCTGACCTTACAGGGTACATCACAGAGGGTCAGATAATCTTAAGCCGTGATTTGTACCGCAAGAATGTTATGCCGCCTATTGACGTTTTGCCGTCACTTTCGCGTCTTAAGGATAAGGGTATAGGCGAGGGCAAAACCCGTGCCGACCACGCGAACACAATGAATCAGCTGTTTGCGGCTTATGCAAGAGGTAAGGATGCCCGTGAGCTTATGATAATTCTTGGTGAAGCGGCGCTTACTGATATGGATAAGATTTATGCAAAGTTTGCTGACAAATTTGAGGAAGAATATGTTTCTCAGGGCTATGACAAAAACAGAAGCATTGAAGAAACGTTGGAGCTTGGCTGGAAATTGCTCTCAATTCTTCCCAAAAGCGAACTTAAGCGTATCAAGGACGAATTTATTGAAAAATATTATGCTGAATAAAGGGGGTGCAAGGTTTGGCATCCACACATGTGAATCCTACCCGAATGGAGCTTACAAGGCTAAAGAAAAAGCTGGTAACTGCAAAACGCGGTCACAAGCTTCTTAAAGATAAACGTGATGAGCTTATGCGAAGATTCTTAGAACTTGTAAAAGAGAATATGGAGCTTCGAAAGAATGTGGAAAAGGGCTTGGAAGAGGCAAACAAAAACTTTGTTCTTGCAAAGGCTATAATGCGTGAAGAGACGCTGAACACAGCACTTCTTGCACCGCTTCAATCCATTTCGGTTGATGTAAAAACAAACAACGTTATGAGTGTTGAAATTCCGTCTTTTGATTACAAAACAAGGACGCCTGATGAAAACGGTATGTATTCGTACGGATTTGCTTTTACTTCAAGTGACCTTGATTATGCGGTAAAGTCGCTGTCAGATATTTTTCCACAGATGCTGAAACTAGCAGAGATTGAAAAATCCTGTCAGCTTATGGCAGCGGAAATTGAAAAAACCCGACGCCGTGTTAATGCGCTTGAACACGTTATGATTCCTGAAACGGAAGAAAGCATTAAATATATAACCATGAAGCTTGACGAAAATGAAAGAAGCACTCAGGTGCGTCTTATGAAAGTCAAGGATATGATGATAAAGGAAGCTATTGAAACAAAACGTAGAGCAAATCCGTAGGTAAAAATGCGGTCAGCTTATATTTAGAAGATTTGTTTAGCAGTTTGATGGCGGTTGGCTGTTCGTGGCTGACCGCCCAAAAACTTTTTTGGAAAAATATTAAAAAAAGTATTGACAAACAATCAAAAAAAGTGTATACTGTTAAACGTTGTGAGAAACAATATGCACCTTTAGCTCAGTTGGTAGAGCACCTGACTCTTAATCAGGGTGTCCACGGTTCGAGCCCGTGAAGGTGTACCAAAAAGAAACGACAATTTTCGACAAGAAAGTTGTCGTTTCTTTTGTACTATTATCTTTTCACTATTCTCTCTTCACTTTTCACTAAAAAATTGTCGTTTCCAGATAAGAGATAAAAGAGAATATAGAAGAGATACAACTATTGCTAAACAACTTCTTAGAAGCGCGACAAGTGTTGGCGCAAATATTAATGAAGCGATTTACGGAAACAGTAAACCTGATTTTATTGCTAAATTACATATTTCATTGAAAGAGGTAAGTGAAAGTAT
>JAZROR010000005.1:0-2335 GCA_045648845.1 Clostridia bacterium
CAACAAGACGGCAAATAACTTCAAGACCGTGACCGAAAACTTTCCCAGGAAGAACCTCCATTGTAGCATCATCGATGTTTGCACTTACATAATGTGTCTTGATGCCCGCTTTTTTCAGCATCTCAAAATAATACACTGAGGTTTCAAGGTTTGCATTTCCTATACCCACTACGGAAAGACCAACCGAATATGCACCTGGGTCAAATACACCGTCCTTACCGGTACAGTCATCTTTGAACTTAAGGAGAACGTTCCCGTTTTCAAGGCTATATACGTCTTTTGTTTTTCCCTGATAAATTTTATTCATTGTCAAAACTCCTTCTTTTTTGCTTTTTCTTTATTTATTTTAACATACATTCTAAAAAATTTACAATAGTTTTTCGAAAAAAAAATAAATTTTTTTTAATTTCCAAACTCTAAACAAATCAACCGTCCCCAAAGACCACTACATTTGTTGAATCTCACAAAATCTGTGCACTAATCCAGCTCTTGTTGTCATTCGGTCTTAAACAATGCACTCTGTGCATTATTCACAGCTCCAAGAAAGCCGCCCGATATGGCATTCTGAAAATCCTTGTCCACAACAACTCTCCAACCATCCTCAGTCTTTTTCACCAAAATAACCGTCTCAGTAGTCACGGTTTCAAGATTTTCTCCTGCTATGGCCTCCTTGAAAATTTCCTCTGTTCTTCTGTCGATATCCGCCTCTTCTATTTCACCCATAGCAAATTCCTGAAGAACTTTCATTGTGCTCTGTCCAAGCACCGCCGTCAAATTTATAGTGGTTATTTTCGCATTGACCGTGGCCTCACTTGACCCTTTTTTCTCACTGGAAATTACCTCACACTCCAAGGCTCCAAAAACCGAATCAAGCACCTGATCTCCGCCATCAAGACTGTCAATTCCTGAAAACTTGAGTTCACCTGAATCAATAAACTTTCCCGCAGTATCCATATCTCCCGATTTAAGCGCTGCCACCAGATTTAAAACCGCCTCTTCAATTTCTTGTTTATTTCCACCGCAAGCCGAAATGCAAACCGCAAGGACCGGAACAAGAATAAGTGCTGTTATTTTTCTAAAATGTTTTTTCATATTTTCCTCCTTACAATGTCCTGAAATCATTTTCAATCAAAGCAATTCAACCGAAATCTCTTTTCTCACAAATGATGCCGCACGGGCTTTCAGCCCCACGCTTCCCGGCGTGCTTAAGATGCTTTCAAACAAGTTGACTGCATCTTTTGCCGTCATCCGTTCCCCATCAACAATAAGCCCGCCTATTCCTATTGCCACAAGTCTGGATAGTTCTTTCACAGAAATTTCGGTGCGAACACCACCAAAATCTTTAATTGTATCAATAATTTTTTCAAAGTAAGGCTCTGCCGCTCTTACAATTCGTCCCTCAAGTGCCATCTTCACCGACCAGTGCACAACTCCCCTGCTTTCTTTTTCCAATTTGTTCTGAGCACTTCTGATTGCTTCAAAAAGCTTTTCCGCCGCCTCAAATGGCTGGATTTCTGCATTTTCCACTGCTTTCTCAAAGCCTTTTTTCCATCCCTCTTCAAAACGGTCAAACATAACCTCAAAGATTTCTTCCTTGGATTTAAAATAGTAATAGAAAAGACCTACCTCACAGCCAACCTCTCGCTGCACGGCTCTTATGGTAACACCATCAAAGCCTTTTTCAAAAAACATCTTTTGTGCCGCATCAATTATTTGATTTTTCTTTCCTTTTCCTTCTTTCATATTATTCATAATTATCCCCCAATAAAAATTTTCTTTCATTTTTAATCATTGTTCAGTTCTATGAGTGCATACTTTTGAAAACGTCTGCAACCTCGCTGATAGTCATAAAAGCATATGGGTCAATTTCATGTACCATCTGCCGCAGCCTTGAAATCTGAAAACGGTTAACCACAAAATAAACAATAGCTTTGTCCGTATTTGAATATCCGCCCTTTGCCTGAATGTTGGTAGTTCCGCTTTCAAAAGCCGCAGTAAGAGCAGCGCTTATTTCTCTTGGCTTTTCGGTAATAATCATCACAGCCTTTGAACGGTCGATACCCTCAACAATAAAGTCAATGGTTTTGAGTCCTGCACCATAGGTAACTATGGAATAAAGCGGCAAAATCCAGCTCTTTAAAACTATCCCTGCCACCACATACAAAATAACATTATATATCATAACAAAGGTTCCCACCGTTATGCCCAGCCTTTTTGAAAATACAACCGCCATAACCTCAACGCCATCAATAGCCCCGCCGTTGCGAATAGTAAGACCACTGCCCACGCCTGAAATCAATCCGCCAAAAATAGCACAGAGGAGCAGGTCCTGACC
>JAZROR010000006.1:0-7075 GCA_045648845.1 Clostridia bacterium
CAGCACAGAAGCTGATTTTTGAGCTTCGCACAAAAGGAATTCATGCACAGCAGGATTTGTGCGGAAGAAGTCTCAAAGCACAGATGAAATATGCTGACAAGCTTGCTGCAAAATACAGCGTGGTTATAGGTGACGATGAAATTGCCAATAATAAAGGAAATCTCAAAAATATGGGAACAGGCGAAGTGAAAGAAGTTTCTTTGACAGCGGACGCTATATGCGAGATTTTAGATGCGGAGGAAAGATAAATGGATACAATGAAAGGCCTTAAAAGAACCAATTACTGCGGCGAGACCGAGGGAATCGGCAAAACCGTTGTTGTAGGCGGATATGTTCAGAAAATCCGTGATATGGGAACTTTGATTTTTATTGATTTGAGAGACAGAACGGGCATAGTTCAGCTTGCTTTTGACGAGACAACGGACAAAGAGGTTTTTGAGAAAGCGGCATCATGTCACAGCGAATATGTGCTTATGGCAAAAGGCGTTGTTCGTGAAAGAGAAAGCAAAAACGATGCCATAAAAACAGGTGAAATTGAAATTTTTGTTGATGACCTGAGAATTTTGGCAAAGGCACAGACACCGCCTTTTGAAATTACAGACAAAACAAACGTAAACGAAGAGCTTCGTCTCAAATATCGTTATCTTGATTTGCGCCGTGGACCTCTTCAGGAAAACATAATCAGAAGAAGTAAGATTGCAAAAAGTGCGAGAGACTATTTTGAAGAAAACGGCTTTATCGAAATTGAAACACCAATGATGATAAAGTCGACACCTGAGGGCGCAAGGGACTATATAATCCCATCACGTATTCACGGCGGAAAGTTTTATGCTCTTCCACAGTCACCTCAGATTTATAAACAGCTTCTTATGATTTCGGGATTTGACAGATACATTCAGCTTGCACGTTGCTTCCGCGATGAGGACCTCCGAGCTGACCGTCAGCCTGAATTTACACAGATTGACCTTGAAATGTCATTCGTTGATGTTGAGGACGTTCTTGAAATGATTGAGGGTCTTATGAAGAGACTCTTTAAGGATGTACTTGATATGGATATTCCGTTGCCTCTTCCAAGAATGTCATACAAGGAAGCTATGGAAAGATACGGCTCGGATAAGCCAGATACCCGTTTTGAAATGGAAATCTGCGACCTTTCAGATTTAGTAAAGGATTGTGGCTTTGGTGTGTTTACATCAGCTATTGAAAACGGCGGCAGCGTCCGTGCGATTTGTGCAAAAAATGCGGCTGAAACTTTGACACGAAAAGAAATCGACAAGCTCACCGAATACGTACGCGGCATAGGTGCAAAAGGTCTTGCTTATATAAGATGGGTTGAGGATGTGCCGAATTGCTCTTTTGCAAAGTTTATGACAGAAGATGAGCTTTCTGCGATAATCAAAAAGTGCGGTGCAGAAAAAGGAGATGTTGTGTTTATTGTTGCAGACAAAACAAGCACGGTTCTTTCGACGCTTGGTGCGCTGCGTCTCAAAGTGGCAAAACAGCTTGATATAATCAAAGATGGTTTCAACTTCCTTTGGGTTACACAGTTCCCGTTCTTTGAATATGACGAAGAAAGCAAAACTTATGTTGCTATGCATCATCCATTCACTATGCCTGAAGATGACTGCATTCAGTATCTCGAAACAGCTCCTGAAAAGGTTACTGCAAAGGCGTATGACTTGGTGCTTAACGGCACAGAGCTCTCCAGTGGCTCCATTCGTATAAATGATTATGAGCTTCAACAAAAAATGTTCAGGGCACTTGGCCTTTCAGAGGAAGAAATTGCTGCAAAGTTTGGTTTCTTGGTTGAAGCCTACAAATATGGTGCAGCACCTCACGGCGGTATGGGTATCGGTCTTGACAGAATTGCAATGATTATGTGCGGAGCCGACAGCCTTCGTGATGTTGTTGCATTCCCCAAGGTTCAGAACGCGTCCGAGCTTATGTCAAATTCACCTGACAGGGTTGATGATGTTCAGCTTAAAGAACTTTCGATAAAAATTGATGTAGAAGAAAAATAAAAGGCTTTGAATAAAATTTAGCTTGAAAGTCAGGAGGCGATACAATGAAAAAGCAAACGGTTGCCATTCTCGTGATTGTGGCACTATTGCTTGCCGGAGGATGCTTTGGAATTTACAGCTATATACAAAACCAGAAAAACGAAGAGATAAAAAACACTCCAATTTTCAGTTGCAAGGCTTCGGAAATTGTGGAGTATGGTGTGAAAAGTGGCAAGGAAGATTATCTGCTCATTAAAGAGGGTACCGATTGGTATGTGAAAGATAACGATGTCGCAGTTCTCAATTCAGAAAAAGTTCAGGAAACGGTGAATAGTGCATCTATGATTATGACGTTGGGACTTTTGAGGGAGAGAGAGCTGAAAGAGTTTAGTGTAACTGATGTAAAGGAGCTTTCCATTGCCCTTTCGGACGGAACAAGCTGCAACATTAAGTTCGTGGGTGAAAAGGCAGAGGTTTGTGCTGCCAAGATAAATGACAGCGAGGAAATATATGCGATAAGAACATCTGTCAGGGATATACTCATAGCGCCACTTTCAAAGTTTCGTGCATCGGTGATTTTTGACGGGCTTGTAAGCACAGATGTGCCTCTTGAATATTACAGCTTCAAGGATTTTGACAAGACCGAAACTGTCATAAGAACAAAAATCTCGTCTGAAATCTCAAACAGCAGGAAAAACCGCTATATTATGGAAAAACCATACAGGAAAGATGTGGATGATGAGGCTTTTGAACAGCTTATCTTGGTGAAAATTCCGCGTATTGCTGCTGAAAAGTATGAAGATGAAACGCCAGAGGACAAAAAAGTTTATGGTCTTGATGAAAAATCTCGTGCACAGCTTCATTTTAAATGGGGAGATTTTGACGAAACACTTTATCTTGGAAAAACAGAGGGTGGACTTGTTTATGCCGAGAGACTTGGAAAAGACGGAATCTTTATGATAAATTCTTCGCAACTTGAATTCCTTTATACCGAGCCTTTTTACCTCTTGGAATCGGGCGTGCTTCGGTCTGATTTCGAAAACATTTCCGGGCTTACGGTCAGGACAAAAGATAAGGAATATAAAATCGAAAGCCATAATAGAAAAGAAAATAATAAAGAGTTCTTTGTAAACGGAAAGACCGCAAGTGAAGCGGCATTTTATGCGGTTGCTGAAATTGTTGGCGGAATAAAAATAAACAGCGAGATTGCGCAGAACGTTAAAGACAGCGGTGACGTGGTTATAACGGTTTATTTTGATAATGGATTAGGCAGTCAGAAAATCAGCCTCAGTGATATAAATGACAAAGAATATGCAGCGTTCACAGACGGAAAGGCAGAATTTGCGGTGGACAAAAAGTCGGTTGAAGAGCTGCTTTTGGAACTTGATAAAATAAGTAAAAATCCGATAAAAACGGATGAGAAAGGATAAATTCAAATGAAAAACGTTTTTGATGAACTGAAAGAGCGCGGGCTTATTGCCCAGATGACTCACGAGGAAGAAATCAAGAAGCTTCTCTCGGAGGAAAAGATAACCTTTTATATAGGTTTTGACCCTACAGCAGACAGCCTCCACATCGGTCACTTTATGCAGCTTGTTGTTATGAAACATATGCAGAATGCAGGGCATAGGCCAATTATCCTGCTTGGCGGTGGTACTACAATGGTTGGTGATCCCACCGGAAAGACGGATATGCGTCCTATGATAACCAAGGAAACCATTCAGCACAATGCTGACAGATTCAAGGAACAGATGTCAAAGTTTATTGACTTTTCTGACGGCAAGGCTATTATGGTGAACAACGCCGATTGGCTTTTGGACCTCAACTATGTTGATTTTCTCCGTGAGGTTGGCGTGCATTTCTCGGTTAACAGAATGCTTTCAGCAGAATGTTTCAAAACCAGAATGGAAAGAGGTCTTTCTTTCCTTGAATTCAACTATATGCTGATGCAGAGCTATGACTTCTATAAACTCAACAAGGACTATGGCTGTATTATGGAATTCGGCGGTGATGACCAGTGGTCAAACATCATTGGTGGTATTGAACTCATTCGCCGCAAGGAATCAAAAGAGGCATATGGTATGACCTTTACATTGCTCACAACATCAGAGGGCAAGAAAATGGGCAAGACCGAAAAGGGTGCCCTTTGGCTTGACCCTGAAAAGGTTACTCCTTATGAGTTCTATCAGTACTGGAGAAACGTTGATGACAAGGACGTAATAAGACTTTTGAAGCTTGTTACTTTTGTTCCTATGTCAGAAATTGCAGAGTATGAAAAGCTCGAGGGTCAGGAACTCAACCGTGTGAAAGAACGGCTTGCCTATGAGGTGACAAAAATGGTACACGGCGAGGAAGAAGCAAACAAAGCTGACCAGGCGGCAAAGGCGGTATTCGGCGCAGGTGCCGATGACTCCAATATGCCTACATATGAGATGGAGGCAGCGGATGCCGAAAATGGTATAAACATCCTTGATTTGATGGTTAAAAGCGGACTTGCTCCGTCAAAGGGCGAGGGCAGACGTCTTGTGAGCCAAGGCGGTGTGAGCATCGACGGAAACAAAATTATGGATGTGAATTATATTGTTGAAAAGTCAATATTCAGCGACGGAAAGATAGTTATCAAAAAGGGTAAGAAAGTATTCCTCAAGGTAACAATATAAATTTTGGTTACATTACCAAAGAATGGAGTGTTTAAAATGGCAGAAGAATTGTCAAAGACATACGATCCCAAAGCGGTTGAGGACCGTATATACAATAATTGGGTAAGTAAAGGCTATTTCCGTGCAAAAGCGGACAAAAACAAAAAGCCTTTCACTATTGTAATTCCACCCCCGAATGTTACAGGTCAGCTTCATATGGGCCATGCATTCGATGAAACCTTGCAGGATATCCTTATCCGTTACAAGAGAATGCAGGGGTTTGAAGCTTTGTGGGTTCCGGGTACGGACCATGCGGGAATTGCAACACAGATTAAGGTTGAAGCAGAGCTTCGTGAAAAAGAAGGTCTTACACGCTATGACCTTGGACGCGAGAAGTTTCTTGAACGTGTTTGGGACTGGAAAGAAAAATACGGCAATCGCATAATCAGCCAGCTCAAAAAGATTGGTTGCTCATGTGATTGGGACAGAGAACGTTTTACTATGGACGAAGGCTGCTCAAAGGCTGTTCGTGAGGTTTTTGTTAACCTTTACGACAAGGGCCTCATTTACAGAGGTCCAAGAATTATCAACTGGTGTCCGAATTGTATAACAGCTCTTTCAAATGAAGAGGTTGAGCATGCAGAACAGGCAGGACATTTCTGGCACATAAGGTATCAGATAAAGGGTACTGATGAATATGTAGTAATTGCAACAACCCGCCCTGAAACGCTTTTTGGTGATACAGCTGTTGCGGTTAATCCCGAAGACGAAAGATATAAGGACCTTGTTGGCAAAATGTTGCTTCTGCCCCTTACAGACAGAGAAATTCCTGTTATTGCAGATGAATATGTTGACAAGGAGTTTGGAACAGGCTGTGTAAAAATCACTCCTGCTCATGATCCCAATGACTTTGAAGTGGGCAAACGTCACGATCTTGAAATCATAAAGGTTATGAATGATGATGCAACCATGAATTCATACGCAGGAAAGTATGAAGGTATGGACCGCTATGAATGCCGCAAGGCAATGATAAAAGACCTTGAAGAAATGGGACTTCTTGTAAAGACCGAAGACCATTCTCACAATGTAGGTCAGTGCTACCGTTGCGGAACAACCATTGAACCAATCGTTTCAGACCAGTGGTTTGTGAAAATGAAACCGCTTGCAGAAGCAGCAATCAAGGCTGTGGACAGCCGGGAAACAGAGTTTGTTCCTGAACGCTTCTCCAAAACATATATGAACTGGATGGAGAACGTATATGACTGGTGCATTTCGCGTCAGCTCTGGTGGGGACACAGAATTCCTGCGTTCTATTGTGATGCTTGCGGTGAAATGACCGTTTCAAAAGAGGATATCACTGTTTGTCCCAAGTGCGGCAAACCGGTAAGGCAGGAAGAAGACGTTCTTGATACATGGTTCTCATCTGCACTCTGGCCATTCTCAACTCTCGGCTGGCCCGAAAAGACAGAAGATTATGATTATTTCTATCCCACAAGCACTCTTGTAACAGGATATGATATTATTTTCTTCTGGGTATCAAGAATGATTTTCTCGGCTTGCGAGCATACGGGCAAGGCTCCTTTCAAGCACGTGTTCATTCACGGTCTTGTCCGTGATGGAAATGGCGAAAAAATGTCAAAATCCAAGGGCAACGGTGTTGACCCTCTTATGATTATTGATATGTTTGGTGCAGATGCCCTGAGATTTACCCTTGTTACAGGTGTTGCACCCGGTAATGATATGAGATTCCCGGTTACTTATGAGCCGCCGGTTGAAAAAGGCAAGAACCCTGACCCTGCAGTTAATAAGATTGTGGGTGCTCCCGGGGTTGAAGCAAGCCGAAACTTTGCAAACAAAATCTGGAATGCGTCACGTTTTGTTTTGATGAACCTTTCAATCGATAAGGCTGAACTTCCTGCAAAGGACAAGCTTCATATTGAGGACAAATGGATACTCCACAGATATAACGAGCTTGTTCGTGAGGTTACTGAAAACCTTGACAAATACGAGCTTGGTATAGCTGTCCAGAAACTTTATGATTTTATCTGGGACGAATTCTGCGACTGGTATATTGAGCTTGTTAAGCCCAGATTCTTTGCAGAGGGCGAAAGCAATATATCTGCACAGCAGGTGCTTGCTTATGTACTTTCAAACACACTCAAGCTTCTTCATCCGTTTATGCCGTTTATTACAGAAGAAATCTGGCAGGCACTTCCCCACGAGGGCGAAAGCATTATGATATCCCAGTGGCCAAAGTTTTCTGCTGACCTTTGTGATGAAAAAGCGGAAAAAGAGATGATTGGCATAATGGATGCAATCAAAGGAATAAGAAATGTCAGAAGTGAGATGAATGTTCCTCCGTCAAAGAAGGTTAAGCTTTTTGTTGTGACAAAAGACGAAGAACTTTTCTCTCAGGCAGGCGTATTCTTTGAAAAG
>JAZROR010000007.1:0-11403 GCA_045648845.1 Clostridia bacterium
AAAAAAATAGCAGGCGGTGGGAAAATGGAGGCAGAGAGCCACGATATTTTGGGATATATAAGGTTTGGTGAGCCGGGGAATGAAGAATTATTTTTTTGTGAGGTGTGCGAAAAAGCTTTTGATGAATTGGATGATTACAGAATAATAGATAGGTTTGGAAGATGTTTTTGCAACCTTAAGTGCAGAGAAAAATATTACAACAGAGATTGAGGAGATGTTTTTATGACAAAAAAAGAACTTATGCAGATTTATTATCTTAACCGAGAGATTATGAATGATACCGAGGAACTCGTAAACCTCAAAATAGAGGCGCGTCAAAATGAAAATAAGGGCGTTTTTGAGGCTCGAAATATTCAGGAACGAGAAAAAAGAATTGTGAACAAAATAAGGAAGTGCAGTGAACTCAAAGAGCGGATTGACAAGTTTCTTGAGTCCATTGATGACAGCTTAACCAGACAAATTTTTTATTACCGATATGTAAAGTGTATGACATGGAAAAAAGTTTCATATATGACAGGAGGTTATAACAGCGAGGAGGGTGTGAGGAAGATTGCGGAGAGGTATCTTCAGAAACACAAAAACGATATATAAGCTAAAAAACAGTACGTTTCGAACAAAATGTCCGTACTATAATACAGTTGAAAAGAATTTATAGATGGAATGCGAGGTGGCAAGAGTGGAAAAGCCAGGGTGCAATGAAGCGAGTTTAGGGGAGACCAATGTGATAAGCGAGTATATAAATAAAAAGAAAAAAGATGCCTGCAGGCTGATTGATACAATACTTCGGGAAATAGGAAATCCTGAAAGAATATCCAGTGCACCCCTTAATCAGCTGTCATCTGTGATGGGGACGCTGATTGACAAATTTGGAGCTGACGAAAAGGACAAATCCCTTGACGGAACTCTTGCCACATTATTTGATGATTTTGAGGATGTGAGATAGAAAAATAAAAAATGAGAAAATACAAAAATCTTACTGACAAACAAAATGAGCTTATGGAAATTGCAAAAGGAGGACTCAAGAGGATAAACATTCTGCACGGAAGTGTCAGGTCGGGAAAAACCTGGATAAGCCTTGTGCTTTGGTGCGTTTGGATAAGGAATATGCCCAAAGATAAAGCATATCTTATGACGGCGAAGACACTCACTACCTTGAAGAGGAACTGCCTTGATTTGCTTGAAACTCTGGCTGGAAAGAATAATTTCAGCTATTCCATTTCGAAAAAAGAGGGGACCCTTTATGGCAGAAAGATATATCTTGAGGGTGTGAATGATGCCGGGGCAGAAAGCAAAATCCGCGGCATGACGCTTCAAGGGGCGTACTGCGATGAGGTTACACTTTTCACAGAAGAATTTTTTGGAATGCTGCTTTCGAGACTTTCAGAACATGGGGCAAAGCTTTTTGGAACGACAAATCCTGATAACCCGAACCATTGGTTTAAGGTGAAGTATATAGACAGACGAGAAGAGCTTGACTTCTTTTTGATGGAATTTCTTATTGATGACAATACTTTTTTGGACCCTGCATATGTTGAGGAACTGAAAAAGGAATATACGGGGGTTTTTTATAAGCGGTTTATTTTAGGTGAGTGGTGCAGTGCAGAGGGACTTGTCTACCCGATGTTTGATAAAAGTGTGCACGCTGTCAAAGAAATTCCAAAGCCCTCTGGGAATGAGGAATACTATATATCCATAGATTATGGAACGCTTAATCCGTGCAGTATGGGACTTTGGAGACTTGATGACAAATGTGCGGTCAGGATAAAGGAAAGCTATTATTCGGGAAAGACACAGAGAATGCTGCTTACGGATGAGGAATATTATGAGAGGCTTAAAAACTTAGCAGAGGGCTTCGCAATAAAGTCGGTAATAATAGACCCGTCAGCCGCAAGTTTTATTGCTACAATAAGGCGTCACGGAGAATTCAGCGTGCGAAAGGCAGATAATAGTGTTTTGGATGGAATAAGGGTTACGGGAACGCTTCTTCAAAGCGGAAAACTTTTAATTCATGAAAGCTGTGAGGATGCCATCCGTGAATTTGGCAGTTATTCCTGGGATGGGGAATCTCAGGAGGACAAGGTTTTGAAAGAGTTTGACCATGCAATGGATGACATAAGATATTTTTGTTTTACGGTTGCGAAGAAAAGACTTCTTTAAAGATGAGGAGGGAAAAAATTGTTTGAAGAAATAAAAATTTTTTTTGGAAAGGTGATAGGAAATATGTTTGATAAAAATTCGATACGCAAAGCGACTTCTTCGGAAATTGCGGTATCAGATGAGATGAACACGGCTCTTTCGGTGTGGAGAGAGATGTATGAGGAAGAGGACGGACTTCATTTGCCTGCGGCTATTGCTTTTGAAATGGCAAGGCTTGTTACGGTGGAGATGAATTCGGTCATTTCAGGGAGCAAAAGGGCGGAATTTTTGAATGATACATATAAGAATATTATTGAGAACATAAGAATCCCTGTGGAATATGGTTGTGCCAAGGGTGGGCTTGTGATGAAGCCTTATGTTTCAGAGGGAAAAATTTTGGTGGATTTCATTCAGGCTGACAAGTTTTTGCCCACTTCGTTTGATGAATCAGGAAACATCCGCGGTGCTGTGTTTATCCAGACAATTACCCGTGACGGAGGCTTTTATACAAGGCTTGAAAAGCATACCTTTGCGGGTGATACATATGAGATTTCAAACAAAGCGTTCTTCTCAAGAACAAGGGATGGTCTTGGAAATCTCATTTCTTTGGCAGATGTTCCTGAATGGCATGATTTGGCAGAAACAATCTCTATTGGAAATGTTAAAAATCCGTTATTTGGATATTTCAAACCTGCCATTGCCAACTGCGTGGATCCTTCATCGCCCCTTGGCGTTTCGGTTTATGCCAATGCGGTAAATCTTATTGAGGATGCAAATCGTCAATATGAAAGGCTTTTGTGGGAATTTGAAAGCGGAGAGAGGGCGCTTATTGCAAATGCTATGGCATTTAAGCGTGATAAAAACGGAAAGCCCAGTCTTCCCGACAAAAGACTTTATCGCACTTTGGATGTTGACGATATGGATTTCTTCCGTGAATGGTCGCCCAAAATCAGGATTGATGAGATTGCAAAGGGCTTAAACAGAATTTTCAGGCAAATTGAATTTAACTGCGGCTTTGCATACGGAACAATTTCTGAAATAAATGATACGCAAAAGACGGCAGAAGAAATCAGGGCATCAAAGCAGAGAAGCTATGCCACGGTTTCGGACAATCAGAAGGCATTGAAAAAGGCACTTCTTGAGCTTGTGTATGCTATGGATGTGTGGTGCACTCTTTATGATTTGGCGCCAACGGGTGAATATTCGGTATCCTTTGATTTTGATGACAGTATCGAGGCGGACCGCAAGACTCAATTTGAAGAAAAACAGGCTTTGGTTGATGCGGGGATTATGGCGCCCTGGGAGTTTCGCATGTGGTATTTTGGCGAGGACGAGGAAACTGCAAAGAAAAGTATTTTAAATAAATAAAATTTGTCCGCAATGACGATAAACTATGGATGCTTGCAGAGGGGACTGCGATAAAAAACCGTAAAGCATTTTTTGGAAGGTCTTCGGATTTTTCGAAAGGAAGGAGTTATAGCTATGACAAGAGAGGATTTGAGAGGGATTATTGACGGAATTACAGATGAACAGCTGAAAAAAATTCTGGATCTAAATTCTTCTGACATCGGAAAGGCGAAAAACGATGAAAATGAAAGGAAAATGGCTCTTGATGCCGCCAATAAAAAAGTGGCGGAGCTTGAGGGGCTGATGGAGGAATTTAAAAACAGTCAGTGTGAGGCAGAAGAAATGAGAACGAAAATAGACGAGCTGCAAAAAGTCATTGACGAGAGGGATATTCAGTCTCAAAAAGAACAGAGAGCCGAAGAAATGAAAAACAGATTTGCTGCGGTTGTGGGTGAGGCGAAGTTTTTAAATGATTTCACCGAAAAAGGAGTTTTTGAAGAATTTTCAAAGGCTATCGAAAATCCTGAAAATCAGGAAAGAAGTGACAGCGAAATTTTTGCTCAGCTCACAATGGCAGAAAATCTATTTGACCAAAAGGCAGAAGTCCCACATATTGTTGCCTCAACAATGGGGTTTGGCGGAGAGCTTGAAAAGGGCGAAATCCGTGAAATTATGGGGCTTCCTGCCGAGTAAAACAGATTTGGAGGAGAAAGTTTATGGCAAATGCTATTGTGAAATTTAAAAAGTATATTGATACCCTTGACGAAGTTTATAAGGTATCATCAGTGACATCCGTTCTTGACGGCAACAGCCGACTTGTGAGAATGGGTGCAAATGCAAATGAGATTATTATTCCCAAGATGAGTATGGACGGTCTTGCGGATTACAGTCGTGAGAATGGTTATATCGGTGGCGATGTGACTCTCACAAACGAAACAGTTACATTCAATTATGAAAGAGGACGTTCTTTCACCATTGATGCAATGGACAACGAAGAAACAGCTGGCGTGGCTTTCGGTCAGCTTTCTGGCGAGTTCATCAGAACAAAGGCGGCACCTGAAATTGACGCTTTTCGCTTTGCTCAGTATGCAGGTGTTAGCGGCATTGGTGCGGCTGAAGGGGATCTTGATGACCCTCAGGATACACTTGCGGCGCTTATTGCGGCACAGAATGCAATGGATGAAGCGGAAGTTCCAACAGAAAGCAGAATTTTGTTTATTACACCGGTGCTCTATAACGGCGTAATGAATATTGACACCACAAAATCAAAAGCGGTGCTTGACTCTTTTGCACAGATTGTAAAGGTGCCACAGAGTAGATTCTATACTGCAGTGAACCTTTATGACGGTTCATCCGAGGGTGAGGTTGCAGGTCACTTTGTAAAGGATGCGGAAAACGGCAAAAATATTAACTTTATGGTGGTTGAAAAGTCAGCTACAATTCAGTATCAGAAGCACGTGGTAAGCAAGGTTGTTACCCCTGAAGAAAATCAGGTTTCTGATGCTTGGAAGTTCTTCTACCGTTCTTATGGTATTGCGGATGTTTATGAAAACAAGACACACGGAATCTATCTCCACAAGGCAACAAAATAAAACTTTTCAGGAGGACTGTTGTGCGATTTGTAGGACTTGTTGACAAAAAGAAAACAGCCGCAAAAACATTAAAAAAGAAAAAGGCGGTGAACAGCAAGGATGCTAAAGGATAAAATAAGCTTTGATTTTTATTACAATACATACAATAGCGAAAGTGAGGGAGCCCTCAATACAGAAAACTTTGACCGCTATATAAACTGTGCAAAGAGGGAATTGGACAGTTTTTTGACAAAGGAGGATTTTACTTCTGAGGAAAGGCTTGCAGTTATGCTTTGCATATGTGAAATAGCGGAGTGCTTATACCGTGAAGAGAACATAAGCTCGGTAAAAAGCGAAACTGTCGATGGTTATTCGGTTACCTTTAATCGAGAAGGCTGCATCAAGGAAAGGATAAGAACCATCGTTCTTGGACGCCTTGGCAGGACAGGACTTCTTTATTCGGGGGTGGAGTGATGTTGACAAATGGAGTTGTCTCCGTGTTTTCTCAAAAGACAAAGGGCGGGGACTTTGTTAAGGTGGCGTGCTGCCCTGCGTGGATTTACAAAAAAGAAAGACTTAGAAACAGGGCTGACGGCGTATATCTTCGGGATAGCTTTGATGTAAGGATTGGTCTTTCGCAGCTTGAAAGAGTTTCGGTTGGGGATTTAATTTTTTTTGGTGAAATGGGAAATAGCGACTTTTCTGTTCATAAGTGCAGGAGAATTGCTACCATTACCAAAAATGAAAAGGGGAATTTTCCTCACTGGCATCTAAGGGCAGAGTATGAGTACAGATAATTGGCAAAAGGAGAGATTTTTATGATTGAAAAGTTGGCAGAATTCTTTTCAACCTGCCCCGAGCTTTCAGAAAGCGGCGTTATGATAAATTATTTGGACAAAGAACCTTTTTCGGCAGCACTTATTATGTGTGGCGAAGATACACTCGAAACTGGATATACAGATGGCGGACAAATAAGGCACGCAAAGTTTATTCTGGCGATTAGGCAGGAATACAGCGGGGCAAATTCCATAAATTCCTTGACAGCAAAAAGATGCGAAGAAATAGAGGAGTGGATAAAGACTCAAGACGACTGCGGAAAAATTTCTGAAATTGAAGACTTGAGGAGTGTGATCTCTGTATCAGTTGAAAAGGGATTTGAAATAACCCAGACAGGCAGTGTGGATGCAAGGTTTGAAGCGGAAATAAAAGTGGTTTATTTTATGGAAAAATAGTTTTATGCAGAGGTGCAGAAGGATTGTATAATCTCTGGCCTCTGTTTTTTTGAAAGGAGAAATTTTTATGGCAGAAATAATTAAAAGATACAAAAAGCTGGCGTTTTATGGCGTTCCGGCGGAAAATGGCAATGGTTACACATTTTTCAGGATGAAAGGTTTTGATGAAATTTCAACAGCCAAAAATCCAAAAGAGTATTCGAGACAGTATATTGATGAAGAATTTGAACAGACCGATGTGGTGGCATATACTCCGTCAATTTCTTTCGGGTTTGACAGATTCATGGGGGATGCTGTTCATGATGACATTATATCAATATTTAACCACGAAAAAGTGGGCGCTGATGCAGTAAGACCCATTATTATGGTGGATATGGCGGATGATGAAAAAGGTGCAGTAAAACGTGACTTTTCAGTTATTGCCGAAAATGAAGGTAGCGGTATGGATGCCTACAAATACAGTGGCACTTTCAGAGTGAAAGGCGAAAAGGTGTTTGGAAAAGCAGTAAGCAATGATGACTGGCAGACCTGTACCTTTGAAGAAATTTAGAATTCAAAAAAACTGCCCGTATAAATAACTTTATGCGGGCAGGAAATTCAAAAACAGTGATTTGGAGGTTAAAATGGTTCTTGAAATATATGGAGAAAAGGCGGAAATTAAGGAAAACAAAAAACTCCTTTCTTTGTGTTGCGAAATAAAAAGATTGGCAGCAAACGAAATTCAAAACATCTCTGATAGTGCCGATGAAAATGAAATATGTGACAAAGTAGAAAACTTTCTTGAGAAAAGCCTTGAAAAGTTTGTGGGGAAAAGGCAAATAAAAAAAATATTCCAAAATGTGGAAAAGACCATACCCAAGCTTTCAGGGGCGCTTTGTTATGTGATTTCTGAAATAGGATTGCGTCTTGGGAATGCTGAGAGTGGTGGAGAAAGATGAAAACTAACCTTTTGAATCTTGCCGAAAAGGTGGAAATAGATGGGATAGAATATCCGATAAACACCGATTTTTCGGTATGGATTGAGATTGAACAGATTTTTTTGTTAAAGGAAAACAGCAAAAAGGATGCCGCAAAAATTCTTGCGCTCGCATATCCTCCTCTCCCTCACAATCCCGTAGCCGCCTTTGAAAAAGTGCTTTGGTTTTATTCGGGAGGACTGGATGCGGAAAAGACAGAACGGAGGTGCTTTGGAGCACCCCTTTATGACCTCAAAAGAGACTTTAAGTTTTTATGGGCAGATTTTTTTGGGAAGTTCGGGATAGACCTTTTGAAAACCAATATGCATTGGTGGCAGTTTAGATTATTGATTTCGGCATTGGATGATGGGTGTAAATTTTCAAAAGTCGTGGGATACAGGTCTTTGGATACTTCGCAGATTAAGAATAGGGAGCTTAAAAAGTTCTATGAAAGAATGAAAAAGCAATATAAACTTCCGGATATACGGACCGATGAGGAGAGAGAAAAAGAACTTGCAGACAGCCTTTCGAAAGTGTTCTGAAATCGGCAATCACTGTTTTGGAAAAAACAACTGATAAGGAAGGATTTATATGTCATTTGATTTTCAAAAATATATGGATAGCCTCAAAAACGAGGCTGGCAAAAATGATATTGGCAAAATGATAGCGTCAGGCATCGGTGTAGGGCTTAACCAGAACTCTTATCTTGCGGTTACAGCGTTGGAAAACGTCTATGTGGAGCTTGAAACTGTTACGAAAAATGCTGCAAAAAATGCGGAAAAGCTTGCGAAAAAACGTCAGGAAAGGGAGCTTGCCAATCTTAAAAATTCACTTAAGCTTGAACTTATCAGCGAGCAGGAATACTATGAAAAACTGAAAAAATATCGGGATGAGAATTTGAGAGAGGGTACCGACAGCTGGTACAAATACACAGAGGAGATAATAAGCTACAACAAGCGGCTTATGGATGAGACAACAAAACAACAGCTTGAAATGCTTGAAAAAGTTCACTCACTCCAGAAAGATCTTGAAGAAAATCTCAAAGTTGATGAGGGACCGTGGTTCTCGTCTCTTAAGGTTCTTCTTAAAAATGTGAACTCAGACGGAAGCAGTCAAGGATTTGTGTGGAATAAGCTGTCGGATTTTGAAAGGGAAATTGACCTTTTAGCACGTTATCGAAATGCAATTTTGGCACTTAAAAATCTTGGGGATATTCCTGACGGAATATTTTCTGAAATTGCCAAAATGGACGTAAGCGAAGCTATTTCTGCGGCGAATGTTATACTTTCAGCAACAGAAGAAGCGCGCAAAAATTTTATTAAAGGGTACTTGACTCGAAATTCAATGGCGGAAAGCATAGCCCAGGAACTCAATGGAGTTTTAAACAAAGAGGCTCTTTGCGAGGCAGGGATTGTCAGCGTTGATGATTTTAACAAAGGTTATGTCAGTGTTGATAACAAACAGGAAAATATATTTATAAAAACATTGGAAGAAAATTTTGATGTGGTGCCTGAAAGCTATTATGAGCTTGGATTTGATTCGGGCGAAGCCTTTGGGAATGGACTAAAAACGCAAATTTCAAATGTAATGCTTGAAATGCGGTCCCTTATGCTTTCTCAAATGGCTGAAATCGTTGTGGATATGCAGAAGATGATGGATGGAGTATCTGGCGCATTAACAGAAAATACAACCTACAAAACCACGTATAATTTCAATGCGTCAAAGGATACAACTACACAACAACTGCAGGCTGCACGAAATGCTGCGGCACTTGAACGGCTGAGAGGAGGGAATGATTGATTATGATTACACTTATATACAAAAATGAGCTCGGTGAGGTAGTTATGAAAGGCGGCGGAAAAGATTTGCCTTTTAAAATAACTGCAATAGAGGGCTTGGGCCTTATTTCGAGAGAATATAATGCTGCAGTATATTCAGGCTATGATGGGCAGGAAACATTAAGTGCAAGAGCTGTGGCGCGGAGTATAACCATTGCACTTGAGGTGATGAGTAAGAAGGTTGTCGAAAGTATGCGGGATGCCTTGCGTGTGTTTAGCCAAAGCGGAATGCTGTATATAAAAAACGAGGAATTGGACAGACGTATATATTGTAGTCAGGTACAAATTCCTGACGTGACCCGTGTGCTTCGCGGACAAATTGCAACATTTGCGGTACAGTTTGTGTGTGACAATCCCTTTTTTGAGGATGGTGAGGACACGGTAGTCTCTCTTTATAAAAGAACAAAGCTTCTTGCGACACCATTTTCTCTGCCTGCGGTATTTGGCGAGATAGTTCTAGGTGGTAGCATTGAAATTAAAGGAACGGTTTCGGTTGAGCCGGTTATAAGTATATACTATCCAACAGCAATAGAAGATGTTGAGAGTATTATTCTGACAAACGAGACCACGGGAAAGAAGGTGCAACTTGATTACGCTCCAAAGGCGGAGGATACAGTAATGGTTGATATAAAAAACAGAAAAATTGTCAGCAGCGTTAGTGGGAATATCATAAATTTCCTTTCAAAAGACACATTTTTGGGAGATTTTGTGCTTAAAAGAGGTGTAAATTTGATTTCGCTGTCCGTTGGGGACTTGACACCAGATTTCACTGTGGAATGCAGATATAACAATCTTTATAATGAGGCGGTGATTGTGTGAAAGATGTATTTTTTTATGACTTTGATTTTAATTTGCTTGCAGATTTTCCACGGATTGTATCCCTCAATATAGAAAAGAAATATTGCGGGTATGGGAAATTTGAAATACATTTTTCACTTTCGGAAACCGAGGTCATAACCTTGCTTGAAAATAACCCGTATTTGTTTGTGGTTGTGGGTGAAAACTCAGCAATAGTTACCGGCTGGAGAATAGAAGAAGACATAGCTGTCTTTGGAAGAACTCCGGAATGGCTCTTAACCAAAAGAGGAGTAAAAAAATTTTCTAAGTCAGGTATAACGTCTGAAGAAATTGCAAGGTATGCTGTAAGCTCTTCTGCGGGGGATTTTGTTGAACTAGATGAAATCAAAGGTGTTGGCGAAGTTTCAAATTATTCAACCGACAATGTAAGGGTTCTTTATGATGTAGTCTGCGAGGCACTTGAAAGACAAGCTTTGGGTTTTTCGCTTGTTCCTGATATAAACTTGAAGAAATTTGTCTTTTCGGTATATCAGGGGAATGAATCCTTGTGTATGATTTCTCCGTCAAACAGAACGGCTTTTGATATGAAATACACAGTCGAAAATCAGGATATGGTGACAAATTCAGGCTGGTATGAAAGAAAATTCATCGATATGGGTGGCTGGGATGCATATAACAATTCACCGTCTTTGTCGGACAATAAGTCATCAAATGCGTATACTTTTTACAAGATAACATCTGAGACGCATTATAAAAACGGAGACAAGTATTATCCTGTGGAAAGGTTTGATTACAACTGTCCTAAAGGTTATTACTTGTATTCGGATACGTCTGATGGAAAATGGAAGGTAACCAGCATAAAGCCTGACACCATATGGGTATATATTGGGAATTCAGCGGCAACGGGTGCGAAAAAGTGGGATGCGGTGCTTTCGGGGATAAAAACAGAGGAAGAAGCTCTTGCTGAAATATCACAGCTTAAAAGAATTGAAGAAACAGAGACAGAAACAAAAAGTATTAAGTATGGCATGGAGTATGATTTGGGCGATATCGTGAGAGTTCAGACGGAGTTTGGTGAGTTTAAAAAAACGGAAAATAAACGTGTGTCCTCGGTGCATATATATTTTGACACGGATAAAAGTGGGGTCACACCAATACTTAGCAGTTTGGAGGAATGATAATGGGAATAAGTTATAGCTTTATTGATAACAAAATATACGGACCTGATGATATAAACGATATTACAAAAAGCCTGACGGGTGCAGGAGTTGCACCTTTTATTTCAAAGGATAGTTATAATGTTTCTGACCTGAACAATATGACATCCGCACTTGTCAGCGATGGGGTTCAGCTTGGAGGTTGCCTTTGTAATGTGCATAATGCGGGAACAACAGAAATGTATGTTGAAGTTGCACAGGGCATAGTATTTTTTGAAAGCGGTGTAAGGCTGACTATTGATGCAGAGGGATATGTGTTGCCGATAGAACCGAATACGGCAGGGTATATCTATGCACATTACAGTCCG
>JAZROR010000008.1:0-2979 GCA_045648845.1 Clostridia bacterium
AAGTAGCTGCTGCTTATATCAAGCACTTCCTGTTCTGCTCCGCCAAAAAGCAATGTTATAACATTGTTTTTGAAAAGCACCATAATCAGCATGAGCAGAATTCCCACACCTGTTACTATCAGTATGTTATTTTTGAGTGCACTTTTTGCGTTATTTTTCTTGTCTGCACCAATGTACTGTGCAAGAACTACACTACCACCCTGACCCATAGCCAGAAAGAACTGCTTTGCAAAGTTATCAATACGATTAACCAAAGCAACACCGGCAATTGCGGTTTCGCCAAGACCTGACACCATGTAGGTGTCTGCTATACCCAAAACTCCCAGCATAATCTGTTCGAATACCATCGGAATCAGAAATGCTATCATTTCCTTGTTAGTAAACCTCGACCCTTGGGGTAGCGCAAATAAACGCATTTTATATTCATCTCTTTTCTTTTTTTTGAACACGATTTTGTGATGTATAAGCCAAAAATAACGGCAAAACAACTACTTTTTTTGTTCAAATTATTATACTTACAATTATATCGCATACCTCTTTTATTGTCAATATATTTTTTTCGATTAACTTTTCTTTTTTTTAATATTCAAAAGACATACGGAATGTTGCATTTTTTGTTTTTTTGTGATAAAATATGTACAGAAGAGAAAGTAAAAATCTGCAAAGGAGAATGGCAATGGCACAAATTGAACGTAAAAATAAGATTCTTGAGCTGCTTAAACAAAATGGTTCTGTAAGAGTTACAGAGCTTAGCCAGCTCTTTGATATTTCGGAAGTAACAATCAGAAGCTACCTTGCTGATATGGAAAAGAAGGGACTTCTGTCGAGAGTGCATGGCGGCGCGATAAGCTCATACAAGCCATACTATAGCATGAATATGAGCCAAAGACTTGAAACCAACCAGACGGAGAAGAAAAAAATTGCCGAAAGAGTTGCACAGATGGTTGAGGAAAATGATACTATAATGCTCAATTCGGGAACAACCACTCTGCTTGTGTTCCGTTCTCTGCCCGCAAACTATAACCTCAATATTGTTACAAACTCCATCGCTATTGCTCTTGAGGCGGCAGATAACCCGAACTTTAATGTAATTCTGGTGGGTGGCTCGGTCAATACAAAGTATCAGTTCACCTACGGAATAGATGCAGTAAAACAACTCAAAGGCTATCATGCCGACAAGCTTATACTGTCCGTTGATGGAATTGACTCAAAGAACGGATTTACAACATATTATGACAAGGAATCGGACATTGACAGAACAATGGTTGAACAAAGCGAGGTTTGCATAGTTGCTGCAGATACCTCCAAGTTCGAAAGAACTGCCTTTGCCAAGATTTCCAAGGCTGATGTGGCTGATTACATTGTCACAAATGCCAACGTCAACGAGGGATTTTATAACGACCTGAGGAAAAAGGGAATACGAGTTATTCGTGCCTAAAAAAAGGGATGTAAAATGATGTGACCCCAAAAAGTTAGACTTTTTATAGTGTAGTAGTTTGATGGCTGCTACGCTATTTTTATGCAGCCAAGATGTTGAGCCTATATTGTACAGGACTCATCCACCCAAGTTTTTCTTTAATTCTTTTCTCATTATAATACTTTATATATATTTCGATAGCTTCTTTAAGCTCATTGAAACTGTAATATGTAGTTCCGTAATACATTTCCTGCTTTAATATTCCAAAGAAATTTTCCATTACAGAGTTATCATAACAATTACCTTTGCGAGACATACTTTGAAATATTTTGTTTTCTTTAAGTGCAAATGAATATGAACTCATTTGATATGCCCAACCTCTGTCGGAATGGAATGTTCTTCTGTATGTGCAATCAGATGTTATTTCTATTGCTTTCTTTTGAGCCGATAATATCCCGATGGCTGATGGTGTTTGCGTTATACTGTAACTTAAAATTTCGCCATTGAACATATCAAGGAATGGATCTAAATACAATTTCTTAATCACCATTCTGCCTTTGTTATCTATCTCATAATACTTAAACTCAGTAGTATCAGTAGTTATCTTTTGGTGTGGTACAGATGTATTAAAACGACGGTTAATCCTGTTAGGTGCTATTCTACCAACATTGCCCTTGTATGAATTATACCTGCGACTTTTACGAGTAAATGACTTAACTTGAAAACCCAATTTTTGCATAATTCTTTGAACCTTCTTTTTGTTAACAAAAATCTTTCTGTTGTGTAGTTCCTTATGTACTCGTCTGTAACCGTAATCTTTGTTTTCGTTATGTATTTTTGTGATTTCATCTTCTATGTATTTATCAGGATTTTCTCTGTTAAATCGCTTTTGCCAATACATATATGTCGCCTTTGGAAACCCAATTACTGCGAGAATGTCTTTTAATTTAAACTGTCCTCGGAGACTGTGGACGATTCTCGCTGTTTTTTCAGAAGAGTTTCCTCCTCTAAACGCAGTCTCCTCAATTCTTTTAAATATGCATTTTCTATTCTGAGTTTAAGTAGTTCATCTTCGAGTTTTTTGATATGTTCGGCACTTGTATCTATTGGGTTTTCTTCAATATTTTGAGTAGAATTATTTTTTATTAACTTTGTATCCAATGTTTTTTTACGACCTTTCTTTTTTGGTCTCAAAGCATCAGGACCGCATGTTCTGTAAATATTAACCCATTGTGATATTATGGATGGATTTTTTATATTCTGAGAAAATGCTAATTCTGAATACGAGACTTCACTTGATAAATACAATTCTACCACAGAAACCTTAAATTGAAAAGAGTAATTCTTTTTTTGTCTCGAACGCAATAACCCTTCTTTGCCAAATTCCTTGAATAATTTTACCCATAGATTTATTTTATCCTGCGATGAAATACTATATTTTTTAGCTAAATATGAGTAACTTCCTTCGCCATTCAAATATGCTTGTGCTACTTTTAACTTAAATTCATAACTGTATTTTAACACAAAAGCCGACCTCCCAATCGTTAGATTATTGGTCTAAC
>JAZROR010000009.1:0-7756 GCA_045648845.1 Clostridia bacterium
TTATATTTTTCAACCGTCGCGTTGAGCATTTCAACCTCATCCTCAAGGCTCTGCACCTGAGTTTTGAGCTCCTCATTTTCCGCAGCAGTTTCCTCACCGCCTATGGTAACAAAATTTATGGGATTTATAATAAGGCTGAATGCAAGAAAAAAAGACACAACAAAGGCAAGAATAGTACCAAAAACAATTCCTGTGCCAAGAAGTATCTTTTTTGTTTTCAAAGATATATGTGATTTGCTTTCCATAAGCAAGTTCTCCCCTCTCAAGAATTCTCTATTTAGAAAAGTATATCATATCTTTTCTAACTATTCAAGAGAAAAAACAAATTTTAATACAAAAATAAATACCCCCACAAAGCATCTGTCGTTTTTTGGCTTGTATGCCAAATTTATGTAGACAAAATCACCTTTTCCGTGATATAATTTAAAAAAATTACGACAAACAAAAAAGGCGGTTTTCCTTATGAAACTTTTTATAGCATCTGACATACACGGCTCCCTTTACTTTTGCAAAAAAATGCTCGCTTGTTTTAAAGCCGAAAAGGCGGACAAACTCTTGCTTTTGGGGGATATTCTTTACCATGGGCCACGAAATGCCCTGCCAAAGGACTATAATCCCGCCGAGGTTATCCCTCTCCTTAACGACATAAAGGATAAAATCCTTTGTGTAAGGGGAAACTGTGACGCCGAGGTTGACCAGATGGTGCTTGATTTTCCCATTATGGAAGACTATCGTTCTATTGAATTAAACGGCATAACCCTTTACGCAACCCACGGCCATCTGCCAAAGGAAAAGCTTCCCGCTTTAAAATTTGGCGACATCTTGATTTCAGGACATACCCACGTTCCCGCATGCACCAAAGAGAACGGCAGAGTCTTTATGAACCCCGGCTCTGTCTCCATTCCCAAGGAAGACAGCCACCACGGTTATATTCTTTTTGAAAACAACACTTTCCTCTGGAAAGATTTTGACGGAGATATCAAAAAAATGCGGTTTGTTTTATGATAGTCCAAACCCTTTTCCTTGACAAGCCTTACCTTTTGTGCAATAATTAACCTAATATTATAACAATCTATTCCCCTGGTCTGCGGGGCTTTCTAAAAACAATTCTGCAGACAGAAAGGCAATGAAAAAAATGCAAAATGAACGCCTTGAAAAACGCAAAGAATTTATCATAAACACACTGTTTTTTGGAGTCGTGGCAGTGCTTGTTTTTCTGTGTTTTAAATATGCTTTTAAATGGCTTATGCCATTCATCGTGGGCTTCTTGATCGCCGCTTCGGTGAATGCCCCAGTAAAGAGGATTTGCAAAGCAACAAAACTAAACCGCAAATTCTGTGCTATTGTTTTTTTGCTTATTGAATATGCTCTTATCGTCCTTGTTATATGGGTTCTGGGTGCAAAAATTGTGGATTCCCTCAAAGATTTGTTCTCAAATCTTCCCGCATACTATGATGAAAGCATTGCACCATTTTTATCAAATTTCTATATCTGGATTTCGGATATGACCAAGCGAATTTCTCCCGACACCCTTGACCAGATATATCTTATGTTTGAAAGCACCGTAGACAGTCTCAGAGGTTTCATTTTAAATCTCTCTGCTACAATGGGCAAGGCTCTTGCAAGCTTCACCACACGTCTTCCTCTCTATCTTATCTCCTTTGTCTTCACAATCCTTGCTTCAATCTTCACAAGCATAGACTATTCAAACATTATACTGTTTCTCAAAAAGCAGCTGCCGCCAAGGTTTGCGTGTGTTTTGGGTGACGCAAAAAGCCATCTGGGCAAAACCATTCTCAGCTATCTCAGGGCTTATCTTATTATATGGATTATCACCTTTACCGAGCTTTCAATCGGACTTTCAATCCTCAAGGTAAACAGCGCCATAGGGCTTGCCGCACTTATTGCCATAGCAGACATACTTCCCGTTATCGGAACAGGCGGCGCACTTATCCCCTGGGCGATTTTCTCGTTCTTTACCCAGAACTATTTCCTTGGCATAGGTCTTATAATTCTTTATGTTGTTATCCTTGTTGTCAGAAACTTCGCCGAACCCAAAATCGTGGGCGACCAGCTTGGCCTTAACCCCCTTGTGACCTTGATTGCCATTTATCTTGGCTATCTTTGGATGGGTGTTGGGGGCATGATTTTACTCCCCATAACCGCTACAATCCTCATAGGTCTTCACAAAACGGGCAAAATAAAGCTGTGGAAAGAATAACAATTTTGAATTGAGGTCATAAAAATGAAATTTGTATCGTGGAACGTAAACGGGCTTCGTGCCTGCCTTGAAAAAGGTTTTATTGATATCTTCAAAAGCTTTGATGCGGATATTTTCGCCCTGCAGGAAACTAAGATGCAAGAAGGTCAGGCGGAAATCCCAACCGACGGCTATTTTCAGTATTTTTGCAGCGCTGAGAAAAAGGGATACTCAGGCACAGCTGTATTCACCAAGCAAAAACCTCTCTCGGTTTCATATGGCATTGGTGTCCCCGAACATGACCACGAGGGCAGAGTCATAACTCTTGAATTTGAAAATTTCTATTTTGTCACCTGCTACACCCCGAACTCCCAGAACGAACTGAAACGCCTTTCATACCGAATGGAATGGGAAGACGCTTTCCGCACCTTTCTCAAAGAACTTGATGAGAAAAAGCCTGTCATTCTTTGCGGAGATTTGAATGTGGCGCACAATGAAATCGACCTTAAAAACCCAAAGACAAACCGCCGCAATGCAGGTTTCACCGACGAAGAGCGAAGCAAAATGACCGAGCTTTTGGCATCTGGCTTTTGCGACAGCTTCAGGCATCTTTACCCTGACAAAACCGACATTTATTCCTGGTGGAGCTACCGCTTCAGTGCCCGTGAGAAAAATGCAGGCTGGAGAATTGACTATTTTCTCACATCAAGCCGCATAAAAGACAAAATAAAAGATGCCAAAATCCACACGGATGTATTTGGCTCTGACCACTGTCCCGTGTCTTTAGAGATAGATTTATAGAATATTTTTATATTGATTTGAAATACTAAAAGAAAAGGAGAAATGAAAATGAGCGTTTTACATCTTACCCCTGAAAATTTCAAGTCCACCGTTGAAAATTCATCTGTTCCCGTTCTTGTGGACTTTTTTGCAGACTGGTGTATGCCCTGCAGAATGTTTGCTCCCATACTCGAAAAGGTTGCGGAAAAATTAGGTGACAAAGTAGTTATCGCAAAAATAAACATTGACGAGGCGGAACAAATCGCCGCGAGCTACGGGGTTATGTCAATACCCACAATCATTCTTTTTAAAGGCGGAAAAGAAACCGACCGAAATGTTGGTGCAATGTCTGCCGGCGACCTTTTGAACTTCATCGGTCTTTAATCGGGGAATAAACCCTATGCCCCCGCCTTTTCAGGCAGGGGTGTTTTTTTGCCCAAAATATTGACATTTTTCGATTTTTATGTTATATTAACTTAAACTGAATATTTGGGGAGCTTTCAAAAAGGCTGAGAGGGAATTGTGCATTCCGACCCAGGAACCTGATACGGATAATGCCGGCGTAGGAAAATGTTATAATTGCAATATTTCGGAGATTATCTTTTCAGGAGACAATCTCTTTTTTATTTAATCCAAAGTAACAAGTTCACTATTCAGTAAATTTACACAAGGAGTGTTTTTATGACAAAAACAAAAAAATTAACACTGAGTGCTGTTCTTACGGCGCTTGCCTTTGTACTGGTAATGGTATCAAAGGTACTGCCTACCCTCTGGGCAGAGGGCGGAAACATCACCATTGCAAGCATGGTGCCCATCATTATGGTTTCCGTAATTCTTGGAACAAAATGGGGTCTTTTTTCAGGGTTTGTATTTTCTCTCATCCAGATGCTCACCGGATTTTATGTTCCGCCCGCCACAACTATATGGAGCTTCGTTGGCGTAGTTCTTCTTGACTATGTGTTTGCCTTTTCGTGTTTGGGGCTTGCTGGTTTTTTTGTGAAACTTATGGGAAACAAGTCCTGGGCAATTCCTTTAAGTGGCACAATAGTCACAGGTATCCGCTATGCAATGCACGTACTTTCAGGCCTTTTAATCTGGGGTGCTTTTGCCGATACCGACTGCGTTATTATATATGCTCTTCTCTACAACGGTTCATATATGATACCTGAAATGATTATTACCACCGTGGTCCTTGCACTTTTAGCACCGAAACTAAAGGAAAAATCTTTGTTATAACAAACATCTGCAATTATAACCAAAAGGCACTCCGCAAGAGTGTCTTTTTTCATCCCCCGCAGGTCGCATAAAAAAAGCACTTAGTCAAAAAATCGACTAAGCACTTATCGTGGAGCTTGTGACGCCGGAGCGTTAAGGAAATATGCCGGTGGCATATTGTCAGCGCAGGATTGTAAAAAGCGACAGCTTTTCAGCATCCGAGAAAAACGCAAAGCGTTTTGTAACCACGTTGGTACGCAGTACCCCGAACCGAAGACCTGCGCAAAGAAAACACCTCGGGTGTTTTCAACATCCCCCGCAGGTCGCATAAAAAAAGCACTTAGTCAAAAAATCGACTAAGCACTTATCGTGGAGCTTGTGACGGGACTCGAACCTGCGACCTGCGCATTACGAATGCGCTGCACTACCAACTGTGCTACACAAGCAAAAACATATAACACCCAAAGTATACTATACCAAGGTCTGTTTGTCAAGAATTTATCTACTGTTTGCTCATTATTTTTTATTGACTCATCACTCTCTTTATGCTAAAATTAACAAAAATCCTTTTCCCAAAAAAGGGGGCATCAAAATGCAAAAAACCGCAATAATCGACCTTGGCTCAAACTCCATAAGGATGAGCCTTTTTGAAATAAATGCAGACGGCACCTTTACCCAAACCCAAGTCTTTCGCAGTATGATAAAACTCAGCGAAGGAATGACCGATGATATGTGTCTCAAAAGTGAGGCACAACTCCGTGCCATAAAGGCACTTCTTGAATACAAAAACATCCTCGCCCAAAAGAACATAACAAACATTCGTGCAGTCGCTACAGCAGCCGTGCGAAAAGCAAAAAACGGAAAGCAATTTCTCGCCTCAGCAAAGGACCTTACAGGTATCTCCATTAAAGTCATAGACGGCGAAACCGAAGCCCGCCTTGACTGTCTGGCGGTAAGCCATACTTTAAACATAAAAGATGCCGTTATCTGCGATATTGGCGGCGGAAGTACCGAATTTATTGCTTTCAAAAATGGCAAAATTCTCACCCCCGCCATAAGCATCCCTATGGGCTCACGCTCACTCTTTGAAATGTTTTTTCTGGGCGGCGAAACCGAAAGCTCTATCAACCAAGCCACCGCTTTTGTGAAAAACCAACTGGAAAGTATCCCCTGGCTTTCGGAGATGCAAAATGTCCCAATAGCAGGCATCGGCGGAACTCTCCGTGCCCTTGCCAAATATAATATGTCTGACAAAAGCAACTCCCCCGTCAAAAGCCACAAAATCACATCAGACGAAATCGACAAAGCCTTTGCCACAGTCAGGAAGACATCCCCCGAAAATCGTAGCGTCCTCTCAGGTATTGGGGCTGAACGCTGCGACATAATTCTTGCAGGCCTTCTTCCTCTTATGGAACTGAAAAACCTCATAAACTCACCTGAGCTCATCGTTTCAGATGTAGGCGTCAGAGAGGGTCTTCTCCTTGACTTTCTTGACAATTCACAGACAAAAGAATAAATTTTTCAAAACCTTCAAAAACTAACCAAAAAGTTTCTGGAGGTTTTTTTATGCTCAAAAAATATATAAAGCCCGCCTCCATCGGTTTTGCCACGGGAATCTTAAACGGACTTTTCGGGGCGGGGGGCGGCTCGGTACTGGTGCCGCTGATGGAAAAATTTCTGAAAATCGACGAACACAAATCCCACGCCACCGCCATCCCCGTAATTCTCCTTATGTCCGCAGTAAGCTCATTCCTCTATATAAGACGCGGCTTTTTCGATTTCCGCATCTGGCTTTTTGTTTCAATCGGCGGTGCACTCGGCGGATTTTTGGGAGCAACGTTCCTGAAAAAAATCCCGAAAAAATGGCTGAAAATCGGCTTTGGTGCGGTAATCTGCATCACCGCCGCAAAAATGATTCTTTAAGGAGGAAAGACTTTGATAAACATTTTAATTGGCTTTGCCAGCGGAATAATCAGCGGTATGGGCATCGGCGGCGGTGCAATTCTTATACCCCTCATCACCATATTTGAAAGCCTCAATCAGCAAACTGCACAGGGTATAAACCTCACCTATTTCATCCCCACCGCCATAATTGCCACCATAGTCCACATAAAAAACAAAAATATTGCCGTGAGAACTGCCGTAACCCTTGGCATTTCAGGTCTCCCCGGAGCAATAATCGGCTCACTCCTTGCCACCGCTATCCACGGCGATACTTTGCGGAGAATGTTTGGCTTTTTTTTGCTTTTGGTCGGTATTTATGAAATATATAAAGGTTTTAGCCAACGCCACAGGTAGAATTTGTTAAAAAATAATCAAAAATATTATTGACGAGAGTGTAAAAAAGTTATATACTATTAACAATACGATTTTTTTAATATTAAGGAGTGTTTTTTATGAACAGAGTGTACAACTTTTCAGCAGGACCCTCTATGCTTCCCCTTGAGGTTCTTGAGCAGGCAGCGGCCGAGATGATAAATTATAACGGCTCAGGTATGTCCGTTATGGAAATGAGTCACCGTTCCCCTGTTTATGATGCAATAATCAAACAGACAGAGGCAGATTTCAGAACTCTTATGAATATCCCCGACAACTACAAGGTGCTCTTCCTTCAGGGCGGTGCATCAACACAGTTTGCTGCAATTCCCTTGAATCTTATGAAGACAGGAAAAGCAGACTACGTTGTTTCAGGTCAGTTCTCGGGCAAGGCTTTCAAAGAAGCTAAAAAATACGGTGATGCAAAATGTATTGCAACATCCGAAGATAAAACTTTCAGCTACATACCCGAAATCACACCTGATATGGTGAGAGAAGACGCTGACTATGTTCACGTTTGCTACAACAACACCATTTTCGGCACAAAATATCCCGAAGTTCCAAACGTTGGCGACAAGGTTTTAGTTGCTGATATGTCATCATGCATCACAAGTGAACCTGTTGACGTTACAAAGTTCGGCGTTATCTACGCAGGCGCACAGAAGAATATGGCGCCAGCTGGTCTTACTGTTGTTATCATCCGTGAAGACCTTATGGGAAATGCCCGTGAGGATATCCCCACAATGCTTGACTACAAGACAATGGCAGACAACGATTCTATGTACAACACACCCCCCTGCTATGCGATTTACGTTGCAGGTCTTGTTTACAAATGGGCTCTCAAGAACGGCGGACTTGAAGCTATGAAGAAGAGAAACGAAGAAAAGGCAGCTCTCCTTTATGACTTCATCGACTCCTCCAAGCTCTTCAAGGCAACAGCGGATAAGGAATGTCGCTCCATGATGAATGTTTGCTTTGTTACGGGCGATGCGGATCTTGACAAGAAGTTCTGCAAGGAAGCAGAAGCAGCAGGTCTTTCCAACCTCAAGGGTCACAGAAGTGTCGGCGGTATGAGAGCTTCCATCTACAATGCAATGCCTTATGAGGGCGTTGCGGCGCTCGTTGACTTCATGAAGAAGTTCGCGGCTGAAAATCCGAAGGCATAAGGAGAAAATAAAATGAAGAATATACAGCTTCTCAATAAGATCGCAAAATGCGGCACTGATATTTTCGACGAAAACTATG
>JAZROR010000010.1:0-33645 GCA_045648845.1 Clostridia bacterium
TCTTGCAAGCAACAATCAGCTTAAAATGATGTATGAAACAGACCCTCAGGTAAAACGTCTTATTGACGTGTCATCAGAGTTTGAAGGCCTTCCGAGACATACCTCAACCCATGCGGCAGGGGTGGTTATTACCCGTGAGCCGGTGCAGACTTATGTTCCGCTTTCAAGAAATGATGATGTCATAACGACCCAGTTCACAATGACAACCATTGAACGCCTTGGACTTCTCAAAATGGACTTTCTGGGACTTCGCACACTTACTGTTATCCGTGATGCAGTGAAAAATATCAAGCATACCCACGGGATTGACATAAATATGGACGAAGTGGATATGACCGACAAAGCAACCTATGAAATGATTTCAAGGGGCGAGACTGACGGCGTGTTCCAACTTGAAAGTGCCGGAATGAAAGAGTTTATGAAAGAATTATCCCCCGGTTCGATTGAAGATATAATTGCGGGAATTGCCCTTTACCGACCGGGACCAATGGATTCAATTCCACGATATATCGCAAACAAAAACAGCGGAAATGTGAAATACAAGCATCCGCTCCTTGAAAATATCTTAAATGTCACATATGGCTGTATTGTTTATCAGGAACAGGTTATGCAGATTGTTCGTGAGCTTGGCGGATATTCTCTTGGACGTGCGGATTTGGTGAGACGTGCTATGTCCAAAAAGAAGACAGAGGTTATGGAGCAGGAACGCAAGAACTTTGTCTATGGAGTGAAAAATGAAAAAGGCGAAGTGGAAGTTGAAGGTGCTATCAGTCGAGGTATTGATGAAAAGACTGCGATAACCATTTTTGATGAAATGATGGATTTTGCAAAGTATGCCTTCAACAAGTCCCATGCGGCGGCTTATGCATTTGTTTCATATCAGACTGCGTGGCTCAAGTGCCATTATCCAACAGAGTTTTATGCGGCACTTCTCACAAGTGTTTTGGGCAACTCCACAAAAATTACAAAGCATATAAACGAGGCTAAAAAATTAGGCATAAAGATACTGCCTCCTGACATAAATAAAAGTTATACCAGCTTTGTTCCTGACGGAAAGGATATTCGTTTTGGACTTGCTGCTATTAAGAATGTAGGCTCTGCATTCATTGACGATATGACAAAAGAACGCAAAATGAATGGAGAATTTGTATCCTTTAAAGATTTTTGCACAAGAATGTCCGACAAAAAGCTTAACAAACGTCTTGCGGAATCCATGATAAAAAGCGGCGTATTTGACAGTCTTAACATAAATCGCTCAGTACTTTTGAGCGTTTATGAAAGTACTATTGATTCAGCGGTGAAAGAACAAAAAAATGCGGTTTCGGGTCAGCTTGACTTTTTCAATATGTTTGAAGAAGATACAGTGCCAAGTGATGATTTCCCCGATATGCCCGAAATGCCCAAACGAGACCTCCTTAATTTTGAAAAGGAATATCTTGGAGTCTATGTTTCAGGTCATCCTCTTGACGGTCTTGAAGATGTTATAGGCAGAAATTCAAGCACAACCATTCTTGAAATCATCGAAAATGAAAACGACAAGTTCACATCAGATATGAAAGTAAAGCTTGGAGGAATGATTTCAAAGCGCAAGGAACAGCTGACCAAGCGCGGCGAAATCATGCTTTATATCACATTTGAAGACCTTACGGGTGAGATTGAAGTTCTTGTTTTTCCATCCCAAGTGAAAAAGTTTGATGCTTTATTGAAAGAGGAAAACTTCTGTATAATTCAGGGTAATCTGGATGTTCAGGAGGAAAGAGGAACAAAAATACGGCTTGAGGGAGTTGAATTCCTTGAAAGCTGGGTGCCTGACTTTAAAAAGCTTTACCTGAAAATGAATTCTGGTGATAAGGAAAAAATGGGTCAGGTAAAGGGAGTTCTTGGCGGAAGCAACGGAATAGTTCCTGTGCTAATCTATTTTGAGGATACGAAAGAAACCTTGCAGGCGCCAAAAAGTATGTGGATTAAAGACGAAATTTCAATTTCTGTGCTTGAAAAAATTTTTGGTGAGGATTCGGTTAAAAAAGTAAAATAAGCGGAGGCGGTTTGCTTGACAAAATTTTTGCTTAATAAAATTTCAAATGGCCGTGAGATGACAGACGAGGCGGTTCGCACAAAGGTCTGCACTGTGGCTGGATTTTTGGGAATTGTGTGCAATCTCCTTTTGTTTGTGCTCAAAATTGTTGTGGGAATGTCAATGAAGAGTATTGCCATAATATCGGATGCTTTCAACAACCTTTCGGACACAGGCTCTTCGGTGGTCACTATAATAGGTGCAAAGCTTAGCCGCAAAAAACCAGACAAGGAGCATCCTTTTGGGCATGGAAGATATGAGTATATTTCGGCACTTATTGTTTCATTTATCATAATATTGGTTGGTTTTGAACTCCTCAAGTCTTCAGCAAATAAAGTTTTCAACCCCGTGCCCATACAGCTTTCAACATGGCCTCTTGCAATTTTGTGTGTTTCAGTGCCGGTGAAGTTTTGGATGTATCGGTATAATCACGTTATGGGCAAGGCTGTGAATTCCGGTGTTGTATTGGCAGCGGCAAGAGATAATCTCAATGACGTGGTGGCAACATCTGCGGTGATTCTGGCATCCATTGTTGGAAAACTCATAAACTTCGCGCCCCTTGATGGTGTCGTAGGTACAGCGGTGTCGCTCCTCATTATGTATTCGGGTTTTGGAATTTCAATGGATACAATAGGACTTCTTTTGGGAACCACACCTGACAAAAATACCACAGAGAAGATAAGACGGATTATTTCGGATTCGGACAGTATTGTTGGTGTACACGATTTGATTGTTCATGATTATGGTCCGGGAAGGGTGCTTGCGTCTGTTCACGCTGAAGTTCCGGATGACTGTGACATTGTGGAGGTTCATGAAATAATTGATGCACTTGAACACAGAATAAGTGACGAACTTGGCATACATATAGTTATTCATATGGACCCGATTTCCGTGAATTGTGAGTATACTGAATCCATAAAGCTCAAGGTTCAGCAAATTGTGAAAAGCATGGATGAGGGAATGAATATCCACGATTTTCGGATGGTTGATGGAGCAAACAACATAAATCTTATATTTGATATTGAAGTTCCGGCAGGATATAAAGAACTGGATACTTTGAAGCAGAGAGTTGACGACGAACTTAAAAAAGTTGATTCAAGATTCAATGGAGTAATAAATATAGATATAATCTATATATAGATAACAACTTTTTATAAAAAACACTTGCGAAAGTTGCGTGGTTATTATATAATTTTATTGAGGGGAGATACTCCTCTTTGAAAGATAATCAGAATGGAGGCAAGATGTATGAAGTATAACGTTATTTGCAAAAAAGTTGAGTTGTCAGATGCGCGAAAAGAAAAGATGCTTGGAAAAATCAAAAAGCTTGACAAGTTCTTTGATAGTGATGTTGAATGTAAAATTCTTATTGCGGAACAAAGAAACGATGTGATAATCGAAATTACTTTTGTGCATAAAGGTTTTGTTTTCAGAGCAGAGGCTCAAAATAAAGACCTTATTGTTGCCACTGATGATTGTTTGGCGAAGCTTGACCGACAAATAAGAAAGAACAAGACAAAGCTTGCAAAGCATTTACGTCAGCCGGGAATAAGCGAGTACGACACAATAATTGATAGCTTCGAAACCGTTGCTGAGGAAAGTGAATTCAATATTATAAAGAAAAAGAAGGTTGATTCAAAGCCTATGACAGCAGAAGAAGCAATTCTCCAAATGAATATGCTTGGTCATAATTTCTTTATTTTCCGCCAGGCAGATACAATGAAAATAACCATTGTATATAAACGTAATGACGGAGATTATGGTCTTCTTGAAACTGAATAAAAAATATAAAATACCACCTGCTAAACAGCAGGTGGTATTGTTTTGTTATTTTATTAAATCTTTGATAACTTCACTGGCGATTATGAGTCCGGCAACCGACGGAACAAAGGATGTGCTACCCGGGGTCTGTCGTCTTTGGATTTCTGTATCAGTCTCGAAAAGTGGCTTCAAGGGTTTTTCTTCGGAATACACAACCTTGAGTTTTTTCACGCCACGCTTTTTAAGTTCGCATCTCATAGTCCTTGCCAAAGGGCACACAGAGGTTTTGTAAATATCTGCAACCTTTAGCTCTGTGGGATTTAGCTTATTGCCTGTCCCCATTGAACTGATGATAGGGATATTAAGTTTTTCAGCACGCAAAACAAGCTCGATTTTTGCGCTGACAGTATCAATGGCGTCCACGATATAATCGATGCCTGAAAATGAAAAATTATCGGCATTCTCAGGAAGATAAAAAACATTGTGACAAACAACCTCTGCGGATGGGTTGATTGAAAGGATGCGGTTTTTCATGGCTTCTGTCTTGTCCATCCCGATTGTATCAACTGTCGCAATAATTTGACGATTGAGATTTGAAGATGCAACCTTGTCGTTGTCGAATAGGGTAAAATTCTCTATTCCGCATCTTGCAAGGGCTTCGCACACGTGTCCCCCAACACCGCCAAGTCCAAAAACTGCAACATGAGCCGATTTTAGCCTTTTCATATTTTCTGCTCCAAGGAGCATTTCGGTTCGTATGAATTTATCTGACATATTATTTATCTTTCTTTAAATTTATAAGTCTTATTATTACAGGAGTCAAAACGATATTGAGAATAAGCTCAATAAGAAAATTGAAGCTGAAAATTGTAACAAGAAATGCCGTGACGTTTCCGTACCATTCAATGAGCGTTGGAATGAAGAAAACAACACATCCCAAAAGGAAAACTCCGGTATTGGCTATAGGGCTGATGATTGCTGCAACAGCCGATGCAAAGGTTGCGTTTGTTTTCTTAAAAAGTCTAAAAACGAGTGCCGGGAAGACACCTGCTGCAATACCTTTTGCAATAACGGTAATAAAAGTACCAACAGCGGTAACAGCCCAGAAAGGTGCGGCATCTCCGGTAAGCAGGACGGTTATGCCAAAAACCAGGCCAAGCCATGCACCCATACTGGCGCCACAGGAAATAGCACCAATTACGATGGGGATAAGTGAAAGTGTGATGGAGAATGTGCCAAAGCGGATAGCCATGCTCAGGTACTGAAGAACAATGACAAGAGCGGTAAGTATCGCGCCGAGGACCAGAGTTTTTGTTGACATTTTACTTTCTTTTTTCATAAAAATTCCTCCTTGCTGTCGTTCACTAAATCAGTGATACAACGCATAAATTTTTATATTAACTCTGATGTCGACAGAGAAATATACTAACAGTTTTTCTTGTATAAAATATTAAGACCTTTAAGTACCATATTTTCATCAAGGGTAATTTTGTGCTTGCAATGGCAGAGAATGGTGGAAGAAAGACCGCCGGTTCCATATACGGGAAGTTCTTCGCCAACCTCCTCGCAGAAACGGTCAATCATTCCGTCAATAAGGCTTGCGTTTCCAAAAACTACACCGGATTTCATACAATCAACAGTGTTTTTGCCAATAACGGATTTTGGCGCTTCAAGACTGATTTGTGGGAGTTGTGCAGTTCCGCTTGCCAAGGCTTTAAGACCGATATTCACACCGGGAATAATAGAAACACCACAAAAAGTTCCGGATTTATCAATTAACCTAATTTTTGTTGCAGTACCCATATCAATAACAAGAGAGGGACTTCCGTAAAGGTGGTGGGATGCAACACAGGCACAGATAAGGTCTGCACCAACGCTTGCGGGGTTGTCACAATGTATGCCTATCCCTGTCTTTATACCCGGTTGAACCATAATCGGCTCAATGTCATAAACCAACCGAATTGCTTTTTTGATGACTGAATTGAGGGGCGGAACAACAGAAGAAACGATTGCACCTTTTACCTCGGACTTGTCCACATCGTGAAGAGCAAGAATGCTGCGGATTTTGGTGGCATATTCATCCTCGGTTTTGCTTGGGTTTGTGGCAATACGTGCAACAAACTTGAGAGTATCATCCGAAAAACCCCCAAGAACAATATTTGTGTTTCCAATATCAATAGCAAGTATCATAATAAAAATTCACTTTCTTTCTGATTTTCAAATAGAGTATATCACTATTCCGAAAGAAAATCAATAAAAACAAGAAAAAAAGCAGTGTAATCATAAGGGATACACTGCTTTAAATTTACAAAATACTATGCAAAAACTGTTGTGTTCTGGCATCCTGTGGATTTGTAAAGATTTCATCCGGAGTACCCTCTTCAACAATTTTTCCGTCAGACATAAAGATTACACGGTCAGCAACCTCGCGGGCGAAGCCCATTTCGTGAGTTACAACAATCATTGTCATACCCATTTTTGCAAGCTCTTTCATAACATCCAGAACTTCGCCCACCATTTCGGGGTCAAGGGCGGAGGTGGGTTCGTCAAAAAGCATAACATCAGGGCTCATCATAAGAGCACGTACAATAGCGACACGTTGTTTTTGTCCACCGGAAAGCTGAGCAGGATATGCTTCACTACGGTCAGCAAGACCAACTCTTTCAAGAAGTGCCATTGCTTTTTGTGTTGCCTCAGCCTTATCCATTTTGAGAAGCTTCATAGGTGCAATGGTGAGATTTTTCAGGACATTCATATGTGGAAAAAGATTGAATTGTTGAAAAACCATTCCCATTTTCTGTCTGTGAAGATTTATGTTCACCTTCGGGTCAGTGATTTCAACGCCCTCAAAAACGATTTCTCCAGAGGTTGGAACTTCCAGAAGATTGAGAGAACGGAGGTAGGTAGATTTACCAGAACCTGACGGACCGATGATAACAACAACCTCACCCTTTTTTATACCGGCAGTAACACCGTCAAGAGCTTTGATTGTTCCGCCGTTGTAATATTTGCAGAGGTCTTTTGTTGAAATAAGAAAATTATCGCTCATTTTTTCTCAATCTCCTTTCAAATATGCTGAGGAGTTTTGTAAGACCAACAACCATAATGAGATAAATAATCGCTACAAGCAAAATAGGGTTAATCTGGTCATATGTAGTGTTTTTTATTTGGTTTCCTGCCTTGGTAAGTTCAATAACAGCAACGTAGCCAGCGACAGATGTTTCTTTCAGAAGAGCAATCATTTCGTTGCCGATAGCAGGCAGAATGTTTTTGAAAGCCTGAGGAAGAATAATAAGCCACATTGTCTGGACACGTGAAAAACCAAGTGAACGACCAGCTTCTGTCTGTCCGGCGTCGATTGCCATTATTCCAGAACGAATAACCTCGGCAACATACGCACCTGAGTTGATGCCAAAGGTGATGACAGCCACCCATGTTCCATCTTTTGCGTTAACAAAAATTATAAAGAAAGAAATGAGAAGCTGAACAACAACAGGGGTTCCGCGGATAACTGTGAGGTAGAGGTTGCAAAGCATATCAAAAATTTTGAGTTTTTTGTTACGGTCTGCAAAAACCTTAATGATTGCAACTATTGTACCAATAATAACGCCGATAACAAGTGCACCGATGGTGATTATAATTGTCTTTCCTAAGCCGTCAATAATTGTTTTATACCTTTCGGCAACAATAAAAGTATTATATAATGTATCAAACCATTTTAAAAGCCAATCCATAATAGTTAAAACCTTTCCTTGAAAAAAGCGGCGAAAGTGAATCGCCGCTTTTTTGTTTTAAATCTGAAAACGATTATTCAGCGTCGTAAGGAAGTTCGTATTTTTCAAAAATTTCAGCGAGCTTTCCTTCTGCTTTGAGTTCAGCAAGTGCTTTGTTGATTTCAGCGATGAGTTCATCATTGCCGAGCTTTGTAACGATTGCGTAAGCTTCTTCTGTGAGAGCTTCGTCAAGAACAACTGTCTTGCCTTCCTGCTTGCTTGAAAGTGCTCTTGCAACAGCGTCGTCAATAACAACAGCGTCAACTTTGCCTGCGGTCAAAGCACTGATAGCTTCTGCACCGGTCTTGAATGACTGAACAGAGTATCCGTTGTCAAGGAGATACTGTTCGCCGGTTGTACCTTCCTGACATGAAACTGTCTTGCCGGTGAGGTCAGCTGCTGTCTTGATAGCACTGTCAGCAGTAACTATAATAGCCTGAGATGCTGTGTAATAGTCATCTGTGAAGCCCATGTTCTGTCTTCTATCATCTGTAGCAGTAACACCTGCTATAGCAACATCGTATTTGCCAGTAGCAGCACCTGTGAGTGCAGCGTCAAAGTCGATGTTTGTGATTTCAAGTGTCTTGCCAAGCTTCTCTGCGATTGCGTTTGCAATGTCAACGTCTGCGCCAACTATTTCTTCACCCTCGAGATATTCAAAGGGAGGGAATTCAGCGTTTGTAGCCATTGTAAGTGTGTTTTCGTTAGCTTCACCGCCGCCGCAACCTGCGAGACAGCAAACAGTAAGCATAAGTGCAAGTGTCAATGCAATAATTTTCTTCATAAATATGTATCCTCCTAAAAGTATAAATTAGATATAACCATTTTAATCCATAAGTCAGGTTTTGTCAAGTGCAAAAAATGGACCGCACAGAAAAACTATGCGGTCTGAAAGTTTAGCCAAAATGTTTTTAATACATTCCGCCACCTGCACCCGCCATAGCAGCTGCAGCAGCTGCTTCAGCTGCGGGGTCGGGCTTGTTTGCAACAAGACTCTCGGTTGTGAGCACCATTGAGGCAACAGATGCTGCATTCTGGAGCGCTGAACGTGTAACCTTTGTTGGGTCAACAATACCGCCTTTTAACATATCCATATATTCTTCTGTCAAAGCATTGTAGCCGATGCCAACTTCACTTGCCTTGATTTTGTTAACGATTACGCTGCCCTCAACACCTGCATTGAATGCAATCTGGCGAACGGGTTCTTCAAGAGCACGAAGAACAGTTTTTGCACCAACTTTTTCGTCGCCCTCAAGTGAATTCATAAGTGCTTCAACAGCAGGCATAGCGTTGATGAATGCTGTACCACCGCCTGCAACAATACCTTCTTCAACAGCGGCACGGGTTGCAGCAAGAGCGTCTTCAATTCTGAGTTTCTTTTCTTTCATTTCAACTTCGGTAGCGGCACCAACCTTGATAACAGCAACACCGCCAGAAAGCTTTGCAAGTCTTTCCTGAAGTTTTTCGCGGTCAAAATCTGATGTAGTGTCTTCAATCTGTGCTTTTATCTGGTTTACACGAGCTTTAATTGCATCAGCATCGCCTGCACCGTCAACAATGATTGTGTTTTCTTTAAGAATTTTCACCTGACGTGCACGACCAAGCTGAGCAACAGTAGTTTCTTTAAGGTCAAGACCGATTTCGTCAGAAACAACTGTACCGCCTGTGAGAATTGCGATATCTTCAAGCATAGCTTTTCTTCTGTCACCGAAGCCGGGAGCTTTAACGGCAACGCAAGTAAATGTTCCACGAAGTTTGTTTACGATAAGAGTTGAAAGTGCTTCGCCTTCAATGTCTTCAGCAACGATAACCAATTTTTTGCCGGACTGAACGATTTGTTCGAGAAGAGGAAGAAGGTCCTGAATTGAGGAGATTTTCTTATCTGTGATAAGAATGAATGCATCATCAATAACAGCTTCCATTTTCTCTGTATCTGTTACCATATAAGGTGTGATATAGCCTCTGTCAAACTGCATACCTTCAACAACTTCTGAATATGTTTCAGCAGTTTTTGATTCTTCAACAGTAATAACACCGTCACTTGTAACCTTTTCCATAGCGTCTGCGATAAGTTCGCCGATTGATTCATCAGCAGCAGAAACAGCAGCAACTCTTGCGATGTCATCACGGCCGCTTACTTTTTTACTGTTTTTAACAACTTCAGCTACAGCAGTTTCAACAGCTGCGGCAATACCTTTTCTTACAATCATAGGATTTGCGCCTGCAGTAACATTTTTAAGCCCTTCGCGAACCAATGCCTGAGCAAGAAGTGTAGCGGTTGTTGTACCGTCACCTGCGATGTCATTTGTCTTTGATGCAACTTCTTTAACAAGCTGAGCACCCATGTTTTCAAAAGCGTCTTCAAGCTCGATTTCCTTTGCAATGGTCACACCGTCATTTGTGATGAGGGGTGCACCGAATTTCTTGTCGAGAACAACATTTCTGCCTTTGGGGCCAAGTGTAACTTTCACGGTGTCAGCAAGTTGATTTACGCCCTTTTCGAGAGCGTGTCTTGCTTCTTCACCAAATAAAATCTGTTTTGCCATAATTAAATTACCTCCAAAAAATTAGTCTTCAATCTTTGCAAGAATTTCACTCTGACGGAGAATGGTATATTCGATGCCGTCAAGCTTTACTTCTGTACCGGCGTACTTGCTCATAAGAACTCTGTCGCCGACTTTCAGCTCCATAGTAATTTCTTTGCCGTCAACAACCCCGCCGGGTCCAACAGCAACAATTTCAGCAATCTGTGGTTTTTCTTTTGCGGTGCCCGCAAGAATAATGCCACTTTTTGTTGTTTCTTCAGCTTCTACCATTTTTATAACGACTCTGTCGGCTAATGGTTTAATAGTCATTTGAAATGCCTCCTTGTGATATATAAAATAAATTAAAAACCTTTGTGTTAGCACTCCTATGAAGAGAGTGCTAATGAGGTTATCTTACAAAAAAATGGGGTATAAATCAAACTTGATTATAGTGGATTAAAAGGGATTATTTATTATTATAGCCAATTATATGCAAAAATTATCAGCCAAACTGTTATTTTTGGAAAATAGCAGCAACCGAGCAGGCTGAAATCCCTTCTTTGCGTCCCTCAAAGCCCAGATGCTCGGTGGTTGTCGCCTTGACGGAAACAGCACCAACGGGAAGAGAAAGGGTATCTGCAATATTTTTTCGCATTTCGTCAATAAACGGAGCAAGCTTTGGTGCCTGTGCGATTATGGTAGCATCAATATTGCCTATGGAAAAGTTAGCGTCACTTAAGATGGAACCGACCTTCTTCAAAAGAACCAAGCTGTCTATATCTTTAAAAGAATTGTCGGTATCAGGAAAATGCTTTCCTATGTCGCCAAGGGCAGCGGCACCTAAAAGTGCATCCATAATAGAGTGAACAAGAACATCGGCGTCTGAATGCCCCAAAAGACCTGTGTCGTGGGGGACAAGAACTCCACCAAGTATAAGTTTTCTGTCTGGCACAAGTGCGTGGACATCATATCCAAAGCCTATTCGCATAAAATTCATCCTTTCGGTTAAATAAAAGTTATTATTTAAAAAATTCGCAAATTGCTTCTGCAATGGGAATATCATCAGGGGTTGTAACCTTTATATTTGTATATTCACCATTGACTATATGGATGGCAATCCCCATATTTTCTGCTACGGAACAATCATCTGTACCCACAAAGCCCGCTTCATCTGCACGAATATAGGCAAGCTTCAAATTGTCTGAAAAGAACACCTGAGGTGTCTGTATAAGGCGGAGCATTTGTCGGTCAGGGGTTTCCAGAACAGAATTGTCAGGGGAAATCGTTTTCACAGTATCCTTTGGGACAACTCCAGGGGCTGCGGCACCAAATTCGTATGCTGCCAAAACAAGTTCGTCAATAAGCTTTGTCGAAACGAAGGGTCTTGCGCCGTCGTGAATTGCCACAACTTTTCCGTTTTCAACCAAAGAAAGACCTGCGTTCACAGAGTCCTTGCGCATTGCGCCTCCTACAACAACATCGGTGACCTTTGTAAAACCAAACTCACGTATCAAATCGTTAACGAGAGGAATGCTCTCAGGCTTTGTAACAACGATTATTGATTCAATACTATCTGAATTTTGAAACTTTTCTATTGCATGGGCAAGAACCGGCATACGCCCAAGCATAATAAACTGCTTGTTCTGGGTGCTTCCCATACGGGTTCCATTTCCTGCGGCAACAATAATCGCAGTGGCGGTTTTGACCGCTTTTTTTGAGCGAAACATAATTATGTCTCCTTTTTTAAAATTTAAAGAGCCAGAAGTTCTTTGATTTTTTCGGCAGGCATCTTTTTAGCCAACACCAGTTCTGAAATCAAAATGTTTTTTGCGTTTGAAAGCATTTTTCGTTCAGCGTTTGACAAAGACTTCTTGTTGTCACGGAGGAGCAATGTCTTTGCAACTGTGGCAACCTCTAAGAGATTTCCTGTCTTCATTTTGTCTATATTTTCTCTGTAGCGTTGATTCCAGTTGTTGTTCATATCTTCACCGCAGGCGAGAAAATGGTTGATAGCTTCATTGGCGGCATTTTCAGACACAATACGCCTGATGCCGATTATTTCGGTATTATTTACGGGCAGCATAACCTTCATGTCGCTGATGGAAATCTGCAGGATATAGTACTTGTGGAGCTCGCCGAGAATCTTTCTTTCCTCGATGTCGACAATAATTCCGGCTCCGTGCATGGGATAAACAATTTCGTCACCTATATTAAACACGTAAAGACTTCCCTTCAATAAAACTTTATATTTATTTATATTTTTAAAAATTTAAATTATTTACTGTTTTTATCAAGCTGTGAAGCAATTACCTCCTGAATGTTTGAAACAGGATAAAGCTTGATGTTTTCAAATTTTCTGAGCTTTTTGAAATTAACAGCAGGAATAATGCACTGCTTAAAGCCTAGTTTTTCGCATTCAGCAATTCTTGCCTCCAAAAAGCTGCAGGATCTGATTTCGCCTGTAAGCCCAACCTCGCCGATTGCAACGGTGCTGCTGTCAATACTCTTTCCGGTAAAGCTTGAGGCAAGGGCAAGGATAAGTCCAAGGTCAGCAGCAGGCTCTGAGATGCGAAGACCGCCCACAACATTTGCATAGGCGTCATAAGACGAGGCTTTTATTCCGCCACGTTTTTCAAGAACAGCCATAAGCATTATAAATCTGCCTGTGTCAGGACCGCTTGCCATACGTCTGGGGTTTCCAAAAGCAGTGGGTGAAACAAGTGCCTGAACCTCTGCAAGAACGGGACGAGTACCCTCCATAGTGCAGATGATACAAGTTCCGGGGACATTTTCAGGTCTGCCTGAAAGCATGGCCATTGACGGATTTGGAACTTCCATAAGACCGTCGTTTTTCATTTCAAAAACTCCGATTTCATTGGTTGAACCAAAACGGTTTTTGACAGCCCGCAAGATTCTGAAAGATTGGTGTCTGTCACCTTCAAAATAAAGGACTGAGTCAACCATATGCTCAAGTATCTTCGGTCCTGCCAAAGCACCTTCTTTTGTGACGTGACCTACAAGGAATACAGAAATGGAATTTTCCTTTGCAATCTTCATAAGGACGGTGGTTATGTCTTTTATTTGCGAGGTGCTGCCAGGGGCAGACTGAATTTCGGGATTGTACATTGTCTGCACCGAGTCAACAATAAGAATATCAGGTTTTTCCCTGAAGACACAGTCGGTAATAAAGCTCATATTTGTTTCAGAATATATTTTGAGGTTTTCGGTGGTAACACCAAGGCGGTCTGCCCTGAGCTTTATTTGCCTTGGAGACTCTTCTCCTGAAACATAAAGAACATTTTTTGTTTTGCCCAAGGTTTCGCAAATCTGAAGAAGAAGCGTGGATTTTCCAATTCCGGGGTCGCCGCCTACAAGGACAAGGGAGCCTTGAACCAACCCTCCGCCAAGGACACGGTCAAGCTCTGACATACCGGTTTTCACTCTTGCTTCATCGGTTGCATCAATATCCTTGATTGCCTTTGGCGAAGATGAAGAAGAGGGAGTAGAAAGTGCACCGATTTTGGAGTTTACCACGGGGGCTGCTACCAATTCTTCTTCAATGGTATTCCAGGAACCACAGGTGGTACATTTCCCCATCCATTTGGGATAGTTTGCTCCGCACTCTGTACAAACAAAAACAGATTTGGTTTTCATATCAAAATCCTCGAAAATTATTTTTTAAAATTTTTCGCTGCAGTAAAGGTGTTTTTCATAAGCATAGCAATGGTCATAGGACCAACACCGCCGGGAACGGGAGTGATTGCACCTGCAATCTTTTCAACGTTTTCAAAATCAACATCGCCTACAAGTCTGCCGTCAGGAAGGCGGTTCATACCAACGTCAATAACAACCGCACCGGGTTTTACCATATCGGCGGTTACAAAGTTCGCTCTGCCTACTGCTGCCACCAAAATATCCGCAGTTTTGGTAATTTCAGCAATATTTTTGGTGCGTGAGTGGCAAGTGGTAACAGTTCCGTTTTTGTGTAGGAGAAGCATACTCATAGGCTTTCCTACGATGTTGCTTCTGCCGATAACCACACAGGTTTTGCCTTCAACTTCAACATCACTTTCAGCAATAAGTTCCATAATTCCCGCAGGTGTACAGGGAACAAAATCATAATCGCCAATCATAATTTTTCCAACATTTACGGGGTGGAATGCATCAACATCTTTTTCGGGGCGGATAGTGTTTATAACAGCCTTTTCGTCAAGATGCTTAGGGAGAGGAAGCTGAACAAGTATGCCGTGGATATTGTCGTCATTATTAAGCTTTTCAACAAGGGCGAGAAGCTCTTCTTGAGTCGTTTCTTCGGGGAGAGCAAATTTTTCAGAATGCATACCAAGTTCCTGACACATAGCTTCTTTTCTGCCCACATATACCTTTGATGCAGGGTCTTCACCGACTATGATTACGGCGAGACCGGGAAGAATTCCCTCGGTCTTCAGTTCTTCGATTTCCTTTTTCAGATTTTCCTTTATTCTTGCTGATACTGTTTTTCCGCTGAGTAATTTTGCCATTTTGATTTTCTCCTTTTGGTGATTTTATAAGACAATGGGGGGAATTCCCCACAAGGTCAAGGCGGTTTGCCTTTTTCAGTGCACTGAGCACAAGTTTATAATTTTTTGCATCGCGAAACTGCAAAAGTGCGCGTTGCATTTGTTTTTCGTTGTAATCTCTTGGAACATAGACATTTTTCATAGTCCTTGGATCAATACCTGTATAATACATGCAGGTGGAAATACTTCCGGGAGTTGGATAAAAGTCCTGAACCTGTTCGGGACTCAGCTTGTGGTGGTTTAAATATTCCGCAAGCTTCACTGCATCCTTGAGCGTGCTTCCCGGGTGCGAGGACATAAGGTAGGGAACGACATATTGTTTCTTTCCGGTTTGAGAGTTTATTTTATCAAATTTCTTGAGGAATTTTTCATAAACCTCGGAAGATGGCTTTCCCATAAACTCTAAAACATTATCAGAAATATGTTCGGGTGCAACCCTGAGCTGACCGCTTATGTGGTGTTGGCACAGCTCGTGGAAAAAAGTTTCGTCTTTGTCCGCCATAAGATAATCAAACCGTATTCCTGAACGGATAAAAACTTTTTTGACCTTCGGCAGTTTCCGGAGTTTCCTGAGAAGCTCAAGATAGTCGCTGTGTGAAACCTCAAGGTTTTTGCAGGGAGTGGGGAATAGACACTGTTTTTCTTTGCATACACCGAACTTAAGTTGTTTTTTGCAGGAGGGAGCACGAAAGTTTGCAGTAGGCCCCCCGACATCGTGGATGTAGCCCTTGAAATTGGTTTTTTGGGTCAGCTTTTCAGCCTCGCGCAAGATTGATTGCTGGCTTCTTGGAACAACGGTTCTGCCCTGATGAAAAGCAAGGGTACAGAAATTGCAGGCTCCAAAACAACCTCGGGATGAGGTTATGCTGAATTCAATTTCGGAAATTGCAGGGACACCGCCCAAGGCTTCATAGCTTGGATGATATGTTCCCTCGTATGGAAGCTCATAAACCGCGTCAAGCTCTTCGGTGGAGAGTGGCGGTGACGGCGGAAGCTGAACTATATATTTGTCGGCATTGTCTGATTGAATAATTGTCTTTCCGCGAAAGGCATCCTGTTCTTCGTGCTGGATTTTAGATGCCTTAGCATAAAGCTTTTTGTCTTGTGAAACTTCATCATAGGATGGAATTTCAATATAGTTTTCGGGGAAAATCGCACCAGCACTTTCAATGTAAACAGTGCCAGGAACATTTTTTATTTCATTTACGGGAACTCCCATTTTGAGAAGATTTGCGATTTCTATGATTTGATGCTCGCCCATACCATAGATGAGGAGGTCTGCGCCGCTGTCAATGAGAATACTGCGTCGAACCTTGTCTGACCAGTAGTCATAATGGGCAAAACGTCTGAGACTTGCTTCAATCCCTCCAATTATAATAGGAACTTTTTTGCCGAATGCCTCGCGGAGACGGTTGCAATAAACAATGGTGGCTCTATCGGGACGTTTGCCGATTTCACCGCCAGGTGAGTAAAGGTCAACTGACCGCACCTTTTTCGAAACAGTGTAGCGGTTCACCATTGGGTCGAGATTTCCGCCGGACACAAGAAAACCAAGGCGCGGTTTTCCAAGCTCGCAGAATGCATCCGAGCTGTGCCAGTCAGGTTGAGAAATAATCCCCACGGAAAAACCGTTTGCCTCTAAAATGCGCGAGATAATGGCGTGCCCAAAGCTTGAATGGTCAACATATGCATCGCCGATTATATAAACAAAATCAAACTGTGTGATTTTGCGTTTTTTCATATCGTCTTTTGATATAGGAAGAAACATATCAAAATCCTCACTGTAAAATGGAATTATATTCTATATTTTACCACGAAAAATAGAAAAATTCAACAGATTTTTTAGCTAAATTTTACTTGACGCAAGGCAAAGGGGGATGTATAATAAATTTGAGTAGTATTTTGTATTAATTTGGTGAAATACAAAGACTCAAGAAGAAGGCAGACAATAAATTTTAAGGAGTGTTATAAAAATGAAAGCAGTAGTTACTGTTATGGGAATTGACCGTCCCGGAATTATAGCAAAGGTGAGCAATTCTCTTTTTAAAAATGGAGCGAATATTCTTGATATAAACCAGACGATTATGCAGGACATTTTTACAATGGTTATGCTTGTTAAAATGGGTGAAAACACAGATTTTTCTGTTGTTGTTTCTGACCTTGAAAAAGTAGGAACAGAGATTGGCGTTGATATAAGAGTGCAGAACGAAGAAATTTTCAATTCTATGCACAGAATTTAAGTGAAGGTGGTTCGGAGGCAGATATGATTAACACAAGAGAAATTATGGAAACGATTAAGATGATTGATGACCAGCATCTTGATATAAGAACCATTACTATGGGTATATCCCTGCTTGATTGCATTGACAGCAGTGCAGAAAAAGCCTGTGAAAAGATTTATGAAAAGATCGTGCGGCTTGCCAAAGATTTGGTAAAGACAGGGGAAGACATCAGCCGTCAGTATGGCATTCCCATCATAAACAAGAGAATATCAGTGACGCCTATTTCGCTGATTGCAGGGGCAAGTGACGCAAAGGATTATGTTTGTTTTGCAAAGGCACTTGACCGTGCAGCAAAAGATACGGGTGTGAATTTTATCGGTGGGTTTTCTGCTCTTGTTCATAAGGATTTCACAAAGGGCGACAGAATTCTTATTGAATCAATTCCTGAGGCACTGGCGGTTACCGAAAGAGTGTGTTCATCTGTGGGTGTTGCAACAACCAAGTCAGGAATCAATATGGATGCAGTAAAGCTTATGGGAGAAACAATAAAGAAAACTGCTGAAAGGACAGCGGACAATCAGTCGTTTGGCTGTGCAAAACTGGTTGTTTTTTCAAACGCAGTTGAGGATAATCCCTTTATGGCAGGTGCATTTCACGGCGTTGGTGAGGGCGATGCGGTTATCAACGTAGGTGTCAGCGGCCCCGGTGTTGTTAAAGCGGCACTTGAAAAGGTAAAAGGCAAGGATTTTGGAACTGTTGCTGATGTAATAAAGAAAACAGCGTTTAAGATTACAAGAATGGGTCAGCTTGTGGCACAGGAAGCATCAAGGCGTCTTGGGGTGCCTTTTGGAATAGTGGATTTGTCACTTGCACCGACTCCCGAAATCGGTGACAGTGTTGCGTATATTTTGGAAGAAATGGGTCTTGAAAAGTGCGGAACCCACGGCACCACAGCAGCACTTGCACTTCTTAATGATGCGGTGAAAAAAGGTGGCGTTATGGCGTCGAGCTATGTTGGTGGATTGAGTGGTGCATTTATCCCTGTTAGTGAGGATGCAGGTATGATTGCAGCGGCGGAGTGTGGTGCCCTTACCCTTGACAAGCTTGAAGCAATGACTTGTGTTTGTTCGGTTGGACTTGATATGATAGCTGTTCCCGGGGATACACCGGCAGAAACCCTTTCAGCAATTATTGCTGATGAAGCGGCAATCGGTATGATTAACCAGAAAACCACAGCGGTGAGAATTATTCCGGTAGCGGGCAAAGGCGTTGGCGAAATGGTTGAATTCGGAGGACTTTTGGGTTATGCACCTATTATGCCGGTGCACGAATATTCAAGCTGTGAGTTCATAAATCGTGGTGGAAGGATACCTGCCCCCATACACAGCCTTAAAAACTAAATAATGGTAGAAAAGGATATTGACTTTTTTGAAAAAATAATGTATAATTGTCTTGTTATATTGAGTTGTTTAAAATTATGACTTCACTAAGGAGGATTATGAAATGTTAGTTAATATGAACGAGGTTTTAAGACCTGCCAAGCAAAACAGATATGCTGTTGGTCTTTTCAATGCAGTAAACCTTGAACTCGCCCGCGGAATTATCAATGCGGCTGAAGCAACACGCTCACCTGTTATTATGGGTACCGCTGAAATTTTGCTTCCCTATGGACCACTTGATGAGGTATCTTACTATCTTATCCCAATGGCGAAGAAAGCATCTGTTCCAGTTGTTGTTCATCTCGATCATGGTCTTACATATGACACTTGTGTAAAAGCACTTAAACTTGGCTTTACATCTGTTATGTATGACTGCTCTACAGATACATATGAGGAAAATGTTCGCAAGGTTAAGGAAATGGCAGATATTGCACATTCTTATGGTGCAACAATCGAGGGTGAACTTGGTCACGTTGGTGACAACGAAGGCTCAGCGGAAGGTAGCTCACATCTTGCAGACCCATCAAAGTTCTTCACTGATCCTGGTCTTGCAAAGGATTTCGTTGAAAAGACCGGTGTTGATGCTTTGGCTATTGCAGTGGGTAATGCTCACGGTGCGTATAAGCTCCCTCCAAAACTCGACTTTGAAAGAATCCGTACAATCGCAAACACAGTTGATGTTCCGCTTGTTCTTCATGGTGGCTCAGGTCTTACAGATAACGATTTCAGACAGGCTATCCGCGAAGGTATCAGCAAGGTTAACATTTTCACCGATATAAATGTTGCAGCAGTTGAGGCTGAATTCAAGAAGTTCTCAAGTATGGACAAAGGTCTTATCGATCTTATTCCTGCTGCGGTTGAGGCTGTTAAGCAGGAAAGTATGAAGAAGATGGAACTCTTCAGCAGCAATGGAAAAGCTGACCTCACAAAGAGTGCTCCGATGTCCTCAAGTGACATTGAGATGGTTACAAAGCTTGTTGCAGAAGAAGTTGCAAAATACTTGAACAAGTAAAAAATGCACACAAATGAGTCGGGTTTTCCCGACTCATTATTTTTATATAAAAAGGGAAAAGTAAAAATAAAATCATAATGCAACCTTTTTAGTTTCTTTTCGGTATTATTACTGAAAGGTGTTTTCACGCAAGAAAAGGACGCTTTGAATGGAAGAAAAAAGACAGATTGTTGAAAAATATTTTGATATGGTTTACAGACTCAGCTTGTCCCAGACCAAGAACCGAGAGACGGCGGAGGATGTGGTTCAGGAGACATTTCTCAGGTTCCTTAAAACAGACCGCAGCTTTGAAAGCGATGAGCATATAAAAGCGTGGCTTATTCGTGTTGCAATAAATTGCAGTCACAGTATTTTTTCATCAAGCTGGCATAAAAAAACAGTGCCTATGACCGAATTGAAAGAAGAAATACCCTTTGAAACGGAAGAAAAAGGGGATGTTTATTATGCGGTTTTGGAACTTGCACCAAAATACAGAGCGGTTATTCACCTTTTTTATTATGAGGATATGTCCATAGAAGAAATTTCAAAGACGCTTAAGATTAACCCATCAACAGTCAAATCACAGCTTAGCCGTGGGAGAAAAATTCTTCGTGAAAAGCTCAAAGGAGGGTATGATTTTGTTTAGAAAATGTTATAAAGAAGCCAACGACTCCATTGAAACAAGACGGGAGCTTATTGATGGGATTTTTGAAAAGGCAACAAAAGAACAGCCAAGGAAAGTTTACAAGCTTGCAGTGAGATATGGCGGGGCAGTAGCGGCAGTTTTGGTCATTTCTGCAGCAGCAGTTTTTTATCCGCAAATTCAAAAAATGAACGAAAACGTTCCCGTAACCGTATCAGAAGTGGAAAGGGAAGGGGCGCTGGGCGGAAAAGAAGATAGTGCGGGTACTTTGGCTGAAAAGATTATACCTGTAAAAGAAAATCAAGCACAAGACAAGACAGAATCAGAGGTGTACAATGTTGCAGTGGAAAAAGCTTTGAACATTGCGGCAACAAATGAAGTGAAAAAAGAAGCCCGTGCCATAACAGAAGATGTTGCAATTATCGGTGGGCAGGTTCCTTTTGAAAATGTTCTTGACGTTGACGATGCCGAAAAAGAGGTTGTTTCATCATTTTTGCACTCGGTCTTCGGTGAGGTGGACAGCGCAACTCAAAATCAGCTCATATTTGAAATTGCAGGAAAGTTTGAAAGTGGCGGCGAAATCTTTTACCTTGGAAGATGGCGTTGGTGGGTTATTGACCACAGTTCGTTGCTTACCGAATTTGTACTTGATGAAAAGCTTTCCCAAATGTATGAATGCAGAATAGAAGATGGTGAAATTATCTGGAAAGCAGAAAACAATCTTCTTGAAAAATAAAAAATATAGCACACTTCAAAATGTTTTGGGTGTGCTTTTTGCTGTTGACTAAAATAGGACTTTGGGTTATAATGACAGTTGCGTAAAATTTGATTTGAGAGGACGTTTGGATAGTGAAAAAAATTAAGTCGCTTGGAATATTGCTGCTTACCGCTATGATTTGGGGCTTTGCCTTTGTGGCACAGCGTATGGGTGCAGATTTTGTTCCGGTTTTTACTTTTAATGGTATAAGATTTGTTCTTGGTGGTTTGTCTCTTATTCCAGTTATTTTTTTCTTTGAGAAGAAAGAATCGGACAAGCAAATACATACACAGAAAATGAAAACCACAGTTCTTGCAGGTGTTCTTGCAGGAATTGCTTTGTTTACCGCATCAGCACTTCAGCAAAAGGGTATTGAGATTACTCAAAGTGCAGGAAGAACAAGCTTTATGACGGGGCTTTATACGGTAATTGTTCCGATTTTCGGGATTTTTCTTGGCAAGAAAACAAATCTCAATATCTGGTTTGGAGCTTTCCTTGCGGTGATTGGAATGTTTTTCCTTTGCGTTGTGGGTGAGGATTTTTCGGTGAGTTGGGAAATAAGCTATGGTGACGTTGTTCTCTTTTTGAATGCAATTTTCTGGGCGGTGCATATACTTATAATTGACCGTTTTGTAGATAGAATTTATTCTTTAAGGTTTGCCTCAATACAGTTCGTTTTTTGTGCAATTTTGAATTTCTGTGTTGCAAGTGTGGTTGAAATTACAGAAATGGAAATGATTGAAAAAGCTCTTATACCAATTCTTTATTGCGGACTTTTGTCTGTGGGTGTTGCGTATACCTGTCAGATTATCGGTCAGAAAACTGCTGACCCCACATATGCATCAATTATCCTTTCCACAGAGTCAATGTTTGGGGCAATAGGTGGAATGCTTATTTTAAACGAAAAAATGAGTCTTCCTGGATATATTGGTTGTATTTTGATTTTTTCGGGGGTAATAATTTCACAACTGGTTTTTAAGAAAGTGCCAAACCCCGCTAAAACCGCTGTTTCAACAAAAGACATCAGTGCCGATGATTGTCGGTGAAATAAGACGGTATCTTCGAGACAATACATCCATTCGTGTAAGTCGTTCTCTTCGTGATACTGCATACAAAGCGTTGTCTGCAAAGGAGAAATTGGTAAACAAGAATTTGAAAGAGCCTACACTTGACGAAATTGCAGCCGAAATCGGCGCAAGTCACGAGGAGGTGTCATCAGCCCTTGATGCAATCATGGACCCTGTTTCTCTTTATGAGCCCGTGTATCACGATGGTGGAGATGCAATTTTTGTTATGGATCAGGTGAAAGATAACAAAAACAATGATGATTTTTGGCTTGAAGAGATTGCTATCAAGGAAGCTATGAAAAAACTCAATAAAAGAGAACGAAATATTTTGAAGCTGAGATTTTTTATGGGAAGAACCCAGATGGAAATTGCCAATGAAATTGGAATTTCTCAGGCACAGGTGTCTCGTCTTGAAAAAAATGCTCTTGGTCATATGAAAAAGTATTTATGAATTTTTAAAACTTCTGCTTTGTAATCTCTAAGGCAGAAGTTTTTTTATATTTGTGCTATTTTAACTTGACTTTTCTATGGAAATTTGTTATACTCACTTGGTAGCAGTTTCATATGCGCCCGTGGCGGAATTGGCAGACGCGCTAGACTTAGGATCTAGTATCAATGATGTGGGAGTTCAAGTCTCTTCGGGCGCACCAGTTACAAAAAAGCTTGTCGAACATTTCGGCAAGCTTTTTTCGTTTTGGGGGAATGATTTACTGACAAATCGCACTGCGTCTTTAACTTGTGCTCTTTGGAAGAGACCCTCAACGGCAAAACAATTCACAGGATTGTTTTGCAGGTTTCGGCTTCGGGCGCACCAGTTACATTATGGCTTGTCGTACATTTCGGCAAGCTTTTTTCGTTTTGGGGGAATGATTTACTGACAAATCGCACTGTGCCGTGGGGTTATGCTAAGTTAATATAATAAGTACGGATAGTGGATTGCATAAATTGGCTTATTATATTATACTTAATCTATAGAGGTGAAAACAGATGGATTTAAACAAAAGCGGAAAACTTTTTTGTGATTTAAGAAAAGCCAAGGGTATGACCCAAAAACAAGTTGCTGAGAGGTTGGGCGTTTTGCCTAAGACGGTATCCAAATGGGAAACAGGTCACGGCTTTCCCGACATATCCTTGATATCAACTTTGGCGGATATTTTGGGAGTCAGCGAGAAAATGCTTTTGTTGGGCAGTGCAGTTAAAAACAAACAGCAGTCAGGAAATATCAAGATGACCAAATTTTATGTGTGTCCAGAGTGTGGAAGTATTATGCAAGGTCTGGGAGAATGCCAGGTTATATGCTGTGGCAAGCCCGTTGAACAACTGGAAATAAAACAAGCGGATAGCAGTCATAAGATTAAGGTTTCAGAGATAGAAAATGATTTTTATATTGAATTCAATCACGAAATGACAAAAGAACATTTTATCAGTTTTGCTACGTATGTTGGATTTGGCAGAGCTCTTATGATACGTTTATATCCACAGCAGGATGCCACTGTTCGTTTCCCGAAGATGTTCAGAGGAAAACTTTATTGTTACTGCAACAAACACGGACTGTTTGAATATAAATTATAGAACAAAGTGTCATAAAAGTCTAAAATCAAAAATATTTGAAGCTTATTATTTTTTGCTTAATATTATTTGACAGATTTGCGTGAAGGTAGTATAATTTCAAAAGTGTTTTTATATACAGAGAAAAGGAAAGCGTTTTTTATGAAACTATATATAACACGGCATGGACAAGTAGGTGAATGTGCGGACTACATTGGCGGTGATGCGTTTTTGCCCCAGGGTGAAGTGCCATTGTCCCTTGTAGGAAGAGAGCAGGGAAGATTGCTGGGTAAATTTTTAGCAAAGTGTGATTTTCATGGCGTTATTTATGCTTCGCCGTTCTGGAGAACCATGGAAACTGCTGAACTGGTTGCACAAGAGACCGGTTCCGAAATTTTCCCGATGCCATGGCTACATGAGATTTTTTGTGAAAAAGAGTTGGTGAAAGAATATGCCGGAACTCCTTTTAGAAAACTACGTCAATGGTATAAGCATATTGCCAAGGATGCCGTTTTGGAACCTCTGTGGTGGCCAAGCAACATTGAAGACAGAGTGGATGTTATGAAACGAGTTAGCGAGGGTATCGAGGCACTTTTAAAGCAATATAGTGATACCGATGAAGAAATTCTTTTGGTAGGACACGCTGCTTCTATTGGTGCAGCTAATCGCTATTTGAAGTTGAAACGAGGTGGTCTTCTCTGGAATTGTTCGTTAGGACTGTATGATACAAAAAATCCTGATCAAAACTTTGGCAAAAATATTTGTTTTCTTCCGGGTCAAATAGTGACCAATAATCATCTTTTTGCCTATGAGTTTAAATTTCCTGAAGACGAGCAAGTTTTATGGGAAATTGAAATTCCAAAGGAGGTAATTGAGTCACAAGGTTTTAAACTGTTACACATTGGGGATATCCACAGCGCAACTTTTTCGTTTTATTGCCAGCTTATCAAGCAGATTAGGCCGAATGCAATATTTTATACGGGAGATATTTCTGACAATGATATGCCAGACTGCGCAGCTTACTGTCAAAAAGTCGCTGCATTGGCTGAAATATTACGCCAAGCAAATTGTCCTGTTTACTGGGTAGTTGGTGACTGTGATTTACCGGATAAAATTGCTGAAATTGCGCCATTTTTTGAGATTACAAAACCGAATACGGTGCTTGAGATTCAAGGTCAACGCATTTGTGTGGCTCACTCTCGTCAGCAAGTCACTGAAAAGGCAGACTTTTATCTTTATGGGCATGAAATAAAAAATAGTGAAACTTTTGAACAAGAGCTGAATTTTATGGGAGCAGACAATAGTTGTTTGAACGCTTTGCGAAATGTATTTGTGATTGCACTTCCTGAAAAAAGGATATTTCGCATTGAACGTCCAAATTAAATGTCAATAAATCTATGCTCTTATACTATATGACACAAAAAAGCCTTGACATCGCCGGGATGTCAAGGCTTATCTTATCTCAGTGCGGTGCTGTTATTCAAAAGGGTTGTGCTGTAAAGGAACAGAACATCCTGATTGTCAAACTCAATAAAGTTCCCAAGAAAACCGCTTTGAATATATCTGATGTCAACAACAGTGATTTTTTTGTATCCCGGTGCAAAAAGCGGGGCAATACTGCTTCCAAAAGAATCTCTGAAAAGAATAAGCTCTTTGTCAGTTTTTGCATTTGGATTTTCAATGGTCAAAAGCGGAGAAGTTCCCGAAAGAAACATTTCATAAGGGTCTTTTCCGTTTGCCTTTTCCATATTATACATATCTCGTATTTCGGGAGTGCCGTTATCAAAGTATGTCACAGTACAATTATCCAGAATGTCATTTGTTAGAAACTTTATGACATCAGGTTTGTGTGGAAGTGCTGATTGACCAAGGTATACGCCTCGAAATGGATTTGCAAGAGTGCTTTCTGAATACTTGGAGGTCACATCAGCATCCATTTCTGCCGCAAGAAATTCTGCAACGTCGATTATCTTCTCTTGTTTCCAGTGAGAGTCGGTATAGTAATAATCTTCAAGTGAAAGCAGGGGGAGAATGTCGATATACTCCATATAAGGAACTTTTGAATTAAAATCGCTAATCAGCTTTTCATAGTCAAGAGAAAGGTAACCGTTTTCTTTGGCAAGAAATATATTTTTATCAGGTACTATTGAGAGGAAGACTTTCACATCTTTGTCTTTCATAAAGGATTCATAAAGAAAACTAAATTTTTCTGCTGCAATGCTTAACATTTCATCATTTTGAGGATATTCAATTTTTGATATGTGACCGCTTGCTGTAAAAAGACCATTGTTGTCTTTTTTGCCGAAAATCTTGGTGGAAAACAGGGCTTTTATTGTCCTGAGGGGCTCTCTGAGAGGGATTTGGTCAACGGTATATTCCTCAAAGCCAGACATAAATTCACCGGAAAAAATTGATTCGGTTGAAAGGTCGGGCTTTTCTGCAAGAGGTCGACGTTCGCTCTCGGAAAAAGTTGTGTCAGGCTTTAAAAGACAGCTTAATGCGAAAACTGCCAAAACAGCAGAAAAAAATATAGTCATTATTTTATTTTTCAATTTATACACCTCCTAAAAACGGAAATAAAGGAACGGGTTAAATGAGCCGTCAGCAAGATAAGCTGTTGAAACAATCAAGAGAATCAATAAAACAGGAATTTCCAAAATATTTATAATGGTTGAAAATCGTTTATTGTTTTCAAAACGAGATATAAGGTTTTTGAGGAGCGGTGTTGCCGAAATTGCAGCTATTATAAGGATTATACCATAGTTGCGCAGGCAGTAGAGAAATTCAGCAGAGGCAAGGGGAATACCGCCAAAACCAAACATTGCGCCAATATGAGAGAGAGACTGGGAAAGGTTATTTCCACTGAAAATTGCAAAGCTAATTGCCGTCAAAAACAGAAGATATATGTGACTGAAAATTTTGTGTTTCGCAAGGAAACCCCTAAGAAAGAACTTTTCAAGGGTAAGAAGTACACCAAAATAGAGTCCCCATACAATAAAATTCCACTGAGCGCCGTGCCAGAAACCTGTCAAAAACCACACCGTGAAAATGTTGAAAAACAAACGGCTTCTGCCCACGCGGTTTCCACCCATAGGGATATAAACATAGTCGCGGAACCAAGTGCCAAGGGATATATGCCATCGGCGCCAGAATTCTGTTATGCTTGATGAGATAAATGGATAGTTGAAGTTTTCCATAAAGTCAAAGCCAAACAGCTTTCCAAGGCCTATAGCCATATCGCTGTATCCCGAAAAATCAAAGTAAATCTGAAGCATATATGCTGCGATAAAAAGCCAGTAAAACAAAATGGATTTATCACCTGATGCAAGGAAAAATTCGCCAAGTTCACCCAGTGTATTGGCGAGGAGAATTTTCTTTGAAAGACCGATTATGAAACGCCTAATTCCGTAAGCCGTTTTGCCGAAGCTGTGGCGTCTTTGTGTGAGCTGCGATTCAATATCAGTATAGCGCACAATAGGTCCCGCAATAAGCTGAGGAAAAAGTGCAATATAGGTTGCGAGATTTATGGGGTTTTTCTGTGCTGCGGCATCACCACGATACACGTCCACGGTATAGCTTAAAATTTGGAATGTATAAAAGCTTATGCCGATAGGAAGAGTAAGTCGAAGAAGAGGGATAGAAAGACCTGTGGCAGCATTAAAGTTTGATATGAAAAAGTCTGCATATTTAAAGTAGCCTAAAAAAGAAAGACTTATTGCGACAGACAGAACAAGAAAAACTTTTGAGAGAAATTTGCCGCGAAAAGCTTCAATCAGCAAACCAAGAATATATCCAAGTCCAATGGTCAGAAGCATAAGGAAAACATATCTTGGCTCACCCCAGGCATAAAAGAATAAACTTGACAGCAAAAGAATGCTGTTTTTGATTCCCTTTGGCGCTGCAAGATACAAAATAAGTACAGCAGGCAGGAAATAATATAAAAACGGTATGCTTGAAAATATCATATTGTTCTCCTTTTAAACACATAAGAAAACGGACGCAAAATTGCGTCCGTTTTTAAATTTGTTATTAGTCTTCAAGACTGGTGGGACACATTACAAAAAATACCTTGTTGCCAACACTTCCTGTAACCATTTCATCAGCAGCAACACAGATGTTCCATCTCAAGTCTGCATTTGATTTGAGTGTAGAGATGAAGCTTGATGTGTTTGTTCCGTCGCTTAGTTCAAAAATATAACCAACAAAGGGGATTGAACCAATCATAGGAGCAAACATAGCACCTGATTTAAACCCTTTGATTTCAGTGTTGCCAAAGCCTGAAAGAAGGCCTTCTTCAACGGGCATTGCACCGCAGCTGAATTTGATAACAGGGCTTGTCACCAGTGCTTCAGCAATAGAAAGTGAATCCATACCGCTGTTTGCCTTTTTCTTGAAATCAGCGAGAAGGGTATTGCCGAGAGTAGCACTTTCAGGAGCTTTTTCAGGCTCTTTTTCAGGTGTTACTTCGGGTTTTGTTTCAGGAGTATTTTCGGGCTTTGCCTGAGGTTTTTCTTCGGGTTTTGACTCGGGTTTTGCCTGAGGTTTGCTTTCTGCTGGCTTTGAAACAGGCTTGTTTTCGGCAACTTCGTCTTTTTTGTCATCAGAAGTTTCTTTTTTGTCCAAAAGCTCTATTTCTTCGTTCTCGGGTTTGTCTGTTTCAACAATAGCGTTATCATCTTTGAGCGTTTCATCATTTGCCTTTTTTCCACAGGCTACAAAAGATAAAACAAGTGCCAAAGTTAAAATAATAGAAAGTATTTTTTTCATAGTATTTTCTCCTTAAAAGTTATTTTCAATACAAATACTTTTAAAATCGCAAAAAGGTTGCAAAAAAATAAAAATATTTTTTAATCATTATATTTTAATAAGTGGACAAAGTCAATATAATATGTTAAAATCATTAAAATAAATCTATTAAAAAGGAGGCGTTTTGTGTGGACAGAATTGTTGTCGGGATTTTTGCACATGTTGATGCAGGAAAGACAACTCTTTCAGAGGGGTTGCTTTTTTGTGCAGGAACAACACGAAATATGGGCAGAGTTGATGACGGAAACGCCTTTCTTGATACAGACGAAATGGAGAAGAAAAGAGGGATAACAATCTTTTCAAAGCAGGCGGTTATTGAAACAGAAAATATGACAATAACCTTGCTTGATACCCCTGGGCACACCGACTTTGCAGCCGAGGCGGAGCGTACCCTTTCCGTTCTTGATTATGCTATACTGGTCATAAGTGGAACAGACGGAATTCAAAGCCACACAAGAACACTTTGGGAGTTTCTTAAAAAGCACAGCATCCCCACTTTTGTTTTCATAAACAAGCTGGATTTGGATGGTGCGGATAAACTTTGGGTTATTGATGAACTGAAATCTGAATTTGGTGAAAATTTTGTTGATTTTAGTGACAGTGATAAGGGAAATTTGCAAGAGAATATTGCAGTATGCGATGAAAAGCTGATGCAGGGTTATCTTGAAAATGGAGAAATATCTCAGGAGTTACTAAAGAATGCAATTTGCAAGCGAAATCTTTTTCCGTGTTTCAGCGGTTCTGCACTTCGTACAGAAGGAATAGCTGAATTTTTCAATGAATTTTTGAATCTTACAAGACAAAGCAGAAAGATTGAAGATTTTGGAGCAAAGGTTTTCAAAATTGGTCAGGATGAGCGTGGTCAGCGTCTCACTTTTATGAAAATAACAGGCGGAAAGCTTAATGTTAGGGATATTTTGAAAAATGGCGAAACGGGTGAAAAGGTTAACGAAATCAGGATTTACTCAGGCGAAAAATATAGGAATGTGAATACAGCGGAGGTGGGCACTGTGTGTGCAGTTCTTGGACCGCTAAAGACCTTTGCAGGACAAGGGCTTGGCTTTGAATGTGATGTTGAAAAGCTCACTGCAGAGCCGATTTTTAATTACAGCGTAAAACTGCCAAGCGGTGTGGATGCTTCTGTGGCACTTTCAAAACTCCGACTTCTTCAGCAGGAAGAAACCCAGCTTGATGTGAATTGGAATGAAAGGTTTCAGGAAATTCAGCTCAAAGTTATGGGCGAAATTCAGTTGGAGGTTTTGAAAGCACTTATTTTGAAGCGATTTGATATTGATGTGAGTTTTGAGCAGGGACGCATTATATACAAAGAAACCATAAAGAATAAGGTGGAGGGCGTAGGACACTATGAACCATTAAGGCACTATGCCGAGGTGCATATTGTTCTTGAGCCTCTTGAACGGGGAGCGGGAATTCAGTTTTCTGCCGATTGCAGCGAAGATGAGCTTGACAAAAACTGGCAAAGACTTATAATGACCCATTTGATGGAAAAAACACATCTTGGTGTCCTTTGCGGTGCACCCATAACGGATATACGAATAACTTTAAAATCAGGGCGAGCACACCAAAAGCATACCGAGGGCGGAGACTTTCGTCAGGCAACATATCGTGCGGTGCGAAACGGACTTCGCTGTGCAGAAAGTGTACTCCTTGAGCCTTATTATGATTTTGTTCTTCAGATACCAAGAGAAAACGTGGGCAAGGCAATGACCGACCTTGATTTGATGGGTGCAGAATTTGGTGCGCCCGAAACCAGAGGAGATACAACAAAAATTTCAGGAAAAGTTGCTGCTGATTCAATAAGAAATTATCAAGCAGAACTTGTGGGATACACTCACGGTCTTGGAAAGATCAGCTGCAAGTTCAGCGGATATGGACCTTGCAAGAATGCTGATGCGATTATAGAACAAATTGGATACGATGTTGATGCAGATATTGAAAATACTGCTGATTCGGTATTTTGCGACCATGGTGCAGGCTTTACTGTAAAATGGGATGAAGTCAAAAATTATATGCATCTTGAAAGTGTTTTGAAACCTAAAAAGGCGGTGGAAACAGCGACTAAAACTGTTTCAGCTTCAAAAGGTACGGCGTCGGATGACGAATTGATGAAAATTTTTGAGAAAACCTATGGAAAAATTGAACGCAAAAATCCAAATCATATCCTTAGAACCCCAAAAGCGAATATCCAGAGAAAAGAATATAAACCAAAAGAAAGGGTATTTGAAAAAGAGTATATTTTAGTTGATGGGTATAATATTATTTTTGCTTGGGAAGACCTCAAAGAGCTTTCAAAGGAAAGTATTGATGCGGCAAGAGAAAAATTGGTAGAAAGACTTTCATCTTATAAGATTTTCAAGGGCAGCGAGATAATTGTGGTCTTTGATGCTTATAAAGTAAAGGGAAACCCTGGTGAGATTGAGAGAGTTGACGGAATAACAGTTGTCTATACCAAGGAAGCACAAACGGCTGATGCTTATATTGAAAAAACTGCCAAGATTTTGAGCAAAAATTACAAGGTTACCGTTGCAACCTCTGATGGACTTGAACAGCTTATTATTTTCGGAAGCGGTGCGTTTAGGATGTCGGCAAAAGCATTTCTTGATGACGTAGAGCGTGTGGAGGACAGTGTGCGGGAGGTTATTTTTCAGTACAACATAAAAAGTGAAGATCCGAATTTCTTGAGAACCTTGCGTGAAAAGATTGATGAACTTGGACTTTTTAATTAGAAAACTGAAAAAACACTTGAAAAATGGCATTTGGTGATTTATAATTTATCCATCAACGCTTAAAGGAGAATTGTTATGGCAGAATTTCTGGAAATTTTAATGATTGTGAGTTTCGGAGCGTCTTGGCCGCTTAATGTTATTAAATCATATAAGGCGAGAACAACTAAGGGAAAGAGTCTTGCGTTCCTTTGTCTTATATTTTTTGGTTACATAGCAGGTATTGCATCAAAACTTGTTAATGAGGTTTATATGACTCAGATAGCACAAAAATGGTATGTGTTGTTCTTCTATGTGTTGAATTTCATTATGGTTGGTATTGATATGCTTCTTTATTATAGGAATTGGCAACTGGACAAAAAGAGTACTTAAATGAGAAACCCCGGCAGAAAAATTTCTGTCGGGGTTTAATCTTAATAAGGGTATATTTGATGATGAAATAAGTAAAAACAAGCAACTTGTAATAAAAAAAGGAAAACACACTTTTGAAAAAATGTGTTTTCCTTGGCGGAGAAGGACCACAGCCAAATCAGGGTGTAAAATTTAACCCAACCATACATTATGTTCCGTATGAAATAGTGGAGGAAAGAACCAAAGAATATTTGAAAATATAAGTTTGCTCTGGACTTTAAACTATTCTTGTGATATTGTTTATGTCACAGGAGGTGATGTAGATGGCGCAGTATATATTAAAAGGCATTATGTATGGCGACAAATATGGAATTGAAAGTGTCGTGTTTGCTGAAGTATTCAGAATGGCCGAGCAAAAGGTCGATGCCCAAACGATACGAGAACAACTGAATATGATTTATGTCAAGCATACATTACTTGCAGCAAAGAGGATTCACGATGAAGGCGATTGTGGTTCGGATAACGAAATTACAATCGCCTTTTAATATGTAAACAAAACGCAAATCATTGACAACTCTTATAAAATTTACCATTGGTGGTAAAATACAATTAGAAGGAGTTGATTCAAAATGAGAAAAATTACAAACGAACTAATACAAGAATTCAAGGGATATTTAATTGACGAAGAGAAGTCATTCGCTACCTTGGAAAAGTATGTTCGTGACATAACAGTATTTATGGAATGGTGCAATAATGCAGAAATAAACAAAAGTCTTGTATTACAGTACAAACAAGAACTGATAGAAAAATATGCTCCGGCGAGTGTAAACTCTGTCCTGTCATCACTTAATAGTTTCTTTGCATACAACGAATGGTACGAACTAAAGGTTAAGGCACTCAAAATTCAAAGACAGATATTTGCAAGTAGGGATAAGGAGCTGACAAAAGCGGAATATGAAAGGCTGCTCACTGCTGCAAAGCAGAAGAAAAATCAAAGGCTTTATTATCTTATGCAAACTATATGTTCTACGGGAATTCGTGTGTCAGAATTAAAAGCAGTCACAGTAGAGGCTGTCAGATGTGGTCAAGCAACCATAAACTGCAAAGGTAAAATGCGAGTAGTTATTTTGCCAAAGCAGCTTTGCAAGATGCTTAAAGATTATATTAAAGAAAACCATATAAAAAGCGGCTCCGTGTTCGTAAGCAAAAACGGAAAACCACTTGACAGAAGCAACATATGGTCTGATATGAAAAAGCTTTGCGAAAGTGCCGGTGTATCAAAAGATAAAGTATTTCCTCATAATCTTAGACATTTATTTGCACGCACCTATTACTCCATACAAAAAGATGTAGTAAGACTTGCTGATATTCTTGGACACTCAAGCGTAAATACAACACGAATATACACAATGGAAACCGGAGAAATCCACAGACAGCAAATTCAAAAGCTAGGACTTTTAAGGTATTAAAATAAAAAACCACATAATGGAAATTATGTGGTGAAAAATCTAAATAAATATAAGTTGTAGATAAATAGATAAAATTTTTGACAACGATTTTTAGACCAATTAGCGTTATTTTGCAAATTGGTCTATTAGTTTTGTCTGTTATTAAAAAATATGTAGAATCAGGTTGTATTTTTTCTCAAATCATTGACTTTATCTTGGTTTTGTGGTATATTTTATCTGTGATTTTGTATCAACTTACCACATAATTTCCATTATGTGGTGCATCTTAATAATTACGGAAAGGACTTGTTGATTATGACAAAAAAACTTTTATGTTTGATTCTTTCGTTGGCACTGGTGCTGCCCACCTGCATTATCCCCGCAATGGGTGAGGAAGCAGCTCTTCCCGCCGAGATATATTCAAACGATTTCGAATCGGGCTTTAGCTTTACGAACACAACTGACTTTAGCGTTCGTGCATCTCTGGGAGATGGTGTTAGTGCTGAAGCCAACGGAAATAAATATCAGGTGATTACAGGAGATGCTGCGAACGCTGTTCAGGCATTGGATCTGGATCAAAATCCTGTGTTGACGAATTCTGTTATCACATTTGATGCATATTGTTACGACAATTCAGCCCCCATTACTTTTTATTCTGATACATGGGCGTCTTCAGGACAAACCACGCTTACCCAATTAGTAATAAGCTTTGGTGTTAAAGACAGTGAGGTTGGGAATTGGTATACTTATAAAATTGAGGTTGGTGACTATACAGGCACACAGCTTACCGATGACCATACAAATCGTGTGAAGGCATATAGAAAATTACGTGGTGCAGCAGATTCTGCGTATGGTACCCCCCTTACAGGTGAGTACAATACTAAGTGGAGTAAAACTGTTACTTCTGATTATGTTTATTATGGCTCAACCGGTTCTA
>JAZROR010000011.1:0-5687 GCA_045648845.1 Clostridia bacterium
CACATCAATGGGCAAAACATCTGTTATCAGCCACGCACTGAGCGAATATATGACAACGGTATAAAGGGAATAAATTGTAAAAGTAATCCCCTGCTTTTTGAGTCCAAACAAAAAAAGCGGAAAATTCAGTAAAACAAGAAATAGTGACAAGGTCATGTACTCCGGTGTGACTTGTGAAAACAGCATTGATGTTCCCGAAATTCCGCTGTCATAAAGGTTTACCGGATAGAGAAATATTGTCACGCCAAAAGCATTGATAATGCCTGAAATGGTAAGTATCACAAGATTTCGTTTTTTAAGACTCCTTATATCCTCTTTCATTAAAAGCCTCCTTTTTGTTTAATCATTGTTCAGTATTATATTAACATATTTCCCCGCCAATTTCAATAGCTATTTTCAATTTTCATAACAAAAAACACAGGGACCAATGCCCCTGTGTTTTTCCATTTTATAATCCTTTTCTTTAGAACAGCAACTCACCGCGAAGCACAACGTGCTTGAGGTTCAACTCTTTGTCAAGAATAACGATATCCGCCATCTTTCCTTCCTCAAGACTTCCCGTCTTGTCATAAATTCCAACGGTTTTTGCAGGATTCTTTGATACCATTGTACAGATGTCTTCCATAGGAATTCCTGCAGAATAAAGGTTTCTTACGCAGTCGAGAAGAACGCTTGTTCCGCCGGCAATGGTTCCGTCTTCTGTATAGGTCTTTTTATCAGTTACCGTAATCTTTCTGCCGTTAACCATATACTCTCCGTCAGGCATACCTGTTCCGATTTCAGAGTCGGTTATAATATTTATTTTATCCTTGCCCTTAAGGTCATAAATCATTTTAACAACATCCCCATGAACGTGGAAGAAGTCGCCGATTATTTCAACTCTTGCATCACTGCAAAGGAGACCTCCCACCGTTCCCGGAGCTCTATGAGTAAGAGCACTCATAGCATTGAAAAGATGTGTACCCTGACTTGCGCCAATGTCCACCGCGTGTCTTACCTGTTCATATGTAGCATTTGTGTGTCCAATAGATACACATACGTTATGCTCAACCGCAAGCTTTATTACCTCATCGGCATTGGGAAGTTCAGGTGCAAGTGTAATAATCTTAAACGCCTCACCGCCAGTCTTCACATACTCCATAAATTCCTGGGGGTCTGTGTCCCTAATGTTTTCTGGCAGATGTGCACCCTTGTATTTTTCTGAGAAAAATGGACCCTCAAGATGAAAACCATAAACCTTTGCTAATCCCTTATCGTCTCTTTTTGATGCCTCAACCATATATTCAATGCGGTCAAGAAGCTTTTGCTTTGGTGCTGCAGAAAGCGCCGGAACCAAAGCAGTTGTTCCGTTTTCAGCCTGAAATTTTGCAACCACCTGATATGTTTCATCATCATAGTCGACAAAGTTTTTACCTAAAGATGAATGCATATGAGTGTCAATAAAACCGGGAATAACATACATTCCGCTGGCATCAATATCACAACCCTCAAACTTTCCTATCTTTGATATTTTCTGACCCTCGGTCACTATATCCGCATCAATAAATTCAAAATTTCCATTTAAAACTTTTCCGCCTTTAATAATCATAAGATATACCCCCTTCTTTTTAAAAAAAAGGGGCTATACGAAATAGCCCCTCCGCTTTGTTTTGCAATTAGTGAATGATTGCTCTTTCTGTATCTTTGTCAAACAAATGAATCTTGTTGATATCAAATACAGCCTTTATAGCGTCGCCATTCTTTGCAGTTGTACGACGATTAACACGAGCAGTAATAGGTGTTGAACCAAGCTTGAGATAAAGGTATGTTTCAGAACCCATCATTTCTGTAATGTCAACTTCAACATTTACAATACCGTCAGGAATTGAAGCGATATGAGCTTCGTCTTCGTAAATATTTTCAGGTCTGATACCCATAACAACTTCTTTGCCGAAATATTCAGCAAGCTCTTCACGGTTACCCTTGCCCTCAGGAAGCTTAACATCAAGGCTGTCATTAACAAGGTGAACACCGTCCTGTTTCTTTTCAACAGTAACGTTGATGAAGTTCATCTGGGGGCTTCCGATAAAGCCCGCAACGAACACGTTAACCGGTTCATCATAAAGCTCAATAGGAGTAGCACACTGCTGGAGATAACCATCTTTCATAACAGCAATTCTTGTACCCATTGTCATAGCTTCTGTCTGGTCATGTGTAACGTAAACAACTGTTGTACCCAATTTCTGGTGAAGCTTTGTGATTTCAGCTCTCATCTGAACTCTGAGCTTTGCATCAAGGTTTGAAAGAGGTTCGTCCATAAGGAATACCTTTGGTTCACGAACGATAGCACGACCAAGCGCAACACGCTGTCTCTGACCACCTGACAAAGCCTTTGGCTTTCTGTCAAGGAGATGCTCGATATCAAGAATTTTTGCTGCTTCATGAACTTTTTCATTGATAACATCCTTGGGAACTTTTCTAAGTTTGAGGCCAAAAGCCATGTTATCAAAAACTGTCATATGAGGATAGAGCGCATAATTCTGGAAAACCATTGCAATATCTCTGTCCTTTGGAGCAACGTCATTAACCAGCTTGTCGCCGATGTAAAGTTCGCCCTCTGAAATTTCTTCAAGACCTGCAATCATACGGAGAGTTGTAGATTTACCACAACCGGAAGGACCAACAAGAATTATAAATTCCTTGTCTTCAATTTCAAGGTTAACATCTTTTGCACCAATTACGCCGCCCTGATAAATTTTTCCAATCTGTCTTAAACTTAAACTTGCCATTTATTATAACCTCCTACGTTATATTCGCTTAATATCATATATTTTAACATACTTTAACAAAAATTGTTAGGGGTTAATTGCACAAAATTATATTTTTCTTTCGTGAATGTTGCACAATAGCAAAATGTAATAGCCCGCAAACCCAATAAATTCAAGGGTTTGCGGGCTATTGGTCTTTCTTTTGAACACATTGTGCCGAATGCCCAAATTTATTCTTTTAAGGGCTCTGTTTTTTCATCAAAATGCACATATTAACATTTTAAGGTCTTTTCCACAGCCCTGAAAACCTTGATGCCGTTAGTTTTTTCACATTATCCACACACTTATCAACAGCCTGCTGTGAATTACTCAGCATCAGAAGTTACATTTTCCTGTGCATCCGCGGTTACAGTTTCGCTGGTTTCTTCATCGTCTTCATGGGCAACTGCCGCCGCTGACACAATCTTCACACCATCACCCAGACGCATAAGTCTTACACCCTTTGTAACACGTTTGAGTGTACTGATATCGGCGGTATTTATACGAATAATTATACCCTCTGATGTGATGATGATAACGTCATCATCATCGCTGACGAGACCAAATCCCGAAACATTTCCTGTTTCCTCTGAAATCTTATAAGATGTTGTTCCCTGACCGCCACGTGCCTGAACCTTATATTCGGAAAGTTCGGTCTTTTTGCCATAACCGTTTTCGCTGATAACCAAAAGCTTTGCATCGTCACGCATAACGTCCATACCAATAGCGTAGTCGCCGTCTTTCAGCATAATTCCACGAACACCACGGGAAACTCTGCCCAGAGTTCTTATATCGCTTTCGGCAAATCTTATCATTTTCCCAAGGTGAGTACCGATGAAAATATCCCCTGTTCCATCAGTTTTCTTAACGTTTATAAGCTCATCGCCCTCGTCAAGATTTATAGCGATTTTGCCGCCCTTTGGAGCATTTTCATATTCCATAATGTCTGTCTTTTTGATAACGCCGCCACGGGTTGCCATAACAAGATATTCGCCCTCTTTGTATTCACGGACAGGAATCATCGCTGAAATCTTTTCGCCTGCTTCAAGCTGAAGAAGGTTTACAATAGCTGTGCCCTTTGCCTGACGTCCGGCTTCAGGAATCTGATATGCTTTTATGCGATACATTCTTCCCGTATTGGTGAAAAACAGAATGTATGCATGGGTGGAAGCAACGAACATTGTGTTGACAAAGTCCTCTTCCTTAGTCTGCATACCGATTATACCCTTACCGCCACGCTTCTGGCTTCTGTATGTGTCAACAGGAAGTCGCTTGATATAACCCTGCTTGGTCATAGTTATTACGTTGTCCTCTTCTTCAATAAGGTCTTCATAATCAATATCGTCAATAGCAGGTTCAATAGAGGTGCGTCTTTCGTCACCAAACTTGTCACGGATTTCGGAAATCTCGGTCTTAATAACCTCAAGAACTCTTTGCTCACTGGCAAGAATTTCTTCCATTTCCTTTATAAACTTCATAAGCTCTTCATACTCTGCATCAATCTTTTCGCGTTCCAAGCCCTGAAGACGTGCTAAGCGCATATCAAGAATTGCCTGCGCCTGAACATCGGTGAAATCAAAGCGTTCCATGAGGTTTGGTTTCGCATCGTTATAGCTGTTTCTTATGATGCTGATTATCTCATCAATGTTGTCAAGAGCAACCCTCAAGCCCTCTAAGATATGGGCTCTTGCCTCCGCCTTTTTCTTGTCAAAGTGGGTTCTTCTCACAATAACGTCTTTCTGGAAATTGATGTATTCATCCAAAATTTCCCTGAGGTTCAAGACCTTTGGCTCTACTCTATTCACAAGAGCAAGCATAATCACGCTGAATGTATCCTCAAGCTGTGTGAATTTGTAAAGCTGATTAAGAACAATGGTAGCGTTTGCATCACGTTTTATTTCAACCACAATACGCATACCGTCACGGTCGGACTCGTCACGAAGGTCGGAAATTCCCTCCAGGCGCTTGTCCCGAACAAGGTTCGCAATATTTTCAATGAGTCTCGCCTTGTTTACCATATAAGGAATCTCGGTGAACACAATTCTCTGTCTGCCCTCGCCGTATTCCTCAATATCAGCCTTTGCACGAAGACGAAGCTTGCCGCGTCCTGTCTGATAAGCCGAGCGTATACCGCTTGTGCCCATAATCTGTGCACCGGTCGGGAAGTCCGGACCTTTGATATATTCCATAAGCTCGTCAATGGTGATTTCAGGATTATCAATAACCGCAATAATTCCGTCAATAACCTCACTCAAATTGTGGGGCGGAATTTTTGTAGCCATACCAACGGCGATACCGTCAGAGCCGTTTACCAAAAGGTGCGGGAAACGTGACGGAAGCACGATTGGTTCCTTTCGACTTTCATCAAAGTTCGGCATATAGTCAACAGTTTCTTTTTCAATGTCTGTAAGCATCTTCATGGAAAGCTTTGACATTCTTGCCTCAGTATATCTGTAAGCAGCCGCAGGGTCACCGTCCACCGAACCAAAGTTTCCGTGACCGTCAACAGTTGGATATCTCATGGAGAAATCCTGAGCCATACGCACCAGAGCATCATAAACAGATGCGTCACCATGTGGATGGTATCTACCAAGCACGTTACCTACGGTTGTTGCACATTTCTTATATTCACGTTCAGGTGTGAAGCCGTCCTCATACATCGCATAAAGTATGCGGCGGTGAACAGGCTTGAGACCGTCACGAACATCAGGAAGCGCACGTCCCACAATAACCGACATCGCATATTCGATATAGGACTTTCGCATTTCCTTTTCAATTTCTACCGGGATAATATTGAGCTTTGACGCATCAAACAATCCTTCGTGGTTTTCATTAGCCATAGCGTTATACCTCATTTTTTATAGGTTTTAGCCCTTTCAGAGAAAAGGTCTTCCTTTTTTA
>JAZROR010000012.1:0-8927 GCA_045648845.1 Clostridia bacterium
CGAATCAAAAGCTTGCGGGATTTGGCAAAGAGCGTTTATGTTGAGCTTTGTGAGGCTTTTGTTCTTGATGAAGAAACGGTAATCGAACGTATAGCAAGGTCTTATCCGGTTGTGAGGACTCTAAAAAACATGGTGCTTATGCTGGACAGATGTTACAGCCGAAAAAAGAGAGAAAAGGGTCTTCTTGACTTTAATGATTTGGAGCATGAAACCTTAACGCTTCTGGTAGATAAAAATGGAGAAGAATCGTCTGTCGCAGAAGCTCTTCGGAATAAATATAAAATGATTCTTGTTGATGAGTATCAAGACACCAACAATATTCAGGATGTGATTTTCGGGACAATATCTCAGGATAACAGCAATATATTTATGGTTGGAGACCTGAAACAGAGTATTTATAAGTTCAGGAATGCTGTACCAAAGCTGTTTTCGGACAAATATGAGCTTTATGGAAGAGAAAAGGATGCCGGACACTTAATCAGGCTCTTTAAAAATTTTAGAAGCCGTAGCGAAGTTGTGGACACGGTAAATTTTGTATTTAAAAACATTATGTCACCAGAAGTTGGAGATGTGAATTATACAACAGAAGAATTTCTTGTCCGCGGTGCTGATTATCCCGATGTGAATTTCCCAAAAGATTATTCCACAGAATTTCATCTTGTGCGTGCAGTAGACGATGCGGAGAATACCCTTGAAAAAGAAGACCGTGTAAGCCTTGAGGCAAGGGTTGTGGCGATGCGCATCCGTGATATGATTGACAGCAAAATGGAGGTCTTTGATAAGGAATTAAAGGCGATGCGCCCCATCCGGTATAAGGACATAGTTGTGCTTATGCGAAAGACCAAGGACGAGGCACCGATTTTTGAGAATGTGTTTGGCGAAAACTCTATTCCGTCGTACAGTGATGTAGGACACAGCTATCTTGATTCTCTGGAAATAAACACAGTTCTTTCATATCTCAAAATAGTGGATAATCCTCGTCAGGATATACCGCTTATTGCTATATTACGCTCGCCTATATGGGGCTTCTCGGCGGAGGAGCTTGCGAAAATACGTGAAAACCATAAAGAGGGATGCTTTTTTGATGCACTGGCTTTTGCGGTAGATGACGGAAATTTGCGGGTAAGTGAATTTTTGAAGAATCTTGATAAGCTCAGGAATAATGCTCAAAATGAGGGCGTTGAAAAGTTGATATACCGTATTTGTTATGACAGCGGATATTATGCTTTTGTGGGTTCTTTGGAGTATGGAACTGAGCGTCAGGGAAACCTGAAAATCTTATTGGAGCGTGCTACCGAGTTTGAGCATACAAAAATGAGCGGGCTCTTCAGCTTTGTGAATTTTATCGAAACTATGAAGGCAGAGAATAAGGATATGATACCTGCCAAGCCTTTTGGTGAGGGCGAGGATGTGGTCAGAATAATGAGTATTCATAAGTCCAAAGGTCTTGAATTTCCAGTGGTTGTCCTTTCCAATACTGCCAATGGATTCAATCTGAAAGATGCGTCAAATGCTATTGTTTGGGATGAGCAGGGTGGAATTGGGCTGGATTTTGCGGACACCCGTATGCGAATCAGGTATAGGTCTCTGAGCAAAAACTTAGTGGGACTTAAACTCAAAAAGGATATGATTTCAGAAGAGATGAGACTTTTGTATGTGGCGCTTACCCGTGCTCGCGAAAAGTTGATTATCACAGGAACCTTTGACCTGTCAAGAAACAAACTGAAAAACCATATTTGGAGGGCTGATGGAACAGTTCCTTGCTCTTATGTAAGGAATATCCATTGTTATCGGGATTGGCTGTGTGCGGCACTCCTCAGACATCCGGGGGCAAAGGCATTGAGAGATTATTGTGAAATTCCTGAAACAGAGCTTGATAAGACTGCGGCCTTTGATTTTGTTACATATGTTCACGAAAATTTTGAAAATGTGCCCCAAATAAGAGAACATGAGGCGGTTAATCATTGGGCTATTTTGGATGATGTGCCGGAGATTGAAACTGCCAGAGATATACTTGCTTTTGAATATAAAAATAAGAAAAAATCAACTCTTCCGGTGAAGCTTTCTGTCAGCGAAGTGAAGAGGATGCAGTCGGATGACGGCGAATATGTTCAGTTGATTGAACCACTCCGGAGTACTGAAAGAAGTGATTTGAAACAAATCAGCGGGGCTGAACGGGGAACCATTGTTCACTTTGTTTTGCAGATGATTGAGCCAAAGGAGATAAACAGTACGGACGATGTTCGGACATTGGTTGAAAAACTAAAAACTGAGGGGACTTTGAATGAGGCACAGGCAAAGGTTATTGACTGTGAAAAAATAGCAGAATTTTTCCTTGGAAGTATGGGAAAACGATTGAAACAAGCTTCGCGTCTTGAGACAGAATTTGGTTTTTATACAACCGTTACAGCGGACGAAATTTACAAAAATGGGATGGAGGATACCATTCTTTTGCAGGGTATTATTGACTGCTTCTTTGTGGATGAAAATGGTAGGGTTGTGCTTTTGGACTTTAAAACCGACTATATAAAAGATGCCGATGCGCTGGAAAAAGCAAAAGAAAAATATGGTATTCAGATTAAATATTATAAAAAAGCTTTGGAAGAAATTCTGGAGCAACCAGTAGATGAAGCTTATTTATACTTTTTTGACTGCGGACAGCTTGTAGCTATGGATTAGGGGGCGAAAGATATGAAAGCATTGATTTTTACTGTAACAACAGGGCAGGGACATAATCAAGTGGCAAAGGTCTTGTGCGACAAGCTTAACGGAAAAGGCGTCGAAACCATATCTGTTGATGCTTTTGAATATATAACACCTGTTCTCAAGGAAACTATTTCCCAAGGGTATCTTGTGTCTACAAAAAGACTTCCTAAGATTTATGGTAAAAGTTATCGTTTTTTGGAAAAACGCGACGAAGACAGTCTTGACAGCATTGTGGTGAAAACACTCAGCGGAATTTTGTCAAAAAAGCTGGTGAGCTTTGTCAAGAATTATGCGCCGGATGTGATTATTTGCACACACGTTTTTGCGTCAATTATGGTGAGTGCTGTAGCGAGCAGTCTTGATGTAAACATAAAGACGGTGGGTATTGTGACGGATTTTACTATGCATCCGTATTGGGAGGATGCAAAGCTTGATTATTATGTAACAGCGAGCGAACTGCTTAGCAACCAGGCGGAGAAAAAAGGAATTGCTGCCTCAAAGCTTGTGCCGACAGGTATTCCCATTGACCCTAAATTTGCAGATAGTAAGGATACAAAAACAGCAAGGGAGAGTCTCGGATTTGAGGACAAAACAACGGTGCTGGTTATGAGCGGAAGCATGGGGTATGGAAAGATAGGGAAAATGATTAAAGCCCTTGATGCCACCAATCTTGATTTTCAGATTGTGTCGGTTTGTGGTCACAATGAACAGCTGAAAGCAAAAATCGACCGAATGAAGCTTCGCCATAAAATATACAACTTTGGGTTTTCAGACAAAATTGATTTGCTTATGGATGCGGCAGATTGTTTGGTCACCAAACCTGGCGGGCTTACCACCAGTGAGGCTCTTGCCAAAGGGCTTCCTATGATTATGGCAAATCCCATACCGGGACAAGAGGACAGAAATGTGGAGTTTCTTTTAAATAATGGGGCGGCACTTAAAATGAGTTCGACTTTCCCCATAGATGAAGCGCTATTTCAGCTGTTTGAAAACAAAACCAGAATATCTACTATGCGTGAGGTTATTTCATTTTTGGGAAAACCCAATGCGACAAGGGATTTTGTTGAGTTTATTTTGTCGCTTAATGGAAATTGATTTTAAAGGAGAGATTTGATGCTTGGGACATGGGTGAATTGTATTGCCATTGCTTTGGGCGGATGCGTAGGTCTTATTGCAAAACGGGGAATATCTGAAAAGCTCAACAGAAGCATTATGAGTGCTTTAGCTCTTTGTGTTTTTTACATAGGCATAAGCGGTGCTTTGGAGTGTCAGAATATTTTGGTTGTTATTTTGTCAATGGTTATCGGAACACTAATCGGCGAAGGGCTTGACTTTGATGAAAAAATCAGGCGGCTTGGAGATAGATTGGAAAAGTGTGTGAATAAAAATGGTGCAGATGGGACAATAGCAAAAGGTTTTGTTACTGCAAGTCTGCTCTTTTGTGTTGGTGCAATGGCGATTGTTGGACCACTTCAAAGCGGAATATCAGGAAACCACGAAACACTTTTTGCTAAATCTCTTATGGATGCGGTTGCTGCTGCGGTGCTTGCTTCAACTCTTGGGGTGGGGGTTTCGCTTTCTGCAGGTTTTGTTCTTATTTATCAGGGAGCAATCACTCTTTGTGCATCGTTTTTGGAGCCACTTCTTACCGATGTGATTATTGCGGAAATGACCTGCACAGGGTCCATAATTATTGTTGCCTTGGCATTTAATATGTTAAAGGTTACAAACATAAAGGTTATGAATTATATTCCAGCGATTTTCATTCCCATTGTGATTTATTGGGCTTTGGAGTTATTTTGATTTTGTGGAGGAGATAAAATGAAAAGAATTGCACAGTTTGAAAAGGTTAGCCACGAACAGTTTGTTCTTGGATGGGCAGATTGCTTTGGTTCGGGAAAAGGGATTTATGATGCTTTTGATTATGTAAAGCTTCCAAGGCGTGCCACAAAAGGTTCTGCCGGTTATGACTTTTTTGCAGTGAAAAGCGTGAAGCTTGCACCCGGAGAGAGCATAAAAATGCCCACCGGTATCAGAGTGAAGATTGATGAGGGGTGGGTGCTTAAAATTTATCCACGAAGCGGACTTGGATTTAAGTACAGACTTCAGCTTAACAATACTGTTGGAATTATTGATAGTGATTATTATTATTCAGACAATGAGGGACATATTTTCATCAAAATAACAAATGATTCAAAGGATGGAAAAACAATCACTATAAATCGTGGTGATGCTTTTGCCCAAGGAATTTTCCTTGAATATGGAATTACTGTTGATGACGATGTTATTGATATAAGAAACGGTGGATTTGGAAGTACATCAAAATAAAAAAAAGAACGTTTTGGAAGACCAAAACGTTCTTTTTATGTTTTTTATTCAGTAAATAGCGATGTTGACATATAACGCTCGCCTGTGTCAGGAAGCAAAACTACAATGGTTTTATCCTTGTTTTCAGGGCGATTGGCGATCTCGGTTGCTGCAAAAAGTGCTGCACCTGATGAAATTCCAACCAAAATACCCTCGGTTTTTGCAAGGGTGCGGCTTGCCCCGTATGCATCAGCCTCGGCAACTGTAACGATTTCGTCAATGACAGAAGTGTCAAGGGCTTTTGGGACAAAGCCTGCGCCTATACCCTGAAGCCCGTGGGGGCCTGATTTGCCTTCGGAAAGAACGGGAGAACCTGCCGGTTCAACCGCCACAACTTTTATGTCGGGGTTTTGTTCTTTCAAATATTTTCCTGTACCGCTGATTGTTCCACCCGTGCCCACGCCTGCAACAAAAATACCGATTTTTCCATCGGTGTCGTTCCATATTTCAGGACCTGTTGTCAGATAATGAGCCTTGGGGTTTGAAGGGTTTTCAAATTGTGATGGAATAAAACTGTTTTCTGTTTTTTCAGCAAGCTCGGCGGCTTTCTGGATTGCTCCACTCATACCAAGTTTACCGTCGGTGAGGACAATTTCTGCACCATAGGCCTTTAAAAGATTTTGACGTTCAATGCTCATAGTTTCGGGCATTGTGAATATGGTTTTGTAACCTTTTGATGCTGCAACTGCTGCAAGACCGATGCCGGTGTTGCCGCTTGTTGGCTCAATTATCACAGAATCGGGTTTCAAAAGACTGACTTCTTCGGCGTCTTCAATCATTTTTTTTGCAATGCGGTCTTTGGCGCTTCCTGCAGGGTTGAAATACTCAAGCTTTGCGAGGATTGTGGTGCTGTGACCTGTTTTTTTCTTATATCTTGACAGACAAAGAAGAGGAGTGGAACCGATGAGTTCGCTTACCGAGTCAAAAATTTTCATATTTTAAAGCCCCTTTCAAAAGTTAAAACCAAAAAGGTTTGATATGTACTTATTTCTTTGCGAGGACTTCTTTTGCTTTTTCTACTATTGTTTTTGTGTCAAGGCCATAAATTTCAAAGAGTTTCTGGGGGGTGCCGGAACGACCAAACACGTCCATAGTTCCAACTCTTGCCATTGGAACAGGTGCATTTTCTGATAAAACTTCAGCAACTGCACTGCCAAGACCACCGATGATATTATGTTCTTCAGCGGTAACGATTGCACCGGTTTCTTTTGCTGCCTTTATGATAATTTCTTTGTCGATGGGCTTTATGGTATGTATGTTAACCACTCTTGCTGAAATGCCAAGCTCAGCTAAGACAGTTCTTGCTTCAAGGGCATATGGAACCATAAGACCTGTTGCAATGATTGTAAGGTCAGAGCCGCTTTCAAGCTCAACGCCTTTGCCGATTTCGAATTTGTAGTTCTCATCAAAAATAGTAGGAACAGCAAGTCTTCCAAAGCGAAGATAGACAGGACCCTGGTGGTCGATTGCAGCTTTTACTGCAAGACGAGCTTCCGTTGCATCAGCAGGGTTGATAATTGTCATATTTGGGATTGTACGCATAATGCCAATGTCCTCAAGGCATTGGTGGGTAGCACCGTCTTCACCAACAGAAATTCCCGCATGAGTTGCACCGATTTTCACATTCAAACAAGGGTAGCCAATGGAGTTGCGGATTTGTTCAAAAGCTCTGCCTGATGCAAACATTGCAAAAGAACTTGCAAAGACAATATTACCACAAGTTGACATACCTGCTGCAACAGAGAGCATATTGCCTTCAGCGATGCCTGCATTTATAAATCTTTCAGGATATACTTTTTTGAAGCAGTCGGTTTTTGTTGATTTTGAAAGGTCAGCGTCAAGAACAATAATTCTTTCATCACAGCCAAACTCTGCAAGAGCTGCACCATAAGCTTCGCGTGTTGCTATTTTTTCACCAATTTTATACATTAGAGTGCACCTCCTAAAGATTCTATGTATTCATCAAGTTCACGAGTTCCTATTTCACACTGTTCAACTGAAGGAGCACTGCCATGCCAACTGCATTGATTTTCCATGAACGAAACGCCCTTACCTTTTATAGTGTTTGCAATGATTATTGTGGGCATTCCTTTTGTTTCTTTTGCTTTTTGAACGGCAGTTTCTATTTCACCAAAATCGTGGCCATCTATTGTGAGAACGTTCCAGTTGAACGCTTCAAATTTCTTGTCAAAAGGCGTGGGGTTCATAACGTCACGGATATTTCCGTCAATCTGGAGATTGTTAAAATCAAGAAAAACGGTGAGATTGTCAAGCTTGTAGTGAGCCGCAAACATAGCTGCTTCCCATACCTGACCCTCTTCGCATTCACCATCGCCGAGGATAGAATAAACCCGATAGTCTTTTTTGTTGAGCTTTCCAGAAAGCGCCATTCCGCAGGCAGCACTTATACCCTGACCGAGTGAGCCGGTTGACATATCTACGCCGCGTACACCTTTCATATCGGGGTGTCCCTGAAGATAGCTTTCGGCATTTCTGAATGTTTTGATGTCTTCTTTCGGAATAAATCCACGCTCAGCCAATGCTCCGTAAAGGGCGGGGGATGCGTGACCTTTTGACAGGACAAATCTGTCGCGGTCAGGATTTTGAGGATTTTTTGGGTCGATATTCATCTCTGACATAAAGAGATATGCCAGAATATCTGCTGAAGAGAGCGAGCCGCCTGGGTGACCAGATTTGGCATTGCAGGTTGCTTCAAGCACCATTTTGCGGATGTTTGCAGCAGACCGCTTGAGCTCTGTGTAATTGTTGTTCATGATTGTTGGCCTCCGTTTGTTTGAAAATTGTTTATATTGAAGTATAAAACTCAGGTGGTTTTAAATCCGTTTCCCAACACCTCGTGGGCGTCGGATAGAACGACAAAAGCACTGCTATCAATGAGCTTTATAATTTTTTTCAGTTTGTTTATTTCGTATTTTTTTACCACACACATAAGAACGGTTTTTTCGTTTTTTGTATAATGAGATGATGCGTGGAGTGCGGTGGTACCGCGGTTTAGTTGCTGGTAAATGCCGAAAGAAATTTCTTCGGGTTTGTCCGATATAATGTAAGCGATTTTTGCAAAATCAATGCCCTCAAGCATCAAATCCACCACGTGGGAGCAGAAAAAGAGTGCTACCGCAGAATAGAGGATTACCTCCCAACGTCCAAAGGTTAATCCTGCTAAAAGGACAATGACAACGTCAATTATCAGGATAAATCGACCTATGGAAAAGGCCGGAAAATGTTTTTTCAAAATTTGTGCAGCGATGTCTGTACCTCCTGTGGTTGAGCCCGACCAGAAGACTATACCAAGTCCAAGCCCCATGAGGCTTCCGCCATATATTGCGGACAAAAGGACATCCCTTGTTACGGGCCCTAAAAAAGAAAAGATGTCAGTGAATACGGACAAAGAAACCATACCAAAAAGCGATGATATGAGAAAGCCTTTGTCAAAATATTTCAGGCTCAATAAAAATATGGGAATATTCAAAAACAAAATGGAAATTCCCACAGGAATTTTTGTCAGGTGGTTGATGAGAATTGAAACACCGCTTAAACCGCCGGGGGCAATATTTGCGGGAATTAAAAATAAATTAAGTGCCAGAGAAACAATAAATGAGCCCAGCAAAACGAAGAAATACTTTCTTAAAGCAGCAAGCATTTTTACACATCTCCTTGAAAAGTTAATATGTAAAAATGTGAGAACAATTAGTCAATAAGATGACGCATAAGCTCGAGAATTCTGTCGCTATTTCCTTTTAAATAAAGATAGCCGATAAGCGCCTCAACACCGGTAGCGGATTTGTAGTCAATCAAATCTGCGTTTTTCGGCGGGTGCGAGTTTGTGTTTCTAC
>JAZROR010000013.1:0-3563 GCA_045648845.1 Clostridia bacterium
CCTTTCGAGTTTGAAACCGCCATAACTCTGCCGAGAGGACCGTCCCCCCGAAGCTGAAGGGTAAGTGACGTTCCCTCATCCTTGAGCATAGCACCCATAAGTGCCGCGCCGGTAAGCAACCTCCCCAAAGCCGCAGTTCCCACAGGCATGGTGCTGTGAAACTTTCTCGCCTTTTCAACCAGACCTTTGGAATTTACTGCATAAATTCTTATGAATCCGTTTTTTGTAACTGCTTTTATAAGTTTATCAGGCATTTTATCAAAACCTTTCTTTTCTTCTTAGAAAAAATCGGCTCACAAGTGAGCCGATTTTAAGTCTGTTTGTGTTTATCGTATATTGAAAAGGATTATACGCGGGTAACGTTTGCCGCCTGCGGTCCCTTAGCTCCTTCGACAACCTCAAATTCAACTTCTGCGCCCTCTTCCAGGGTCTTGTAGCCGTCCATGGCAATCGCTGAAAAATGAACGAAAACGTCTGTTCCTTCCTCGGTTTCGATAAAACCAAAACCTTTCTCAGCATTGAACCATTTAACCTTGCCTTTTTGCATAAAACTGTTCCTCCAATTCTTAGGTCAACTCATGTTGTCCACGAGTCTCAGTATATCACGATTTCCAATTTCTGTCAACCTATTTTTTAGAAAGAACGAAAAAAATCCTCTCAGTCTGATTGTCTGCTGTCGAAAAACCAAAATCCTTGTAAACCCCTGTCACATCAAGACCTTTAGCGGTTGCAATTTCCTCGATTTCATCTACTTCATATGCTCTTTCCTGTTGAAATTCATCAAAACGGTTATAGCTTCCGTCATCATTTTCCACAAAGAATGCTAATGCAAAATCACATACCCGTGTTTCCTCAGAAAATTCGCTTTGCCACACATAAAAGATTCCGTCTTCCTCATTGACAAAGGTGTTTCCGCCCAAAATATCCCTAAGTTTATGAACGCTATTTATATCAAAAATGAAAACTCCACCGGGATTCAGATAATTATTTATAAGCGCAAAAAACCTCTCCAAATCCTTTTTGTCGGTTATGTAATTCACTCCGTCAAGAGCACAAACAGCAGCATCCACCGTGCCATAAAGCTCCATATCGCACATATTCTGATTGAGAAACAGTATATCAAGCCCCTCATCTTGCGCCTTGCCCCTTGCTATATTAAGCATCTCGCAGGAAAGGTCAAGCCCTATCATATCATAGCCGCGCTTTGCCATAGGAATAGTTATGTTCCCCGTGCCGCAGGCAACATCAAGGACAAGCTCAGGCTTTATCCCAAGACTCTTAAAAATCTCTTCATAATAATCGCAAAAAGCCTCATAATCCGCATCCTGAAGCTTGTCATAAACCTCTGCAAAATCGTTATACATAATTCTCAACACCTTTTTCAATCAACTTTTTCCAGCTGAACATAAGCCGCCATAAGATTCTTTTCTCCCACAGTATCAAATTTCACTTTGAGGAACATATCCGCGCCAATCGCCTTGGCCTCCAGAACAGTTCCCTCACCGAATTTGCGGTGGTTGACCCTATCCCCAGCGGCAAAATCAAGAGCCGCCACGGCAGATTCCGTCTTTGGCTTTTGATAAGCTGATGACTTAAACACCGAAGTATCCATTTTGGGCGTTTCTGTCCTTACATAGTCAAAGCCGTCATACTGCGCTTTTTTTGATGATTCCTCATTCTTCAGTGCCTTTGGTATTTCCTTCAAAAATCTTGACATAATGTTGAACTTGGTTGTTCCAAACAGCGTCCTTGTGTCCGTATGGGTGAGATAAAGCTTTTCTTTTGCGCGGGTTATCCCCACATAACAAAGTCTGCGTTCTTCTTCCATTTCTTCATCCATTCCCATGGACCTAACTCCTGGGAAAATTCCCTCTTCCATGCCCACAAGAAATACATTTTTAAATTCAAGTCCCTTTGCACTGTGAAGCGTCATAAGGGTGACCGTTTCTTGCGCCTCATCATAATTATCAACATCCGCCACAAGAGAAATATTTTCAAGTAAGTCAAAAAGCACAGTTTCAGGATTTTCTTTCACTGTCTGCTGAACCATCGACAAAAATTCCTTAAGGTTTTCAATTCTTGTACGGCTTTCAACGGTATCATCTTTTTCAAGAGCAGAAAACATTCCGCTTTCTGTCATAACCGTGTCGACAAATTCCTCAAGGCTTATACCATTTTCGAGCTTTTTCCTCAAATTATCAATAAGCGAAGCAAACTCCGAAAGTTTTGCTGCCGCACGTGAAAGTTCGCTATATTCCCCCGCATTCCTCGAAACCTCAAGAGCAGAAATTCCATTTTCAAAAGAAAGTGTCAAAACCTTTTGAACGGTGGTATCACCAATTCCACGTTTTGGCTCATTGACAACCCTCGAAAAAGCCACATTGTCGTTTTCGTTTTGAATAAGTCTGAGATATGAGGTAAGGTCTTTGATTTCCTTTCTGTCATAAAAACGAAGACCCCCAAAGACTCTATACGGAACCGCACTGCGAAGAAGTGTATCTTCCACCACTCGTGACTGAGCATTCATGCGATAAAGTATAGCAAAATCGTTGAAGCTTCCTCCCTGTTCATAGCCCTCTCTTATTTTTTCAGCAATAAACCTCGCCTCGTCATGCTCGTTTCCCGCATTATAAACCGTAACAAGCTCGCCCTCACCATTTTGGGTCCAGAGCTTTTTTTGTTTTCTTCCGTGATTGTTGGCAATAACTTCATTTGCGGCACTCAAAATATTTTGTGTGCTGCGATAATTTTCTTCAAGCTTTATCACCTTTGCATTTTCAAACTCGTCCTCAAATCCCAGTATATTTGAAATATCTGCACCGCGGAACTTGTAAATACTCTGGTCATCATCGCCAACAACACAAATATTTTTGTGTTTTGCCGCCAAAAGACTCACCAATCGGTACTGAGCGTGGTTTGTGTCCTGATACTCATCCACAAGTATATATTTGAATTTATTCTGATAAAATTCAAGCACATCAGGATTTTCCTCGAAAAGCTTCACTGTGCACATAATAAGGTCATCAAAATCAAGAGCATTGTTACTTTTCAATTTTTTTTGATAAAGGCGATAAACCTTTGCCACCACCGACTTAAAAAAGTCCGCCTTGAAAATCCGTTCATAATCCTCAGGATAAATAAGCTCATTTTTCGCCTGACTTATTGCACCTGCTATCGCCTTTGGTGAAAATTCCTTTGAATCAAGATTGAGATCCTTAAGGCACTCTTTGATGACAGTCTGCTGGTCAGAGGTGTCAAAAATCACAAAGCTCTTGTCATACCCGATTTTGTCAATATCCCGTCTCAAAAACTTCACACAGGACGAATGGAAAGTTGACGCCCACACATCGTTCCCCGCTTCTCCAAGCTTTTGTGAAAGTCTTGATTTCAGTTCTGCCGCCGCCTTGTTGGTAAAGGTTATAGCAAGGACATTATATGGTCTCACCGAATCCACACACAAATATTCAGCGAGCTGAGGCGGAATTTCCTCAATTTCGCCTTTTGCGAACCAATCAAGAATTTCAATTTCTTCATCAGTTATCCCCTTTGGCATTTCAGTGTCA
>JAZROR010000014.1:0-5262 GCA_045648845.1 Clostridia bacterium
TTCCTCCAAAACCCAAAGGTAACGGACGGCTTGTCCCAAAAGGGCAAACCGCCGAAGTCCTTTTCAGATTAGATAATGCCCTTTTCTTTCAAAAGACGCTTTACTGTGTCTGTGGGCTGTGCACCGTTTGAAATCCATTTAGCAACCTTTTCTGCATCAAATTCAACTGCAGCGGGTTCTGTCATGGGATTGTATGTTCCAACCTGTTCAATGAATCTGCCATCTCTGGGATATCTTGAATCAGCCACAACTACACGATAGAAAGGTGCTTTCTTTGCTCCCATTCTTCTCAAACGAATTTTTACTGCCATAATAAATTACCTCCAAAAAAATATATAAATTTAATAATTTTTAAAATTTAAAACCTTTGGGCTCAAAAAGGAAATTTCATTTTCCCCATCTTGCCCATACGACCCATCTGCTTTGCAAATTTGCCGCCGGTCATCATTTTCATCATTTTTTGCATCTGTTCAAACTGCTTCACAAGAGCATTTACCTCAGCAACAGTTGTGCCGCTGCCCTTGGCAATTCTCTCACGACGCTTTGGTGTGAGCTTGTCGCGATTTTCGCGTTCGCCCTTGGTCATTGATTTGATAATCGCCTCTGTGTGAAGCATTTTTTTCTCATCAATGTTGGCATCTTTGAGAGCCCGAGTATCAACCCCAGGTATCATCCCAACAAGCTGTTCAAGGGGACCCATTTTTTTCATCTGGTCCATCTGTTCAAGAAAGTCGCTGTATGTGAATGTGGAGTTCCGCATTTTCTGCATCTGCTCCATGGCTTTCTTTTCATCAAGCACCTGCTCTGCCTTTTCAATCAGGCTGAGGACATCACCCATACCCAAAATTCTTGATGCCATACGCTCGGGATGAAAAACCTCAAGGTCGGTGAGCTTTTCGCCCATACCACAGAACTTGATTGGCTTTTGTGTAACAGCACGAACCGAAATCGCTGCACCGCCACGGGTATCACCGTCAAGCTTGGTAAGGACAACGCCGTCAATTTCAAGCTGGCTGTTGAACGCTTCTGCCACATTGACAGCATCCTGACCTGTCATTGCATCCACCACAAGAAGAATTTCTGTGGGGTCAATCTTTTCCTTGATATTTTTAAGTTCATCCATCAGTTCTTCATCAACGTGAAGTCTTCCGGCTGTATCCACAATCAAAACATCATTTGAATGAAGTCTCGCGTGCTGCAATGCTTTTTCTGCAATTTCAACGGGATTTTGGTTTCCCTCAATAGTGAAAACAGGAAGTTCAAGCTGCCCTCCCACCACCTGAAGTTGCTTGATAGCCGCAGGTCTATAAACATCGCAGGCACAAAGCAGAGGTCTTTTTCCTTGTTTTTTGAGGAGTCCGCCAAGCTTTGCCGCAGTGGTGGTTTTTCCGGCACCCTGAAGACCCGCCATCATAATTACCGTCGGCGGCTTTGAAGAAATTTTGATTTTTTCTTCAGTGCCCATAAGAGCAACAAGCTCTTCGTTTACTATTTTAATAACCTGCTGTGCGGGAGTAAGTGATTCCATCACCTCAGCGCCCGAAGCACGTTCTGAAACGCTTGAAATAAAGTTTTTTACAACCTTGAAGTTGACGTCCGCCTCAAGGAGTGCAAGCTTAACTTCACGCATTGCTTCTTTCAGGTCGGCGGGCGAAACCTTGCCCTTGCCCCTGAGCTTTTTGAAGGTGCTTTGCAGTTTGTCTGACAAGCTTTCGAATGCCATATGCACACCCCTTTCAGGAATTTTTCAAAATCAATTTTCTATTTCATTTATCCCCGCCACAATGGTGAGAATATCGTTTATCTGGTGTTTTATACTATTCGGCAAAAGCCTTGACTCAGGTGACTTTTCAATTTGTGAAATAATAGCGTCAATCTCACGAAGACTTGCCTTGATTCCAAGAAACCTTTTTGCAAGACCAAGCTTTTCTTCCACATCATAAAGAGTGCTTTCCGCACGCTTCAAGTTGTCCCTAACTCCCTGGCGGCTTATGCCAAGCTCTGTCCCAATTTCAGACAGCGACAAGTCTTCATTGTAATAAAGCTCTGCCGTATCTGCCTGACGCTCGGTAAGCATATTTTTGTAAAAACTGAGAAGAAGAGAAATTTCAACGTTTTTTTCCATTTCTGGGTTCTCTCCTTTCCGCAATGTAAAGTATTTTCACTTTACAACCCATTCATTGTACATTATTATCTGTCAGTTGTCAAGTGTTTTTTATAATTTTTTATTATCAAAATTAGACCTGCCAAAACGAGCACCGCCGACAAAAGCTGAGACACCCTGAAAGCACCTAAATAAAGTGAGTCTGCACGCAAGCCCTCGGTGAACATTCGTCCTATGCCATACCATACCATATAGCAACAGGCAAGCTCTCCCTCAAACACCTTTCTCCGCTTAAAGAATAGCAAGACAAACACCCCTGCCACATTCCAGAGGGATTCATACAAAAATGTGGGGTGAACGGACTCTGCTATTATATTCATTCCCCTGACAATAGTCATCGACCAGGGTAGATTGCAGCTTTCGCCAAATGCTTCGCCATTCACAAAGTTTCCCCAGCGTCCCACAGCCTGTCCGATAAGGAGAGATACCGCAAGGATATCAAGAACTTTTCCTATGTGGATTTTTTTCGTTTTACAATAAATAAGTACAACCAGTGCTGCACCAAGCACAGCACCATAAATGGCTATTCCGCCTTCGCGGATATTCATGATTTCAGAGAGGTTATGTTTGTAATAATTCCAACTGAAAATCACATAATAAAGCCTTGCACACAAAACCGCCACAGGAAGTCCGATTAAAAACATATTGAAAAAATCATTGTCCGCAATTCCTGTCTTTTTCGCCTCTCTTGACGCATACACAAACGCAAGCACAAGTCCAAATGCGATAATCACTCCATATGCATAAATAGGAATTCCAAAAACAGAAAAGGCGACTCTGTTTATGCTGAATTCAAGACCAAGCATGGGGAAAGAAATGTTGTTTATCATTTTAACTTTCCTCCAAAGGCTCTATGATTGAAAGAGTGCAAGCATCTTCATCAAAATGCTCAGCCAGTCTTTCCTTGAGGTCATCAAGACTCACCTTTTCAACAAGCTCGCTATAAACAAGTGGATTGATGTTACTCATAAAGGAACGTATAAAATCATTGCCCAGTCTTTCCACACTGTTGAAACGTCTTAAATCTCTGCCTATAAGCACCCTTTTTGCTACATCAACAGCTCCTTTATCAAGGTCTTTTTCTTTCATTTCTTTAAGATATTCAAGGGCTCTTTTATACACCGTTTCAGGCTCAGAACTTTCACCGCTTATGCTCGAAAAGCCATAACTCCTTTCAAGTTCACTGTCTTTTCCAAAGCTTCCGTCAATCAAGCCTTCACCATAAAGCTCGGTGAAAAACGAACTGCTTTTCCCAAAAAGAACTTCCATAAGGATATCTGTCTTTATCTGTTTCATAAGAAGCTTTTCGCCGTCAATGCCCTCTTCTTTCTCCTTAAATCCCATAAGAAATAGTGGTTTTGAAACGCTGAGCTTTTGTCTGACAATTTTTTGAGCCACACCCAATGGCTCATCACAAATGTTTTTTTCAATTTTGCCACGGTCTTTGTCCTTTTTCACGTGCTTGTCAATATAGCTGACCGCCTTCTCCTCATCAATGTCCCCCACCATAACAAGCATCATATTCGATGGATTATAATATGCCTCGCAGCACTTGTAAAGAAGCTCCGGTGTTATATGGCTTATGCTTTCCACAGTTCCTGCAATATCCGTCTTCACGGGGTTATTATGATACATTCCCTGAAGCATATTGAAAAACAGCCTCCAATCAGGGTCATCATCATACATCTTGATTTCCTGACCGATAATCCCCTGCTCCTTTGCCACATTCTCATCCGTAAAATGAGGATTGTTTACAAATTCAAGAAGTATATCAAGATTTTCATAAAAACTGTCGGTACACGAGAAGAGATATGCCGTCATGTCAAAGCTTGTGAACGCGTTGCTGCTCGCTCCGGTTAGTGCGAATTTGTCAAAAGCATTCTTTCCGTCTTCCTCTTCAAACAGCTTGTGCTCAAGAAAATGAGCAATCCCGTCAGGGAGCATAATCTCCTGACCATCAAATTTGAGCACACGGTCGATTGAGCCATATTCCGTACCATAAATTGCATAATACTTTGAAAAGCCTTTTTTAGGAACAATATATACTCGAAGTCCGCTTTCGTGAACACCGAAAAGAACACTTTCGCCTAAGAATTTGTTTTCAGTTTTTTCAAATCTCATCGCCGCCCACTCCTTTCAGAAAATAAACTGTATCAAGCTGCATCTTGTTTGCTACAGCAATTATTTCCTCACGGCCCACCTTGTTGATTTTTCCCAAAAATTCATCTGGGGACTCCTCAATTTCCATCATAGCCCGTGTCATATAAAAGTCCTCTGTAGCAACAAGGCTGTCTTTTATGCTGCCGATTTGGGTTTTGAGATATTTTTTCGCAGAAACTATTTCATCATCCGAAAAGTCACCATTTTTCATTCCGTCAAGCTGGAGAAAAATTTCATCATATGCATCCTTGAATTTCGCCGCTTCTATTCCTGCACTGATTCTCATAAAACTTTTCTGTCTGTTAAACGCCGAGAAAACGTAATAAGCAAGGCTCAACTTTTCACGGACATTGTTGAAAAGCTTCGAAAATGGACTTCCGCCGTATATACAAGAGAACACCGCCACTGCATAGCATTCGTCTGATGCAGGCTTAATACCACAGTTGAATCCCATACAAAGCTTGCTTTGTGATGCTGTTATTTCTTCTGTAACTTCTTTCACCTTTATGTTTTCTTCAAAGTCTGCAAGCTTTGTGGCTGTGCGTTTGGAGTTTCTTGGCGAAAGTGATTTCCCAAAGGTTTTTTCAATCTCTGTTTTAACTGCCGTTTTGTCAAAACAGCCGCTGGCAAAAATGTTCACATCCGCAGTTTCAACAATTTCCTTATAAAAACCATAAAGATTTTTTTCATCAATCAAATCAAGGTCTTCGATGTAACCATACGAAAAGTTTCCATAAGGGTCGCCCTCAAACATTATTTCGTTGCATCTTACCTGAGCGTATTCCTTTTTGTCGTTGATAAGACCTTTTATAAAGTTCCTCGCATTTTCCTTTTCCTGTTCCACATAAGTCTTGTCAAAGGTCCCATCCTTAATAATTGGGCAAAGAACAAACTCGTGAAGAAGGTCTGTAATATCCTTTATTATGCTTTCTGTAATG
>JAZROR010000015.1:0-1514 GCA_045648845.1 Clostridia bacterium
TCTCGACCACACGCTTAGCGAATTTGACAATGTAAAGGTTGTCAACGAAGATGTTCTCAAGGTTGATTTGGAAAAATTGATTGAAGAAAACTTCGGTGATAGTGATGTCCACGTTGTAGCAAATCTTCCTTATTACATAACGACTCCTATTATAATGAAGTTTCTCGAAGAGAACGTAAAAATCAAATCCCTCACCGTTATGGTTCAAAAGGAGGTTGCCGACCGTATGGCAGCGCTCCCCGGCGGAAAGGATTATGGTGCTCTGTCCCTTGCGGTACAGTTTTATACTGTTCCAAATATTGTAGTAAAAGCAGAGCCCCATTGCTTTATGCCACAACCAAAGGTGGCCTCGGTGGTGATAAGACTTTCCGTAACCGATGAGCCAACGGTAAAGGTGAAAAACAAAAAACAGATGTTTGCAATAATAAAATCGGCTTTTGGACAGCGGAGAAAGACACTTCTCAACGCCCTTTCAAAAAGCCCATATATAAATATAGAAAAAGGAAAACTTTTATCCGCCCTTTCGGAACTTGGATTTGACCAAAGTATCCGAGGGGAAAAACTGAGCCTTTCAGACTTTGCAAGGCTTTCGGATTGCTTAGAGGAGGAAAAATAAAATGACAAGCAAAGAAAGAGCATACCTTCGCGGACTCGCAAGCCAAATCCCCAGTCTTTATCAGGTGGGAAAGGATGGCATCGGCGAAAATATGATTGAGCAGATAAAAAATGCACTAAATGCCCGTGAACTTATAAAGGTTCACGTTCTTGAAAACTCTATGATGACAGCAAGGGAAGCTGCCGAAGAACTGGCAAGGGAAACAGCGTCTCAGGTTGTTCAGGTTATTGGAAATAAGTTTGTTCTTTACAAACGCACCAAAAAAAACCTTTGCGAAATGTAAAATCTTTGTAAATTTGACATTATCCCTATATGGATTTATTGACGCTGCCTGAAAACAGTGATATAATTGAAAAAACGTATTTATTTTATTATCGGCAAAAAATTTGTTTTACAGAAAGAAATGATTTTGATATGTTCAGCAAAAAAGGAAAAATAATTTTAGCTTTCATATGTGTTCTCTGTCTGGTGGTTTCTACCACAGGCGGAGTTTTGTCCGCCAAGCTGCTTGCAAATCTTTATCTCGGCGAAGGCATAACCCTTGCATCTCTTGATGAACAAACAAGCGGTGTGGGCATTGTAAACATCCTCCTTCTCGGCGTTGACGAAGGCGGAATGCGCAGTGACACCATTATGCTGGTTAGTATGAACGGCAGGACAAAGGATATAAACATAATTTCCATCCCCCGCGACACGCGAATTCCCATGGGACGCGGCTATCAGAAAATAAATGCAGCCGTCGGTGTCGGTATGTCCGAAGTCAAACGCGGAAACCTTCAGGAGCCCGAGGAACTCAGCGTTCAAAAGGTAAAGCTTATCACCGGACTTCCTATTCACTATTTTATGAGTGTGAACTTTGACGGCTTTAAAGAAATAATCGATGCCCTTGGCGGTGTAG
>JAZROR010000016.1:0-3121 GCA_045648845.1 Clostridia bacterium
AATACTTTTCTTATTAAGACTTTTGGAGTATACTATATACAAATATACCCAAAAGGAGTACATTTATGACTGTTGCCGGTATAGTTTGTGAATATAATCCATTTCACAACGGACACAAATTTCATATAGAAGAAACCCGCAAAAAAACGGGAGCCGATGCCATCGTGGCAATAATGAGCGGAAACTTTGTCCAACGTGGCGACGCCTCAATTTCCCCAAAGGAACTACGTGCAAAGGCTGCGATAGAAAACGGAGCGGACCTTGTTCTTGAACTCACCACTCCTTATTCAACCGCCTCAGCAGAGCTTTTTGCACTTGGTGCAGTCAGAACCTTAAACGCCCTTGGATGCATTGATTTTCTGTCCTTTGGTGCGGAATGTGATGATATTGACAGCCTTTGCGAAATAGCGAAGCTTCTTGCAAATGAGCCGCCGGAATTTTCGGCTCTTTTGAACACGTTTTCCGCATCAGGACTTTCTTATCCCACAGCTCGCGCAAAAGCGGTTGAAAGTTTTGGGGGCAAAGAAAAAGCAAACATGCTCTCATCCCCCAACAATCTCCTCGGGATTGAGTATCTTAAAGCCCTTATTTCACAAAAAAGCAGCATAAAGCCAGTGACAATTTTGCGAAAGGGTGTAGACCACGATGCTCAAGAGACAAATGACGGCATAGCGTCAGCATCTTATATAAGAGATTTAATCAAGTCGGGCAAAGACTTTTCGGAATTTATCCCCGAAAGTGCAAACAGCATATTTAAAGATGCAACTCCCCACTCAATAACGAAATTGGACGAAGCTATTCTCTGTCATCTTATCAAAACCTCTGCAGAAGATTTAAGAAAAATAGCTGACGTCAGCGAGGGTCTTGAAAACCGCATAAAAGACGCGGCTCTGTCTTCAAAAAACCTTGACGAGCTTTATGATGCCATAAAAACCAAACGCTATACCCACAGCAGAATAAGACGAATTATCCTTTCAGCGTTTCTGGGAATAACGGAGAGCGACAGACTTGCGAGCCCCAAATATATAAAAATCCTTGACCACAACGAAACAGGTCAAAAAATAATTGCGAAAGCCAAAAAGACGGCATCCCTCCCAATAGTTCGAAATACCTCTCAGGTGAACAAACTGAAAAATCCCGAAATAAAAGAATTGTGGGAAAGAGAACGGATTTTTGATAGAATTTATGAAATGACGAAAATTTAATAAAGCAGTACATAACGAACTGCTTTTTTATCCACAAATATCCGCTGTCTTAAAATTTATCACTTTCCTCAAATCTTCAAGCGACATTTCCACCTGACAGCCAATCTTTCCGGCGCTGAAAATTATTGTCTCAAAGTTTTCAGCCGATGAATCAATAGTTGTTGTGAAGAACTTTTTCATACCAATAGGTGAGCAACCACCGTGAACATAACCGGTAAGGGGCAAAAGCTCCTTTGATTTGAGCATTTCTATTTTCTTTTCACCCACCGCCTTGGCAGCTTTTTTGAGGTCAAGTTCCAAAGGAGCTGGCACAACAAAGACATAATTCCTTTTGCTTGCCGCCACCGTCACCAAAGTCTTAAAAACCTGATTTGGATTTTGTCCCAAAACCTCTGCAATTTCCATCCCGCTGATAGCCTCCTCACAAGGATAGGAAAACTCCTTGTGGGGTATTTTCTTTTGGTCAAGTATTCGCATTACGTTGGTTTTTTCCATAAAGCTCACCTTTTAAAATGAAAGCCGGACATCCGCCCGGCTTTTCTTATTTCTGTTTCTTTATTTTGTCCCAATATTCCTTTGCTGCCTGCTCGTTCTTATTTTCACCATACCGATAATATTTCTTGTTCTTTATCTTATCGGGCAAATATTGCTGAGCTACATAATGATTGGGGAAGTCGTGGGGATAAAGGTAATTCTGCCCTTTTTTCACGTCTCCCTCGCCATCACAATGCTTGTTCTGGAGCTGACGCGGAATTTCTCCAGTGTCCATACTCTCTATATCGTGGAGCGCCATATTCAGTGCCATATAAGCCGAATTCGACTTTGGTGCAGTAGCAAGGAGCACCGCCGCATCAGCGAGCGGGATTCTTCCCTCAGGAAGTCCAAGCATCAAAGCGCTATCAACGCACGCCTTTACAATAGGAATAGCCATAGGATAAGCAAGTCCAACGTCTTCCGCTGCAATAACCAAAAGCCGTCTGCACGCTGTCTGCAAATCCTCCGCCGCAATAAGTCTTGCAAGGTAATGTACCGCAGCATCGGGGTCAGAGCCACGTATAGACTTTTGGAGCGCACTCATAACATCATATTGACTATCACCCGACTTATCATAACGGAATGACTTTCTCTGTGTACACTGCTCTGCAGTTTCCAAATTTATTGTTATGCCGCCGTCCTTGTCAGGCGCCGAATATGCCACCGAAAGTTCAAGGGCATTGAGCGCCTTTCTCACATCACCGTTTGACATCTGGGCAATATGCAAAAGTGCATCTTCATTTATTTTGATTTCGCCGCCAAATTCCTCTGACAAAATGCCGAGCGCACGGCTAAGCGCCTTTTCTATATCCTTAGCGGGCACCTGTTTGAACTCAAACACAACCGACCGGCCCAGCACCGCATTATAAATATAAAAATACGGGTTTTCTGTGGTGCTGGCAATCAATGTTATCTTCCCATTTTCGATATATTCGAGCAGGGATTGCTGTTGTTTCTTGTTAAAGTTTTGAATTTCATCAAGGTACAAAAGAATTCCATTCTGCCCGGAAAGTGTCTCGGTCTGCGCACAAACCTCACGGATGTCACTGACTGACGCCGTTGTGGCATTGAGCTTATAGAGCGTCTTGCCCGCAACCTTTGCCAAAATATTGGCAACCGTGGTCTTTCCCACACCTGACGGGCCATAAAAAATCATATTTGGGATTTTGCCGTTTTTCGCTATCTCGGACAAAACCCTGCCCTCACCGATTATGTGGTTTTGTCCCACCACATCAGAAAGGGTTTCGGGTCTTAATCTGTCCGCAAGTGGCCTATTCATAAAGAGGATACTTCTTGCAAAGTGCGTCTACACGCTTTGCTGCTTCTTCTTTATTTCCCTCAAAGTCACAAATAACCATATTGATTATCTGTGCAACCTCACG
>JAZROR010000017.1:0-5137 GCA_045648845.1 Clostridia bacterium
TCCTAAGACGCTTGGCCTCCGACTTTGTAACAGCAGTTGAGAAAAATGGAATGAAGCTTGTATGTGTAACACTCAACGCCCCTGATGACTGGAATGACCACAAAGTAATGTATGATAATGCCTTTTCTGAGTACATGGCTCATAAGATACACAACAAGGACGACTTCATAATTTCCGCAAACGTAAAAAAAGGCGTTTTAGACACCGTAAACCTGAAAGTCGCAGAAGATGTTATATTGCCATTAAAAAGCGATGAAACAAGCAAAATAACCATCGAGGCAATTCCTTTTGAAGACTTGCAGGCACCCATACAAAAAGGTGATGTTCTAGGGACTCTCACAGTAAAAATCGATGAAGAAAATTGTGGGGAGTTTCCGCTTGTTGCTTCAAGTGATGTTGAACTTAAAAAAATGATTTTCAAATCCACCGCCCAGCCATTATCACATTCCCTAAAAAAATTCTTTTGGACTTGGATTACCTGTTTTCAATAAAAAAAGACTGAGGCAACCAGCCTCAGGCTTTTGAATTTTAAAATTTATGCTTCTTTCTTTTTAGATACAGCATCAATTACAAACATTGTTCCAACAAGGATTATAACAGAAATCGGGAAAACAATATACCAATTCTGAATAAGACCTGCAAGTACATATGAAACAAATGATACAGCTGCAACAGTTATTGCATAAGGAAGCTGTGTCGAAACATGGTTCAAATGGTTACACTGTGCACCGGCTGATGACATAATGGTTGTATCAGAAATCGGTGAACAATGGTCACCACATACAGCACCTGCAAGACATGCTGACATACCGATGATGAGAAGCGGGTCGCTTGCATCAAAGATAACTGTGACAATCGGAATAAGAATGCCAAATGTACCCCAGGATGTACCGGTTGAAAATGCAAGAACGCAAGCAACAACAAAGATAACAGCCGGTAAGAAGTTTGCCAGGCTTTCAGCATTTGCAAGAAGGTTTTCAACATATGTTGCATAACCCAAAAGACCGTTCACGTTTTTGAGCGCTGTTGCAAATGTAAGAATCAGAATGGCAGGAACCATTGCTACAAAGCCCTTGGGAACGCATTCCATAGCTTCTTTAAACGAAATAAGTCTTCTTGCCATAAAGTAAAGAATGGTAACAACCAAAGCAATAATAGCACCCCATGGAAGACCAACAGTTGCATCTGTGTTACCAAATGAACCGATAAAGTTTCCAGCATTGTCTGTTCCGCCCCAGATGTCAGTACCAAAGAAACCGCCAACATAAATGAGTGCCAGAACTGAAATAATTATAAGGACAACTATCGGAAGAACCAAGTCAGAAACACGACTTCTGTTTGAAGCTTGTGACACTTCCCCTTCTTCCACTCTGTCGCCACAGGTGAAAAGGTCACCGTTGTTGATCGCGTTGAGTTCGTGTAATCTCATAGGACCAAAATCCATCTTCTTAACGCAAAGAACAATGATAAATACAAAGGTAAGAAGTGAATAGAAGTTATAAGGAATTGCACGGACAAAAAGCGAAATTCCTTCGCCTTCCGGAGCATAGCTTGCAACGGCTGCTGCCCATGATGAAATGGGAGCAATCATACAAATCGGAGCAGCAGTAGCATCAATTAAATATGAAAGCTTCGCTCTTGAAACTTTATGACGGTCACACACGGGCTTCATAACTGAACCAACAGTGAGACAGTTGAAATAGTCATCAATAAAAATAAGAACACCAAGAACAAATGTGGCAAGCATTGCACCCATGCGGCTCTTGATGTGCTTTTCAGCCCAAGCACCGAAAGCAGCACTTCCGCCCGCCTTGTTAACAAGAGCAACCAAAATACCCAAAACAACAAGGAAAACAAAGATGCCGGCAGTACCCGAAACCGCATCAATAAGACCAACAGTCAAAAGGTTGTCCATACCCACAACCGGATTGAAGTTTGCTGAGAAAAGCGCAGCGATAACAATACCGATAAATAGTGATGAATACACTTCCTTCGTAACAAGTGCCAGAATTATGGCAAGAATTGGTGGAAGCAATGATACAAATGTTGCATAATAATTACTTGGTGCCGGAAGCTCGCCTGCGCCTCCGCAGTCCGCACAGTCAACTCCTGCGCCTTCACAGGTTGAACATATGATTGTTTCGGTTGAGTGAACAGAAACAGCACATACAACAACTGCAATAAGAGCAAGGATAACAACCGCGCTTTTGATAATTGTTGATTTTTTCATTATAAATCCTCCTGAAAATTTATGTACTGTCGAAAACTTTTTCGACATAATGATACTGTATAATTATTGCATATTTACATAAAAAAGTCAATAATTTGACACATAATTAAAAAAAACTGGCACATAAACATAAAAAAATCCGGAGCATTTACTCCGGAAAAATATTTTATTTGAAAAATTTCATTATCTCTTTTTTTGTGCTCAAAAGCTTATATAAAGCAGTTGAAACCAAAACTCCAAAAACAGCTTGAGTTATATTCCCCCATATACCTGCTGCTGCCGCGAAAACACTTGCGGTAATAATTATTTCAAAGAGAAAATACCCAACCGACATAATGCATTCAGCAATAATTCCACAAGCAATGAGTCCAGCCCAGCTTCTTTTTTTGAAAACGCTATCAAAAAGCTTTGCTGAAACAAAAGCCATAAAAAACTTTATCACAAGGGTGGGGACAACAAAAACCATATATCCACCGAAAGCATCAGCAAGAGCCGAACCTATTCCACCCGCAAGACCGCCAAGGACAGGGCCAAGCAAGTATCCGGAAAGAAGCACTACCGCATCACCCATGTTAACATATCCACCGCTTAGTCCTGCAGGAATACGTACCGCAAAGGTTGCAACACATACAAGGGCAGCAAAAACTGCTGCAATAACCAATTTTTTTGTTTTCATAAGTCTTCTTCTTTCTTATCAGTATTCCTTAACCAAATCTGCCATGCTGTAAAGTCCGGGTGCTTTTTGATACATAAAAATTGCCGCACGGACAGCACCTACTGCAAAAACTTCTCTTGAAGTTGCTGAGTGTTTTACCTCAATGACCTCATCATTTCCGGCAAAAATAACGGTATGTTCACCTACAATATTTCCACCACGCACTGCATGAATACCAATTTCTTCCCTATCTCTTTTCTTTCTCACAGAGTGTCTGTCAAAAACATATTTGGGATTAAAAGCAACAGTGTCAGAAATGGCATCAGCAATAGCAAGTGCAGTTCCGCTGGGCGCATCAAGCTTTTGGTTGTGGTGCTTTTCGACGATTTCAATATCAAAATTGCTTTCAAGAATTTTTGATGCTTTGGTAACAAGTTCAATAAGAAGATTTACACCAAGTGACATATTAGCTGAGAAAAAGATTGGCGTGTCCTTTGAATAAAACTCAATCTTTGAAATCTGTTCCTTCGAAAGACCTGTTGTGCAAATTACAGCCGGAATTTTATTCTTCTTCGCATAATCAAGCACCTCATCAGTAAGTGACGGATGCGAAAAGTCGATAATACAGTCAATCTTTTCGGTCACTTTTTGAAGGCTGTCATATACCGGAAAGTCGGTGCTTTCTGTGTTTATATCAAAACCCGCCACAATGCATAATGCAGGGTTTTCATTTGCAATACGTCGTACCGCATTTCCCATTCTTCCGTTTGCACCGCATAAAAGAACATTTATCATTTGTGAATCTCCTCTTTTTCTTATTTAAGACTTTCTTTATAGTTAAATAATGCCTTTTTCAATTTTTCGACATTTTTTTCTTCCATTTCACAAAGTGGAAGCCTTAGCTTTCCCACGTTAAATCCAAGAATATTCATAGCTGTTTTAACCGGTATGGGATTTACTTCATAAAACATAGCACCCATACAGTCAAGCATCTTGAGAAATTTCTTTTGAGCAGCCCCAAGATTTCCGTTTTCAAAATCATTGCAGAAATCATAGACCTCATATGGAAAAATATTTGCAATAACAGAAATCACACCGCTGCCACCAATAGCCATAATTGGAAGGGCAACATCATCATTCCCCGAATAAACCACAAGATTGGTTTCAGCCAAGATTTTCCCGGCAAAAGCCACATCGCCACTTGCTTCTTTTATAGCAATTATGTTTTCGTATTTTTCATCAAGTAATTTCAGAGTTTCAAGTGAAATTGAAACCCCAGTTCTGCCTGGAACATTGTACAAAATCACAGGTATCTCTACGCTTTCGGCAATAATCCCATAATATTCGCATAAGCCTTTTGGAGTTGCTTTGTTATAATAAGGTGTAACCACCAAAACACCGTCATAACCCACATTTTCAGCAAATTTACTGAGTCTTATTGCCTTGTCTACATTGTTGCTGCCTGTTCCGGCAATCATAGTAATTTTGCCTTTCATTTTTTCAATACAAAACTCAAGAACTTCCATTTGTTCTTTTTCATCCATTGCAGAAGCTTCACCCGTCGTTCCGCAAATAATAAGAGCCTTAGTCTTGTTTTCAAGCTGAAACAAAAGAAGTTCTTCAAGCTTTTCGTAATTCACGCCACCGTCATCAAAAGGTGTAATTATAGCAACACCCGAGCCGGTAAAAATAGGTCTTTTCATAATTCATACAGCCTTTCTGCCCACGAAAAATCAAAGCCCTTTTGTGCTTTTGTGGGATAAAAGCACATTTTTTCTTAGGATTTAAATTGATGCAGCAAAAATTTGCTGCATCAACCTATGTTTATTAGTCAAGATATCCTTTTGCCGCCAAAAGCTCAGCCATGAGAACAGCACCGCCCGCTGCACCACGGAGTGTGTTGTGCGAAAGACAAACAAATTTGTAATCATACTGACTGTCTTCACGAAGACGTCCGATTGAAACAGCCATACCACCTTCCATATCACGATCAAGCTTTGCCTGAGGACGGTTGTCTTCTTCGTGATAGGTGATGAACTGCTCAGGTGCGGAGGGAAGCTCGAGCATCTGGGGCGGACCGCGGAAGTTCTTCCATTCTTCGAGGATGGTTTCACGCGGCGGGGGATTTTCGAAGGATACGAATACCGCTGCGGTGTGGCCGTCGGATACGGGAACGCGGATGCACTGGGTGGAGATCAGAGGCTTTTCAGCGGAAACGATCGTACCGCCGCGGACAAGTCGGAGGCCAAGCG
>JAZROR010000018.1:0-2654 GCA_045648845.1 Clostridia bacterium
CTTAAAACAATGGCTGGCTGGCGGCTGTATTCGGTTTGATTTAGCTCAAAAAGGGTTATATCCTCATTTTCGGTCTCTCTTTGCAAAAACTGTTTCGGCAAAAGTGCCGCAGCTATTCCACGCTTAACCATTTCTCTTGCAGTGGTCACTCCAGTAACCTCAACAAAAATATTAGGCTCAATTTTTGCCTTCGCACATAAACTATCAAAAAGCTTGCGCAGCTCCTGATTTTGACCCACCACCACAAAGGGCAACTTTTTGCAATCTGCCAAATCAATCCTTCCTGCCTTCTGTCCGTTCTTTTCGGACTCCACAAAATGCAGCAGGCGGTTGGGCACCGCGAGAACAACAGCGTCCTCTTCCAAGGGAATAACCTCAAACTCTGTTTCATCCACCGGAAGATTCATAATTGCAAAATCATATTTCCCCTCCAAAAGACCCTTTTGAAGCAGCTGAAGTCCATGCTCCTTTATTACAAGCTGAATATCCGGAAACTTCTCCTTGATTTTCTGAACAAGCCGGGGCATCAAATAAAGACTTCGAAATGGCGCAATACCTATTGTCAGCTTCCCTTTCTCTCCGTTTTTGTATTGTTCAATAGCTTTAACCAAAGTTTCTTCTTCAAACAAAAGTTTTTTTGCCTTTTCCACAAAAAACTCTCCTGCAGGGGTAACAGAAATGGGCGTGGTGCTTCTGTCAAAAAGCTTTATTCCAAGCTCCTCTTCAAGGGATATAATCTGCTTGCTGAGAGCGGGCTGTGATATTTTAAAACGCTGTGCCGCCTGAGAAAAATTGAGTTCCTCGGCAAGCGCAAGCACATATTGAAGCTGTTTTGAATTCATGAATACCCCTCACTTTCTTTTTTAAGTATACTCTTTTAATCGCTCTTGTGCAAGTATTTATACGCATTTTTGTTTAAAATTCATATTGACACTTTTATTTTTTTGTGCTATATTATAACCAACTTGTAATCAAACATATAACTATTTCGGAATTTAAGGAGGAAAATATGCCATCTGCTTTTATTTATCTTGGAATTATGCTGATAGTAATCGGCGTATGGTTTATGCTTTTCAAAAGACCTGTATATGAAGCAATTTTAATCAGCTTTGTGGTTTTGCTTACTGTTACGGGAACTTGGGGGAACGTCCTCAAATATATTGACGGCGGACTTTCAACATCCCTTATTTATTCTATGACCGCTTTTGTTGCTATGTCGATAATTTTGACAAAAACAAAGGTCATTGATTCTTGTGTTGCCATTATTCTTGCGCTTTTGGGCAGAGTTACAGGCGGTGCGGGATATGTGTCCGTTATTGCCAGCAGCTTTATGGGAGCTCTTTCCGGCAGCGGTCCAGGAAACGTTATGGCAACAGGCTCTCTTACTGTACCGGCAATGATAAAATCAGGTTTCCCCCGCGAGCTTGCTGCAAACATTGTAAGCAACGCAAGCTATATGGGAAATATGATACCCCCATCATCAAACATTGTTGCGGCGATGGGTGCATACATAGCCCTTTATCCAAACGAAAATATGACCACCGGTCAGTTCTGGGTTGTTTTGTGGGGAATTTCTCTTTGGTTTATCTTTCAGCGACTTGTTATGGTTTGGGCTTTTTGCAAGCATTACAAAGTAAAGCCTGTGTCAAAAGAGGAACTTCCAAACCTCAAGGAAGTCTTTAAAACAGGCTGGCAGGGACTTTTTATTCCGGTTATTATTTTGCTTCCTTTTGTTCTTGACTATCTTTTCAAAGACACTTTCTTTACTGCTCGTCTGGGCAAAGACGGAGCGAAATATTTTTCATCATCACTGCTCCTTTTTATTGCGGGAATCACCGCTTTTTACACCTGCCTGATTGCCAAGGATAAATCCGCTGTTTCGGTTCAGGGAATTGCAAAAATGTTTGCCTCAGGTGTGAAAACCATTTCCCCAACCATTGGAGTTTGTATAATCGGCTATATGATTGGCGGAATGTTTGACGATATGAATGTTGCGCAAGAAATGGAGGGTTTCCTGGTTTCTATGCCCTTTAACAAACTTGGAATGGTCCTTTTTATCTGTGCATTTACCTGTGTGTTGGGCATGGTAATCCCCGGTTCATCCCTTGTTGTAATTTTCGGGCCGATGTTTATTTCCACCTTGGCAACCGTTGGGGTTTCACCGCTTCTTGCAGCAGCAATGCTCCCTTGTATCTGCGGCGTTATGTGCGGAATTACTCCGCCCCTTGGCCTTGGAATGTATGCAGGTATGTCGTTGGCTGAATCCGACTTTGACAAAACCTTCAAGAACAATCTTTGGTGGGTGGCTGCACAGTTTATTATGCAAGCGCTTTGCCTGATGGGATTTCTTCCCATCCTTGGACTTTAAGGAGGTATGAAAATGAAAGCATTTTTCAAGAAGCTGTCAATGGTTTTAAAAACAATCTTTGGCTATGGAATAATGATTTGTCTTTTTGCCGGCGGTCTCACCTTTTTCGGCTATGTTACAGCTTTGATTATCGGTGGCAATACTGCTGCAACAATCTGTTTTGTTATCTACAAAAAAATTATACCGATTATTGTCTATGCAACATCTGTTTTGGTCTTGCTTGGACTTTTGGCTATGTACTTAAACGGCGAAATGGCACTTACAGCAAAGAAAAACAAATAAAAAA
>JAZROR010000019.1:0-6706 GCA_045648845.1 Clostridia bacterium
ATGGTGTCATCGGTTGGCGGATTTGTATTTATTGATTTTGAAAATCCACAAAAACCGGTGGTGAAAAGCTGTGAATTTGATTTTGAGAATTCAGGATATTGCCTTTTTATTACCGACACCAAGGGAAGTCATGCGGACCTCACTGATGATTATGTAGCAATAACCGAGGAAATGCGTGAGGTAGCAGCTTTATTTGGAAAAGAGGTTATGAGACAGGTTGAAAAGTCGGAGTTTTTTGAAAAGTTACCAAGCTTAAGAAGAAAATGTTCGGACAGGGCGATTTTGCGCGCGATTCATTTCCTTGACGAGAATGAAAGAGCGTGGCTTGAATTTGGTGCTTTGGAAAATGGTGATGTATCAAAGTTTTTAGCTATTGTGAATGAATCAGGAGAATCATCAAAAGGACTTTTGCAGAATTTGTATTCTTCAAAGAAACCAAAGAATCAGGAAATCCCCCTTGCACTTGAAATCAGTCGCAGACTTGTTGGCGAGAAAGGTGCTGTGAGAGTTCACGGTGGAGGCTTTGCGGGAACAATTCAGGCGTTTGTGCCGGTTGAACTTGCCCAAAAGTATAAAAAACAGATGGATGATTTGTTTGGCATGGACAGCGCAAGACTTATGAAAATCAGACCATATGGCGGAATTATTGTTATGGGATAGGGTTTGTTAGCAGAAAAAAGGCGGTTATATGAAACCGCCTTTTTTTCTTTTATAATATTTCTTCTATACTGAAGCCTTCCTGATGGGGAATGTGGTCAAGGAGCATGGAGAACATAATGAATTCACCCATAAAGTCTGACTTTTCATGAAGGACAGCAAAGGCTCTGCTTTGCTTTAATGAGATTTCAATTTCTTCTATATTTTTTGTGGATATGGTAAGGGATGTCCAAAGTCGTTTTTTATTCCACATATTTTGTATTTTGTCTATATTTTTGATGACCTTATCCCACTGGTCAGCACTTACAAAACCGATGGTCTCTTCACAAACGGGGCTTATTCGTTTGGTAAGGTTTATAATTGTATACGAGTGTATTCCTATGAAGATGCATATCACCAAAAAAATTGTGATTGCCACAATAAGCGCTCTCATTGTTTTTTGTTCTCCTTTTGGGCGTCGTTTTTAATAATTACAATTTCACCGGTGCGGTCAGCGGTCATACAAAAAATCTGAGAAGCATTTCGGATTTTTTTTGCTGCCAGTTGTTTGGTGAGCCATTCACGGTTGAAACCAAGGCGGCACAGATTGTTGTCATTTATATGGCCGTTGTCAATCAAAACATAACTGATAAAGTTTTGTGACGCAGGGGGAATTTTCAAATCTCTCGGGGTAACGGGAGCGAAATCAGGTTTTGGGATGACACTTACGTTTCCGTTGGTTTCCATAATTATATAGTCTATTTCTGAAAGTGAGGTGGCGCCTGTATTTCTCACGGTTTCCATAAGGTCGTTGAGATTGAAGCGTTGACGTGCCATTTCTTTTTGATTGATTTTTCCTTTTTCATAAAAAACGCTTGGAGTACCGAAAAAGATTTTTCGCAAAGTGAAATTTTTATACGCACCAAAGGAAAGTGCCAGTTCAAGAACAAGAAGCAAGGCAATGGCGATGAGACTGCTGATTATGGGTTGCGATGTGTCCTGAATAGGCAGAGCTGCCACCTCTGAAACGACAATAGTTACCACCAGTTCAGAGGGTTCAAGTTCTCCTATCTGGCGCTTTCCCAGCATTCTTAGAGAAACAATAACGAAGAAATACATTATTATTGTACGAATAAATGTCACGAACAAGCTATCACATCCATTCAAAGCTTTTTGAGGATATTATTTCCTCGAAAAGCTTTAGCTATACAGAGAACTTTCACCAAAAAAGTTTTTATGCATACAATATTTTAGTAAAAGTGAAAGGAGTGTATGCGATGCCGGAAGGATATATTGTTGTTCAGGTGTATACGGCAGACCAGGCTATACCGCTTCCTGATGCCAACGTGATTGTGTCAAAACCCACAGAAAGCGGCGAAGAAGTTGTCAGGATTATGAAGACCGACCGAAGTGGGAGGACGGCGATAATTGCTGTGCCTACATTTCCTGCCGCAAATTCCCAAACGCCGGATGGAACGGATAGATTTTTTAAGTATAATATTCGGGTGGATTATCCGGGCTACGAGACGGTAGAAAATGTGAATGTTCCGGTTTTCGAGGGGCAAACCTCGATTCAGCCTGTGGGAATGATACCTCTTGCTGACGGAAAGGAAAATGGAAAAACTGTCACGGTTATTGAGGAAGAACCTTTTGAAAGTGAATGAAAAGGCAGGTGATTTTTTGTGGTAGGAAGACCTTTTATTCCTGAAACGATAACGGTGCATCTGGGCACACCTGATTCCAATGCGGAAAATGTGACGGTGAGCTTTTCGGATTACATAAAAAACGTTGCGTCAAGTGAAATCTTTCCCACTTGGCCCGAAAGTGCCCTCAGGGCAAACATCTATGCACAGATTTCTTATGCGCTTAACAGAATTTATACCGAGTGGTATCCCTCAAGAGGTTATAATTTTGACATAACAAATTCCACGGCTTTTGACCAGTCATTTGTGAAAAACCGCGATATTTTTGAGAATATAAGCCAAATAGTTGACGAAATATTTAACGATTACATCAGACGTCAGGGGAATGTAGAGCCCCTTTTTGCGGCATTTTGTGACGGGCGGGAGGTTACCTGTGACGGACTTTCTCAATGGGGTTCCGTTGAGCTTGCTAATCAGGGACTTGGACCATATGATATTCTTACATATTATTATGGTGATGATATTGAACTTGTACAGGATGCACCAATACAGAATGTGACCGAAACTTATCCGGGAACGCCATTAAGAGTGGGTTCATCCGGTCAGAGTGTGCGGACGATACAGACTCAGCTCAACAGAATTTCAAGGGATTACCCACTTATTCCCAAAATTTTGTCTGTTGATGGGGTATTTGGTGAGGAGACCCTTGATGCGGTGAGAAAGTTTCAGGAAATTTTCAATTTGACTCAGGATGGCATAATAGGAAAAGCCACCTGGTATAAAATAAAATCTATTTTTGTAGCAGTAGCAAGGCTCGGGGCGCTGAATTCGGAGGGCATCAAGCTTGCGGATGTCCCCAAAAACTTTGTTACGGAAATAAGACCTGGGGAAAGTGGAAATCCTGTTAGGGTTATACAGTATTACTTATCGGTGATTGCGGCATATGACAACGCTGTCCCTGCTGTAAACATTGATGGAATATTTGGTCCTGCCACCGAAAATGCAGTGAGAAGCTTTCAACAGAGCAGAGGTCTTCCACAGACCGGTGTGGTGGATGAAGCAACCTGGAATGCACTCAGCAGTGCTTATCTTGGAATTTTGGAAAACTATCCGCCGCAATTTTTGGAGGATGATTATTCACCATATCCGGGCACGCCTCTTACTTTGGGAACAAGCTCGGATGCAGTCAGGGTGATTCAATCAAGGCTCAATTTCATATCGGGAGTTTATGGAAATATACCTTCTGTGGAGGTTACAGGATATTTTGGCGAACAGACACAAAATGCAGTTAATGCCTTTGCAGAAGATGTAGGAGTTCCTCCAAAAGGATTTGTTGGGCCTGTGCTTTGGGATTTGATTGAGGACACATACTTCAACCTGAAAAACGGCGATTTGAAAACGCCCGGTCAATATCCGGGGTATGCGGTTCAAGGTTAAAAGGAGGGATTTAAATGGAAGATAAAATTTATTTTTCATACCGTGACAATCAAAAAAATATTCGGGAAATTCAGACATATCTGAGATTTATATCAAGGTACATCAGAGATATTCCTGATGTAAAGCCGGACGGAATATACGGACCTGAGACGGAAAAGGCGGTCAGGGCGTTTCAACAGAGATTTGGACTTTCCCAAACGGGAAAAGTGGATTTTGAGACGTGGACGGACATTGTCCGGGTATATGATGATTTGGTGTTGAGACAAAAAATTTTGAGACCTGTGTATGTATATCCTGTGGACATTCCAAGCTTCAAAGAAGGGGACGATTTTGAGGAGATTTATGTTCTTCAGGTTATGCTCAGTCGTCTTGCTAAAATTTTTGGGAATATTCATCCTGTGAAAATTACGGGTACTTTTGACAGTGACACAAGAAAAGCGGTTGAGGATTTGGAGAAATATTATAACAGAGAAACGAAAGGAATGGTTGACAGAGAACTTTGGAATATTCTTGCTGATGTTTACAGCGGGTTTACGTTCAATGATTAAGTTGACTTTCCAAAGTTTTTTTGATAGAATATCAAAGGAAAAAAATCACCTTGGGGCAAATACCTCCCCGAGGTGATTTGAGTAAATAATTGTAACATTTACAGAACGGAGAAAATTTTATGAGAATGCGAAGAAAAAAACATCGCGAGGAACGTATGGAAAGCTGTTCTTCGCTTATGATAAGGGATATTATGGAGTATAAAAATGATATAAAGGCTGTGTTTGAAAATGACAGACCCTTGCATCTTGAAATAGGTTGTGGAAAGGGTGGATTTATTCTTGAAACAGCAAAGAGAAATCAGGACATAAATTATCTTGCATTTGAAAAAAATCTTGATGTTCTGGTTCTTGCAATGGAAAAGGTTAAGGAAGCGGGTCTTTCCAATGTGAAATTTGTTCCGGGAAATGCGGAAATCTTGGGCGAAATGGAGACCAGTACAAAGATAGACAGACTTTACATAAATTTCTGTGACCCATGGAGCAAGGAAGGTTATAAAAAACGCAGACTGACACACGCAAGATACCTTTCAATATATGAAAGATTGCTGTGTGAAAATGGAGAAATTCATTTCAAAACCGACAATAGTGGGCTCTTTGAGTTTTCCCTTAACTCTTTCTCGGAATTTGGTCTAAAATTAAAAAACATTACCCTCGATTTGCATAACAGCAAATTTGAAGGTAATGTTATGACTGAATATGAAAAGCTTTTTTCTGAGAAAGGACAACCTATATACAGATGTGAAGCTAAACTTCTTTCGAAACACTAAAGGGGATATAAAACAAAACCCCGGCCGTTATAAAGTGTGAAACAAGCACAGTAATAAAAGCATATTCCGAATTGAGCATTGGCTCCAAAAATCTGGTGTGCTGAAAAAGATATCTAAAAATAAGACTTATTCTGATGCCGAAAATTGTAGCTGAGTTGTTTATGTACAGAAGCACTGAAAGTATCGCATAAATTAAAAATGAAACAGTGGCAGGGATGGAATATTCTGAACTATAAAAAGTGTTTCTGTAAAACTTTGTCCAGTTTCGGCGGTAGAGAAAAAGAAAGAGTAAAAAAGCCGCGACATTGAGAACTAAACAAACATAACGATAAGGAACAACATTTTCACGGAAAATCATAATAGAAAAAATTGTGGAACAAAGAATGGACAGGCAAAGGGTCTTGATTGTTTCAATTACAGAACTTGTGAAGATATACAAGATTATCATCCTCTCTTTCATAATATGCACAATAACTTTTTAACATTTTACCATATATCTTTCAAATATTCAAGTGGAAAGTAGAAAGTTTTTGGTTTTAAATAAAAAGTACTTGACAAAGGAAGTTTTGTGTGATATACTCGCAAGGTAAAGCAGAAGGTCCGCTTCTCCCCTCAGCTTTTGGCAAAAGGGTATTGAACTTGTTTTTTGAGTGCGGAGTTTTGTGCTTTCCGCACTTTTTTGTTTTTCAAAAGAGTGCAAACTATTTTGGAGGTGTTTAGGTATAGCTAAGCAGGAATTGATGATTAACGAGGAAATCCGTGACAAAGAAGTTCGCCTTATTGGTCCTGACGGTGCACAGCTTGGTGTTGTTTCAAGCAAAGAGGCTTTAGCAATGGCCGATGAGCACAACCTTGACCTTGTCAAGATTGCGCCTCAGGCAAAACCACCTGTATGCAGAATTATGGATTACGGAAAGTACAAGTTTGAGCTTGCCAAAAGAGAAAAGGAACAAAGAAAGAACCAGAAGGTTATTGATATTAAAGAGGTTCGTCTTAGTCCCAATATCGATGAGCATGATTTTCAGACAAAGGTTAATCAGGGAATTAAGTTTTTGAAGTCCGGTGACAAGGTGAAAGTTTCGGTGCGTTTCCGCGGCCGTGAAATTACTCACAGTGCAAGCGGAAAGGAATTGCTTCTCAGAGTTAAAGATGCAATGGCTGAGGTTGGCGTTGTTGAAAAGGACATTAAACTTGAGGGAAGAAGCATGGCTATGTTTGTATCACCCAAGAAAGCATAAGATTTTGACTTGGATAGGACAAAAGCTTTAAAAAGTTATTTATGGAAGGAGTATGAAAAATGCCTAAAATTAAGACACACAAAGGCGCAGCAAAACGTTTCGGCGTTACAAAGAACGGAAAAATCAAAAGAGGTAAGGCTTACAGAAGCCACATCCTCAACAAGAAGTCAACAAAGAGAAAAAGAAAGCTCAGAAAGGGCGGCTATCTTGCAACAGCGAATGCTGCTACTATCAAGAGCATGATGCCTTATAAATAAGAAGGTAAATTAAAAAAATTTCGGTCCAATTTTGGATAAATTGAATTGCAGTTTGGTCTGCAAAAAACACATTAAGATATGAAAGGAGTCTTTAGACATGGCAAGAGTTAAAGGTGCTATGCACACAAGAAAAAGACGTAAGAAAATATTAAAATTAGCTAAAGGTTACAGAGGAGCAAA
>JAZROR010000020.1:0-3112 GCA_045648845.1 Clostridia bacterium
TATTTTGAAAATATTATTCTTTATATACACTAATTACAAAGGAGAAATTCACTATGGACATTTTTTCGGTTTTATCTTTGATAGGTGGACTTGCTCTCTTCCTTTATGGAATGGACCTTATGGGGGACGGACTAAAGAAACTCGCCGGTGGAAAGCTTGAATCAATCCTTGCAAGACTTACCTCCACAAGAATTTTAGGGTTTTTGTTAGGTTTCATTGTAACATCAGTTATACAGAGTTCTTCTGCTACTACTGTTATGTTGGTTGGTTTTGTAAACTCCGGCATAATGAAACTTGGACAAACCATAAGCATAATAATGGGTGCAAACATCGGTACAACCGTCACCTCATGGCTCCTGAGTCTCACGGGCATTAACGGCTCAACCATATGGCTCAAGCTTTTAAAGCCTGAATCTTTCACACCTATCTTAGCTGCAATAGGTGTCGTTATGACAATGATGTCAAATAGCGACAAGAAGAAAAACACCGGTTTTATACTGATTGGTTTTGCTGTTCTTATGTTTGGTATGGAAACAATGAGCGGCGCCGTTGAAGGTCTTCGCGAAAACGAATCCTTCACAAAAATTCTCACTATGTTCTCAAATCCCATTATGGGCATTTTGGTGGGAACTATTTTCACAGCAATCATCCAGAGTTCCTCGGCATCTGTCGGCATCCTTCAGGCTCTTGCCCTCTCTTGTGTGATTCCCCACTCAACAGCTCTTCCCGTTCTTCTTGGTATGAATATCGGAACAACTATCACACCCGTTATTTCATCAATAAGCGGAAACACCGAATCAAAGCAGGTTGCTATCTCTTGCGTTTACATCAAAATGATTGGTGTGGTAATTGTCACCGCCGTTTTCTATCTTATTTATTATATGACTGACCTGCTCGACCCCTTTATGAACTCTCAAGCTACGGTATTCACCATTGCTATTTCCCATACATTGTTCAACATTGTTTCAACAATTATCTTGATGCCATTCTGCAATGCCATCGAGAAGCTTGCCATTAAGACTTTCAAGCCAAACCCCTCAGCACAGAAATCCGATGTTTTTGATACTCTTGACGAAAGATTCCTTGATGTTCCTGCATTTGCGGTTGAAAAATGTCGCGAACTGGTTTGCGATATGGCAAAAATTTCTTCAGGTGCACTTAATGACGCAAACAACCTTTTTGCAGCTTACAGCGATGAAAAGTTTGAAAATGTTATGGAAACAGAAACACTGGTTGATAAATATGAAGACAAGACCAGCACATACCTGGTAAAAGTTGCAGCAGCCGACATTTCCACAAAAGACAGTAAGGTTGTTACTGAGCTTCTCCACTGCATCGGTGATATTGAAAGAATTTCTGACCATGCAGTGAACATTGCAAAAGTTGCAAAAGAAATGAACGACAAAGAGGTTTCTTTCTCATCTCATGCTCAAAAGGACATAAAGATTATTATGTCAGCAGTTACTGAAATACTTGACCTTGCAGTTACCTCCCTGGTAAACGAAGACATTGTCCTGGCAGGCAAAGTAGAACCCCTTGAACAGGTTGTTGACAGGCTTAAACGTAAAATAAAGAGCAATCACATTTCACGTCTCAAGCAAGGCGACTGCACAATGGAGCTTGGATTTATTCTTTCTGACCTCCTTACAAACTATGAAAGAATTGCTGACCACTGTTCAAATATTGCAGTTTGTCTTATTGAAATTGCTCACGACTCTTTTGAAACTCACGAATACCTCAGAAACGTGAAAGAGAGTCCCGATGCAGCGTTCGAAGACCTGTATCAGACATTCAAGGAAAAATATTCTCTTGAGTAAAAAAACTTACCGGGAGCCAAAAACGGCTCTCGGTTTTCTTTTAAAATAATTTTCAAAAAAGCCTTGACAACTATTGTTTTTTATTGTATACTTGTACAAGTGATTTCGGGGTGTGGCTCAGTTTGGTAGAGTACCTGAATGGGGTTCAGGTGGCCGCTGGTTCGAATCCAGTCACTCCGACCAAAATCGACAAGCAAAAAAGCTTGTCGATTTTATTCATTTTATTGTTCCAAACACTTGACAAAACAAAAATAAATGTGTATAATGGCTAAGTCGGTCAAAAACATTCCGAGGCGTGGCGCAGTTTGGTAGCGCACCTGGTTTGGGACCAGGGGGCCGCAGGTTCGAATCCTGTCGCCTCGACCAAGTCGAAGCAAAGTTTTACTTTACTTCGACTTTTTTATTTACCAAAACAACAAAAGGCAGACCCCTATCCATCAGGGCGTCTGCCTTATTTTTTCAAAACCAACAACAGATTTATTATATCACACCTCTTATCTATTTGTAAAGAGGAATCTTTCGAAAGCCTTGAATTTCTGCCTTTTCAACAAAAACACGTTTTTCAGTTTTGATACTTTGCCTATTGAAAATGCCCTCAGAATCTGCTACACTTAAATTGAGGAAAGGAAGGTACAGTCCAATGAAATACTAACCTTTTAAGACCTAAAATGAAACACTGGTTTGAGCCGAAAGGAAACGAACACGGCGGTGTAACGCATAATATAGATAGTATCGATACAAAATATGCTCAATCCAAAGATTCATAAACGGTCAACAATTTCACCTTTTGCGACATAAACAAAAAAATCAGGTAGTTCTCGCTAGAGAAGATAATAAAAAATGTTATGTTTTAAAGAATGTAGATTATTCGCAAAAGGCATCCAAGGAAAGAGAGGATAACCAAATGATGTTAGATACAAAGAGTGAACAGAAATGACCCTTGATTGCAAAAGCAGTCAAGGGTCATTTCTCTTTTATAATACTTTTAATAAATTCTATATAAGGTCCGCAAAATGCGGTCTTAATTTTTTAAACAGCATATTCCCCACAAGCAGCAGTACACCCACCATAGCCCAGAAATAAATAGTCATAATCGGATGCTCCCAAAAACCTATTCCCTGAACAAAAGTTTCGCGATAGCCCTCTGTTACATAATAGAAAGGATTGATTTTTATTATGGTTTCAAGAACTGGGTTTCCAAGGTCGTGGATGTCCCAGAAAAGCGGTGTAATCCAAAAGCCCAACTGAACAAAAACCCCTACCATATTGCTGATGTCTCGGGCAAAAACCGTGAG
>JAZROR010000021.1:0-5372 GCA_045648845.1 Clostridia bacterium
CGACCTCTTCCTTACCAAGGAAGTGCTCTACCTACTGAGCTAAGGCAGCGTATGGCGATCCGGATGGGGCTCGAACCCACGACCTCCAGCGTGACAGGCTGGCATTCTAACCAACTGAACTACCGGACCATAAAAAAACCACTTTGATATAATAACATAAAGATTTGAAAAAGTCAATACAGAAAATATAATAATATTAAAAGAAAATTTTCTATACCTATTTGCAAAAATTGTTAATTGTGATATAATAAGAAAGAAAATACAAAAGAACCAAAGGAGTGCTTTTTGTTATGGAAGAATTTTCAGTTAAATTGAGTAAAATTATAGATGAATTCAAGCTTGAAGAGGTTTATGTGCCTCACAGAGATATATTGATATCAACTACTGATGTAAACCGCCCCGGACTTCCTATGGCGGGTTTCTTTGATTATTTTGACCCCAAGAGATTACAGATTTTCGGCATGGTTGAAAATACCTATCTTGCATCACTGTCCTCTGATGAGAGATATAAACGCTTTGACGAGTTTTTTAGTAAAAAAATTCCGGCTGCTGTTGTGAGCCGTGAGATGGAAGTCCCCGAAGAAATGCTTGATGCCGCAAAGAAGCACGAAATAAATATTTTGAGGACATCTTTGGGCACATCAAGTTTTATGAGTGCTCTTATTGCATTTTTAAATATTGAACTTGCTCCAAGAATCACAAGACACGGGGTTTTGGTTGAAGTTTATGGTGAGGGTATTCTTATTTTGGGTGAAAGCGGAATAGGAAAAAGCGAGGCTGCTGTTGAACTTATGAAGAGAGGCCACCGTCTTGTTGCTGATGATGCTGTTGAGATACGTCGTGTTTCGTCAAAAACTTTGGTCGGTTCATCCCCTGAAATTATTCGCCACTTCATTGAAATGCGCGGCATAGGTATTGTTGACGTAAAGAAGATTTTTGGTATGGGTGCTGTAAAGGATACAGAAAAAATTGACCTTGTTATTCATCTTGAGGCATGGCAAAAGGGTAAGCAGTATGACCGACTTGGTCTTGTAGACAATTATACCGAAATACTTGGTATTGATGTTCCGTCACTTGTTATACCAATTCGTCCCGGCAGAAATCTTGCGGTAATTTTTGAAATTGCTGCTATGAACAACAGACAGCGCCGAATGGGTTATAATGCTGCAGAAGAACTTAACAACAGACTTATGGAACAAATGAGCGAATAAGCATCAAAAAAACGGAGAAAAAGTGAAATGAAGATTTTGACAGATGTTCACACACACACAAACGTGAGCACTCACGCATACAGTACACTTTATGAAAATATGTTAGCTGCCAAAAGAAAAGGTCTTGAGCTGGTTGCCATGACAAATCATGCACCATTGATAGGCGATGCACCACATATATGGCACTTTATGTATTTTAAAGCTTTGCCAAGAGTTATTGAGGGGGTAAAGCTTCTTTGCGGTGCGGAGATAAATGTTCTGAATGAAAATGGCGACATTGACATCCCTGAGAGCGTCCTTTGTGATTTGGAGGTTGTGATTGCATCCATTCATCCGCCGACATACAAGGAAGAAAGAGGCGGTGACCACACAAAAACATGGCTCAATATAATGGAAAATGAGCATGTTGATATTTTGGGACACATTGGTTCACCGGATTATCCTTTTGACATTGATGCGGTGGTGAAGCGGGCAAAAGAGAAAAATAAGTGTATTGAGATAAACAATCATTCCTTTATTTCAAGGCCTCAAAATATTGAAATATGCAGGAAAATTGCTCTCGCATGTAAAAAGTATGAGACGCCGGTAGTGGTCAATTCGGATGCTCATTTTATGAGCAAGGTGGGAGAGGTTTCAAAGGCCTCTAAAATGCTTGAAGAAATTGATTTTCCTGAAAGTTTGGTTATGAATTTAAACGCAGAAAGATTCATAGAATATATATCAAAAAAGAAGAGTAAAGTTCTTAAATTTGAGGAATAGGAAAGGCAGAGATTATGCGCGAAATTTTTGAAAAATTATTGGGCAAAGAAAATGTTTTCGAGAATGAGCCTATGAAAAAGCACACAACCTTCAAAATAGGTGGTGCGGCGGACTGGTTTTTAGTGCCGCAGAATAAAAATCAGTTAAAAGAATTGGTATCGGTTATGAAAGAAAAAAAGATGCCCTTCTTTGTTCTTGGAAACGGCTCGAATCTGCTGGTTGGTGACAAAGGTATACGTGGAGTGGTTATTTGCCTTGGAAAGCAGATGGAAAAAATTGAAATATCCGGAAATGAATGCTATGTTGAAAGTGGTGCTCTTTTATCAAAGACTGCAAATGCCGCGCAAAGAGCAGGCCTTTCGGGGATTGAATTTGCTTCGGGAATTCCTGGTAGCATTGGCGGTGCGGTTTTTATGAATGCGGGTGCTTATGAACATGAAATGAAAGAGATAATAAAAACCGTGGAATATATGGATGAAAGTGGTGAAATTTTCACTGTTTCAAATGAAGAGTGTGACTTTGGATATAGAACAAGCATTTTTTCGAAGAATAATTATATAGTTTTGTCGTGCGTACTTGAACTGGAAAAAGATAATCCTGACGAGATAAAGAACAGAATGGACGACTATACAAGCAGGCGTACGTCAAAACAGCCTCTTGAAAAACCCAGTGCAGGGAGTGTTTTCAAAAGACCCGTTGGTCACTTTGCAGGGGCACTTATTGAGCAGTCAGGGCTGAAAGGCTACAAAATAGGCGGAGCACAGGTTTCCGAAAAACACGCAGGCTTTATAATAAATACCGGAAATGCCACGGCAAAGGATGTTCTTGATCTTGTTGAACATATCAAAAAGGTTGTTTTTGAAAATTTTGGAGTAGAGCTTGAAACGGAAATTAAAATGATAGGCGAATTTTAGATTCTGTAAAAAACGCTGAAAGGAGGATTTTTGGTGAAAACTTTTTCTCAAAGGACAAAGGAAATGCTTTCAAAACTTGAGTTAGATGCGTCTTGTTGCTGCGAAGCGGAAATGATGGGAATTTTGATGTTTGCAGGCAAATTCCGTGGCACAGAAATAAGGGTCTCTCTTGAAAGCATTGATGCAATAAAGCGGTTTGCAGCCCTCCTTAAAGCCTGTCTTGACACAGAAGTGCAGATAAAAAGTCTCAGGAGCAGTTATTTTTGTGTTTTGTCCGACAAAAAGGTTTTACAGAAAATCCTTGAGTATGAAAATCAAAAAAGTGGTTTTTCTCAGAATTTGATAAAAAATGAGTGTTGCAGTGCGGCTTTCCTAAGAGGTGCATTCTTAGGTGGCGGAACAATGACTGACCCCAACAAAAATTACAATATGGAGTTCAAGGTATACAGCACATACATTCATAACGAGTTCAAAAAACTCCTTGAAAATATGGGTCTTGGTTTTCGAACCATTAAGAAAAATAACGGTTTTGTACTTTACACAAAAAACAGTGATATTATCTGTGATGCGCTGGCTCACATGGGGGCATTCAGCGCGCAAATGGAAATACTTAATGTGAAAATTGAGAAAGAGGTACGAAGCGAAATCACAAGAACCTCAAACGGCGAAACTGCAAATATGGACAAGGTTATGGAAGCGTCAAGCAGACACCTGATGGCAATAGACGAGATAGAAAAAATTATGGGCATTGACAACCTTCCTGATGATCTCAAAGAAGTGGCTGTTTTAAGACGTGACTTTAAGGATTTGAGCCTTGAGCAGCTTGGGAAAAAATTGGTTCCGCCCATGTCAAAGTCAGGGGTAAATCACCGATTAAAGAGGATATTGGATATTGCGGAGAATTTATAGAGAAAAAACCCTGGGAAAAAGGATGTGATAAAATGGCTTTTGCACACTTGCATACACATACAGCATTCAGCCTTCTTGATGGAGAAGGCACAATCAAAAAAATACTTGACAGAGCAAAAGAGCTTGGACAAACAGCTATGGCAATAACCGACCATGGCTGTATGTTTGGTGTGATTGATTTTTATGAATACGCAAAAAGTATAGGAATAAAGCCTGTCCTTGGATGCGAGGTGTATGTTGCGTCCCGTGGACATCAAGACAAAACCCACGAGCTTGACTCATCAAGTTCACATCTTATTTTGCTTGCAAAAAATAATGTTGGATATAAGAATCTGATGAACATTGTTTCCATTGGATATGTTGATGGATTTTATTATAAACCAAGAATTGATATGGATGTTCTTCGTGAGAATAGCGAGGGAATAATTGCTCTGAGTGCCTGTATGATAGGTGTCCTTTCCAAAAAAATATTGAATAATGACTATGATGGTGCAAGGGAAGCAGCTCTTGAATTTATTGATATTTTCGGCAAGGAAAATTATTTTATTGAAATTCAGGATCACGGGATTTTTGAACAAAAAATGCTGAATCGTGAACTTGTTCGTATTGCAAGAGAGCTTGACCTTGGTATCGTTGCGACAAACGATATTCACTATGTAAAACGCGAAGATGCAGAGTTTCAGGACATACTTATGTGTATTCAGATGGGAAAAACTGTTTTTGACGAAAACAGAATGAAAATGTCCACTCAGGAGATGTTTGTAAAATCCGAGGACGAAATGAAAGAACTTTTTTCATACATACCTGAGGCACTTGAAAACACCCAGAAAATTGCTGATATGTGCAATGTTGAGATTGAATTCGGAAAGCTACATTTGCCCAAATTCGACATTCCTGATGGCTTTACATCTCCTCAGTATTTAAGAAAGCTTTGCTATGAGGGCTTTGAGAGACGATATCCTGATGCTGGGCCGGAAGTACGCGAGAGACTTGAATATGAACTTCGAACCATAGAAGAAATGGGATATGTGGACTATTTCCTGATTGTATGGGATTTTATACATTTTGCTCGTGAAAACGGAATTATGGTTGGCCCCGGCAGAGGCAGTGCCGCAGGAAGCATTGTTTCGTATTGTCTTGAAATAACAAGCATTGACCCCATAAAATATGACCTTATTTTTGAAAGATTTTTAAACCCCGAGCGTGTTACAATGCCTGATATTGATGTCGACTTTTGCTATGAACGACGCGGTGAGGTTATTGACTATGTAAACAGAAAATATGGGACAGACCGTGTTGCTCAGATAGTAACTTTTGGAACAATGGCGGCAAAGCTTGCCATTCGTGATACGGGCAGAGCACTTGATATGCCATATGGTTTTGTGGATAGTGTTGCAAAACAAATCCCCAATGAACTGAATGTCACTATACAGGGTGCTCTTGCAAGCAACAATCAGCTTAAAATGATGTATGAAACAGACCCTCAGGTAAAACGTCTTATTGACGTGTCATCAGAGTTTGAAGGCCTTCCGAGACATACCTCAACCCATGCGGCAGGGGTGGTTATTACCCGTGAGCC
>JAZROR010000022.1:0-2894 GCA_045648845.1 Clostridia bacterium
AAAATGAAATAGAATCAAAACACCGTGTTCCTGTTATATGCGTAAACTGCGCAGAACTTGATTCTTCTGATATCACAGGAATTATAGAAAAAATCCTCTTTGAGTTTCCCATTAATGAAATAAAGGTAAATCTTCCCGATTGGGTTGATGTTCTGCCAACTGACCACCCTATAAAAAAATCTATTTATTCCGATTTAATGTCGGCAGTTGCAGAAGCAAAAAAAATAAGTGATTCGTCATTTATTTCCTCTTCACTTTCAGAAAACGAAAACATTACTTCCACAGATATTTCAAACATTAACCTTGGAAACGGAGAAATTGCGTACAACATATGTATTGACGATGACCTGTTTTACAAAATTCTTGGTGAAAATACCGGCTTTGAAATAAAAGGTAAGCAAACACTTCTGAGCCTTATGACAGAGCTTGCAAAAGTCAAAAAAGAGTATGACAAAATAGAAGGTGCCCTTTGCGAAGTAAGGGAAACAGGCTATGGTATTGTGGCACCCGGAATTGAAGAACTCACACTGGAGGAACCCGAAATTGTAAGACAAGGAAACCGATACGGAGTCAGACTTAAGGCAAGTGCACCGAGCATACATATGATTAGAGCAGATATAGAAACTGAGGTATCCCCTATTGTTGGTACTGAAAAGCAGTCGGAAGATCTGGTTCATTTTTTGTTAAACGAATTTGACGAAAATCCCAAGTCCATATGGGAAACAAATATTTTTGGCAAATCACTCCATGAACTGGTAAATGAGGGACTAAAAGGCAAGCTTGGCAAAATGCCCGGTGATGCCCGCTATAAATTTCAGGAAACTCTTCAAAAAATTATTAATGAGGGCTCAGGCGGGCTTATTTGTATAATATTATAGTTTGTCATCATGAATATACGTATACACACAATAGAACATTATATTCAGAATACCAATAAATATCCCCCCGTAAAACGGGGGGTATTTCATTTTCGGGCATAGCCCTACCCTTTACTGGCTGCGCACAAGTGCGCTCTTTATTGGCCTGCCAGCCATGCAACTGCTACTTATTTACCCATAAATGGGTCCCGTGGGTCAAAAAAGCTTAACTGATCACTCTCTTTGTCTTTCTTTAACTGGTCAGATATATAGTCTTTTATAGCTTTTGTATTTTTACCCACGGTATCAACATAATATCCCTTACACCAAAATTCGCGATTTCGGTATGCAAATTTCATATTTCCCCACTTTTGAAATATCAATAATGCGCTTTTACCTTTTAAGTACCCCATAAATCCCGAAATGCTCATTTTGGGAGGGATGCTCACTAGCATATGTATGTGGTCAGGACATACCTCGCCCTCTATTATTTCTACACCATTCCATTGGCATAGCTGTCGTAATATTTCTCTAATCTCAAGTCTTTTCTCCTCAAAGAAAACTTTTCTTCTATACTTTGGTGCAAAAACTATGTGGTACTTGCAATTCCATTTTGTATGTGCTAAACTATTTGTATTGTTATTATTCATTTTAAAATCCTCCATTTGTGTTTTAATTTGACTGGCAGGTCATTTTTATTTTAACACAAATGGAGGATTTCTGTTCATCGGTTAACCTCTATTGAACCACGCGACTATCGCGTGGTATTCTGTATACAAACAAAAAAGCACCCTCCGGGTGCTTTTTGTTTTATACACCATCAGGGACTCGAACCCTGGACACCCTGATTAAGAGTCAGGTGCTCTACCAGCTGAGCTAATGGTGCATGTTTATTCGCTTTTAATCAACATTGACTATTATACATACTTTGTGGTAGAATGTCAATAGGTTTTTAACAAAAGTAGGTGATTTTTTTGGATTTTAACACTATTGGAATAATTTGCGAATATAATCCGTTTCATTTTGGTCATAAGTACCACATAGAAGAAACTCGCAAACTAACAAAATGCAAAAACATTGTATGTGTAATGAGCGGAAGCACAGTTCAACGCGGAGAATGTGCCATATTTGACAAGTGGCAAAGAGCAAAAGCGGCTGTAGATGCCGGAGCTGATTTAGTTGTTGAATTGCCTGCATACTATGTTTTGCAATCTGCCGATATTTTTGCCTACGGCGGTGTTAAGCTTTTGGATGCTATGGGAATTGTTGACGGTATTTCTTTTGGGTGTGAGTGCGGAGATACGCAGATTATTAAAGAAACTGCCGATATTATGACAGACCCCCAAAGCGGATACGACGATTTATTAAAATCCGAAATGAAAAAAGGAATTGGCTACCCAAAAGCAAGCGAAAACGCACTTTTGGCAAGTATGCCCGATTATGCAATTGAAATGTCAAAGCCCAATAACACACTTGCTGTAAGCTATGTAAAAGCAATTAATAACCTGCACTCCAAAATTACTCCTGTTTGTGTAAAGCGAAACAACGACTATCACAGTGATAATTCAAACGACCAATACATGAGTGCCACAGAAATAAGAAACAGAATTTTTTGGGGCAAAAATTACAGTGACTACGCAAATGACTATTCACAAGAAAATATATACGATATAAAAAACGCCGAAACTTTTATTCTTGGGTATTTACGGATGGTATCTACTGAATATCTGGGTACTATTAAAGGCGGCGAGGATGGTCTTGCAAACCTTGTAAAAAACTCAGCTACAAAAGCTTGTACATTTGACGAACTGGTTGAAATGTGTGTATCTAAAAGGTATACACGGCACAGAATCAAGCGATATATTTTATGTGCACTTCTCGGCATTGATTATACTGAAGATATAAGCTATATAAGAGTTTTGGCTATTGGCAAAAACGGAAAAGAACTTTTGAAAAATATTAAGCAAAAATCCAACCTTGATATAATAACCAAGGTTGCCGATTATCAAAAACAAAGTAAAATGTTTATAACAGATG
>JAZROR010000023.1:0-3921 GCA_045648845.1 Clostridia bacterium
TTTGAATTTCATATAGCGGTGAATGATGGTTGCCATCTGTTCACGGGTAATAGTATTATCAGGTGCAAATTCTGTTTCTGACACGCCATTTACTATTCCGTTCTGAACCGCCCAGCCCACTGCATTTTCATAATATGTACCTTCAGGTACATCTGCAAAATCTGCTTTGGCCCCGGTTGGCTCTTTTTCCAATCTGTAAAGAACCGTTACAAACATCGCTCTTGTAACTGTATTGTTAGGTGCGAATTCAGTTTCGGAAATACCCTTCATAAGTTCTTTCTCGTTAATGTATTTTACATACTCATAATACCAATCATCCGTCTTTACATCACTAAAGGGGTTAACCCATTCTGTTTTTACGGGTTCTTCTTTCGTTGTCTCTTCTTTAGTTGTTGTTTCCTCAGTAGGTTTCTCAATGGTTTCTTCATCTGATTTGCCTGATGAAGAACTTCCGCCTGGTGAACCGCCCGAACTGCGTATTTTTTCGAATGTCACCTCAATCTCGCTGTCCGCATTCACCGAATCATAGGTATATTCAAGTACCGCGCCTAAACTTGCTCCGTCAACCTTTACATCATTTACTTTATACCCGGAATCAGGTGTGAATATAAAGAGTAGTTGTTTACCCTCTGTAGCTTTAATTTCACCTGACGGGTTAATTTTTCCGTTTGCTCCTGCAGTTGCCTTAATTGTGTATTCTTTTGCCTCGACTATAGGAGTGTCCGATTCTTTTATATTTACATGGGTCACTGCATTTTCAAAAGGAACTAAATCTCCATCTTTTGTATATGCTTCTATGTAGTTTACATTGATTTCGGTTTTTCCTGCCTTCAGCGCTTTGAAAGTAAACGTACCAAGAACACCTTCAACCAATGTATTTTCCGTGGCGAGTGCATCCATCCAGAAAAGTTTCAATGGGGATTCATCTGTTTTGGCTGTAAGCGTTCCTCCGATAAGCTTTGCATCATCGTATCGCAAAATTTCAAGAAACTCGGCATCAAACTCAATCTCACAGAGCATCGCAATAACACCTGTAGAGTCTGTTGCTTTAAGCTCAATTTCAATATTCTCTCCCGAAACAGTTTCATACTGTCCTGATACAAATGCGCTGCCGCCCTCTGCATATGCAACTTGCGAAAAGAGGGAGATAAGCATACACAAAACTAATCCGGCTGATAATATTCGTTTGTTATTTTTTCTCACTTCAATACCACCTTTGACTTTCAATTTTTAATTTCTATATAATTTGCCACTTTGGCAAGAACAACAAATTTTTTTGGAGTTTTTAATGTTATTTCCTGTTGAACTCGTTGTGACAAATACTGTAGAGCTTTTCACCGGCAGACTTATTTGTCATCTCAAGCATATATTCCGGTTTTCTGAAGTCTGAATATTCACAGAAAAAACAATCGTGCTCGCAGCCTGAAGAGCAGATTAAACTCTTTTCCCACAAAGGACATTTGTATAACTCAGATACAATCAAATATCCGTCGCTTGTGTATTTTAATTCTTTCACTTCTATACCTCCTATATCCTCATATTTACACATTATGATTTTATCAAACTATAATAAAAAATGTTGATTTTGGCATAAATCGCAGATTTTTGGCACAGATTGCATATTTTTTTGATAAAACAACCCTTGATAAGCACAAAAAAACTCTCCCGAAGGAGAGTTTCAAGATTTATTATTTTAATAATTTAAACACACTTTTGAACTGAACGTTCCGTCTTGGGCAGTGAAATCGTACATGCCCTCGTACTTCTCTGTGGTTGTTATAACAGAGCTGATTCCAATACCGTAATCTACTTCATCAAATTTCAGATTAGTTTTACACGGATTTTCTATCTTCACAAGCAGGCGTGTTTCTTTTTCTCTTATATCAACATCAATAATTTTCTCTTTTGATTTAAGCTTCTTTGTAGCGTTGATTGCATTCTCAAAAAGATTGGCAATAACTATAACCATGTCTTTAGGGGATACAGGTATATCATTTCCGGCACGAGCTGAGATTTTTACTTTAATACCCGCATCTTTTGCTTTCTTTTCATACACAGAAAGAACTGTATTTATCGTTGGATTTTTGCAATAGTTTATTTCGCCAAGGCTATCGGAGTCATCGTCTACAAGAGTTTTTAAGTAGTCCTTTACGGTTTCAATGTCGTTTTTGTTTGCAAATTCCAAAAGCACAAGGTTATGATGTCGTCTGTCGTGTCTTGCCATGCGGTCTGCCGCCATTTGCAGATTTTCATTTTCAATCTGCAAAAGCAGAAGTTTGTTTTGCTGTTCGGTTTCTCGTTTCATCGCAACTTCTGTCATATTTTTAATATTGGAAAATATGACAGGATATACCGCAAAGATTGAAATGCTGAGGAAAAGAAGCGGTATAAATCCGGGTTCATAAATGCTTGCAATTTTAACGGGAAATACCGATAGTGCAACTAATGTAATTACAAATATGACATTTACAAAAACAAGCTGATACCACCCTGCTACCATACTTTTTGATGCTACACGGCATAAAGGACAAACAAAATTCAAAAAATAGTACAAAATACCAATCAAAAGCGCGCAAAGAACAATCAATCTGATTACGATGTTCATACCGGGGAATGTCCCTTGTATTACCGTATTAAACGCCATAAATATACAGAAGAAAACGGAGTATGTAAGTATGGTAAAAAGTCTTTGAGAAAGCTTTCCTTTTGTAGTTGCAAAAAAGACAATATATTGAAGGATGAAGGCTGAAATAAATATTAAAAAGAATTTCATACCGCTATCATTTATCACAAATTCTCCGAAACACCAAAGACATCCCTGTAACACAAGCCAAATGCTCCAAATAACAAAGGTTGTTTTTTTACTGTATTTTAAGTTTGATGAGTATATGCCCGAAATGGCATGTGCCACAAGAATGAATAATTGTTCAATTAAGACTGATATTGTAGCCATACTTAACCCTCCTGCCCATTGTACTGAAGAAGCCAGAATGCTTCTTTAATTTCATTATGTGCACCACGAGGAAGAAATAACTTTGTATTGTTATTAAAGCACACTTCCCCGGTAGATACACTTTTAACTTTATTAAGATTTATTATATAAGCACTTCCGCCACGAACAAATCCGCCATATTGCGAAAGTTCTTCAAACAGCTCTGCAACCGTCATTCTCGAACGCACCTGTTCATCGCTTACAAAATTCACATACTGATAGTGAGAGCGCGACTCCGTATAAAGGATATTGCTTATATTAATATTTTCAACTCCGTTCTCCGTTTTTAGCCTTATGAATTTACTGCCAAGCTTTTCGGCTTTTTCGACTGCTACATCCATTGCTTCATAAAACTTTTCCGGATTAAGTGGTTTTATTAGATAGCGAAGTGTATCTGTTTCAAGACTTTCGGGAGCGTGTTCTATTGAGGTTGTCAAAAATATAATAGGACTTTCAATGCCTTTTCTACGGATTTTTCTTGCAAGGTCTGTGCCCATTTCATCACCAATATACACATCAAGCAGAAATATATCAAACAAGTCTCCGTTATCAAGTGCGTTTAAAAGCGAACTTGCAGAATTAAAGGTCAAAACTTCAAGTTCCGACTTTCCGCATAGCTTAGAATATTTTTTTATATAGGATGAAACCTCGTCCAAGATTATTGTCTCATCATCGCATATCGCTATTCTCATGTTTCCACCTTACTTTCTTACCAAACTTAAAAACCATTCATCTTCCGGAAGAGCAATATTGTTTTTATTACTCGATACAATTATATTGCAGACTGTGCGGAAGAATAGCGCATAAAGAATACCGGGATGCCCGTCTTTAACCTCACCATTTTTCTGTCCGATGCGAAGTGCATCTGCAACAGGTGTTTTTTCAAGCTCTTTCACCGATTCTTCCAAATAGCAAGGCGGAGTATCCTT
>JAZROR010000024.1:0-6903 GCA_045648845.1 Clostridia bacterium
AAATGTACTCCTTTTGGGTATATTTGTATATAGTATACTCCAAAAGTCTTAATAAGAAAAGTATTTTTGAGAAAAAAATAAAAAAAACGCAATTATCCTTGCATATATGGAAAATTTGTTATATAATAGAAAAGATTTAAAGCAAATGAAAATTTTTTGTATTGCGGAGGCGTAAAATGAGCAAATTTTTAGACACAATAAAGGAGAGAGCAAAGAAAGATAAAAAAACTATTGTTCTTCCTGAATCAATGGATGCCAGAATTTATGAAGCGGCTGAAAAGGTTCTCAAGGAGGATTTTGCCAACATCATTATCGTAGGTACCCCTGAAGAAGTTGAGAAATACAGCAAGGGTTATGATATTTCGGGTGCTACAATCATTGACCCATATACATATGAAAAAACAGAAGAATACATAAACCTTTTTGTTGAACTCAGAAAGTCAAAGGGTCTTACATATGAAGAAGCAAAGGCTACTGCCCTTGGGGATTATATGTACTATGCTTGTCTTATGGTAAAGGCTGGCGATGCTGACGGTGTTGTTTCGGGTGCTTGCCACTCAACAGCAAACACGCTCCGTCCAAGCCTTCAGATTGTCAAGACAAAGCCCGGAACCAAGCTTGTTTCAGCTTTCTTCCTTATTGTTGTTCCTGATTGTGAATATGGTGCAAACGGCGCGTTTGTTTTTGCAGACAGCGGACTTGTTCAGAATCCCAACCCTGAAGAACTTGCTGCAATCGCTGCTTGCTCTGCTGAATCTTTTGAACTTCTTGTGGGCGAAGAGGCTGTTGTTGCAATGCTTTCACACTCAACAATGGGCAGCGCAAAACACGACGATGTAACAAAAGTTGTTGAAGCTACAAGAATTTGCAAAGAAGAAAATCCTGACCTCAAGGTTGACGGCGAGCTTCAGCTTGATGCGGCAATCGTTCCTGAAATCGGTGAGTCAAAGGCTCCCGGAAGCAAGGTGGCAGGTCACGCAAATGTTCTTGTGTTCCCTGACCTTGATGCAGGAAACATTGGATATAAGCTCGCTCAGCGTCTTGCAAAAGCAGAGGCTTATGGTCCTGTAACTCAGGGTATTGCAATGCCGATCAATGACCTTTCACGTGGATGCAGTGCTGACGATATTGTTGGTGTTGTTGCTATAACTTGTGTTCAGGCACAGAAATAGGAAAATTCTTACATAATTATATAAGAAAGAAGGAATTGTTTAAATGAAAATTTTGGTTATCAATGCAGGAAGTTCATCTCTTAAGTATCAGCTTATTGATATGGAAACTGAAAAAGTTCTTGCAAAGGGTCTTTGTGAACGAATCGGTATTGAGGGCTCAAAGCTCAATCATACTCCCGACGGTGGCGAAAAGAACGTTATTGAAAAGGATATGAAAGACCATTCAGATGCTATCCGTATGGTTCTTGATGCACTCACGGATGCAAATTACGGCGTTATCAAAAGTATGGACGAAATTTCAGCGGTTGGACACAGAGTTGTTCACGGCGGGGAAACATTCAGCGGCAGTGTTGTTATTGATGCAGAGGTTAAAAAGGCACTTGAAGCTTGCATTCCTCTTGCACCTCTCCACAACCCTGCAAACCTTATTGGTATCGCGGCTTGCGAAGAAGCAATGCCAAATGTTCCGCAGATTGGCGTGTTTGATACAGCTTTCCACCAGACAATGTCAAAGGAAGCTTATATGTATGCTGTTCCTTTTGAGCTTTATGAAAAGCACAAAATCAGAAGATATGGTTTCCACGGCACTTCTCACAAGTATGTGACTCTTGAAGCTGCAAAGATGCTTGGAAAGAGCCCCGGAGAACTCAAAATGATTACCTGTCATATGGGTAACGGCTCAAGTATCACAGCTGTGGATGGAGGAAAGTCGGTTGATACATCCATGGGCTTCACTCCTCTTGCAGGTGTAGTTATGGGTACAAGATGCGGTGATATTGACCCTGCTATCGTTAAATTTATTGCTGAACAGGAAAACCTCAGTCTTGACGAAGTTGACACACTTCTTAACAAGAAGTCAGGTGTTCAGGGTATTTCCGGCGTAAGTTCAGATTTCCGTGATCTTGAAGCAGCTCAAAAAGAAGGAAATGAACGTGCAACACTTGCTCTTTCGATGTTTGTTGAAAGCGTAAGAAGATTTATTGGCTCATATATGGTTAAGATGGGCAGAGTTGATGCTATTATCTTTACAGCAGGTATCGGTGAAAATACACCTGTTATGAGAAAAGCAATACTCAATAACCTTGAAGCTTTTGGAATTGAAATTGACGATGAAAAGAATGCGAAGGCAATCCGTGGTGCGCAGATGGAAATTTCAACAGAGTCTTCAAAAGTTCGCGTTTTGGTTGTTCCCACAAACGAAGAGCTTATGATTGCAAAAGAAACCCTTGAACTTGTGAAATAAAAATATTTATGGGCTGCTGCATAACGGCAGCCCTTTTTATAATTGAAGAATTGGGGGGGGAGAAATGTCTGAAAAGCAGGCTTTAAATTATGATGGCTTGTCGGATGAAGAGTTGGTGAGGCTTTCCACTTTGGGTGATGGCTTTGCTACCGAACGCATTTTGGCAAGATATAAAAATCTTGTTCGCTCAAAGGCCAGAACTTATTTTCTTGCGGGTGCAGACCATGATGATATTGTTCAAGAGGGGATGATTGGACTTTTCAAGGCGATTCGCGATTTTGATGGTGAGAGACTATCGTCATTTCGTGGCTTTGCTGAGCTTTGCATAAAACGTCAGATTATTACGGCGGTGAAGACGGCAACAAGACAAAAACATATGCCCCTCAATACTTATGTGTCTCTCAGTAATCCTGTATACGAGGGAGAGACAGAGGGGATTTTGGAAGATGTCCTTTCGGGGAACATTGAAACAGATCCTGAACATCTTTTCATCAGCAAGGAAAATACCGAGCTTTTAAATCTCAAAATTCAGGAGGTTTTAAGTGAATTGGAAAAGACTGTTCTTGCCCTCTACCTTGACGGAAAATCCTATCAGGAAATAAGTGAAATGCTTGGAAAGACCCATAAATGTGTTGATAATGCACTCCAGAGAGTGAAGAAAAAAATGGAAAAATTCGGAACTTTTTAGGTGCTTTGAAAAGAGTGAAAATCATACTTGAAATATGCAAAAAACCAAAAGTCAAGAAAAATTTTAATAAATTATGTAAACCTTATTTGGGACAAGAAATGGTTTACATAATATAGGTAAAAGGTGGCAAAGCCTTTGCTACAAGTTATTAACAGAGTTATCCACGTTATCCACAGGTTTGGGGATTTATAGGGGCAAAAAGCGCTGAAAAAAAGGTCGAAATGTGAAAAACCACCGATTTTAAAGGCTTTTAAAAAAAAGGAAAAAAATGACTATTGGTTAACAATAATATTTTTTCATATTTGAAAATATTACATACGCAGAAACATAGCAAAAGAAAAAGTTGCTATATTGATGACAGGGTTTTTAACACATGAAAAATCAAAGAAAAATATATTTATTTTTCAAAACTATTGAAAATATTTTCAAAATAGGATATACTAACAAAAGGAAAGTCTACTTATGTTAATGAAAGTGAGGTGCCTTGAAAGATGGCAAAGGTTACTAAAGATACTATCATTCTTGATGTGCTTCGTCTCGACCCTGAAACAGCTCCGTTTTTTCTTGAAATAGGAATGCATTGTTTGGGCTGTCCCTCAGCGAGTGGTGAGAGCATTGAACAGGCTTGTATGGTACATGGCACAGATGCAGATGCTTTGGTTGAAAAGATAAATGCTTTTCTTGCTTCAAAGGCATAAAATTTGCAAAGAGAGATACCGTTCCCCGAAAAGCTTTGAGGAACGGTATTTTTATTACTGTTTATATGGATAAATAAGTTGCCTGATGATGAAAGCTTAAATAAAACAAAAAAAATGAAATTTTGTATTGACAAACCATAGGGAATTGTGTATAATAATTGCTGACGCTTTATTGATGCGTTGATTTTGAAAAGGTTTATGGGCGCATAGCTCAGCTGGGAGAGCATCTGCCTTACAAGCAGAGGGTCATAGGTTCGAGCCCTATTGTGCCCACCAATTCTTTTTCATAGTGCATCGCAAAAGCTAAAAAATGTGGGCGCATAGCTCAGCTGGGAGAGCATCTGCCTTACAAGCAGAGGGTCATAGGTTCGAGCCCTATTGTGCCCACCACATTTCTTTTTAAAGGGTACTGTGTGATGAAATTTGATTTGTTACCTATTTTGAATGCTGATGGAAGAAGGCTTACGCTTGACGCTGAGCTTGACTTCATAGGACGAGAAGAACAAGGTGCGGTCTTTTTGACACCTGTCAGGGTAACGGGAGAATTTCTGAACATCGGCGGAAGAATTGAACTTGATGCAAAGGCGGACTGTCGCTTAAGATTTGAATGTGACAGATGTCTTGAAGGCTATGAAGTTGATTTTTCGTGTTCTTTCAAAGAAATATACAAAAAAGAAGATGCAAGGTGCGAAGATGAACAAAATCCTGACACCATAGTTCTTGAGGGAACGGCGGTTGACCTTGATGAAATTGTGCTTCTCAATATTATTGTTCATTTGCCACTCAAACATCTATGTAATGAGGATTGTAAGGGCTTGTGCCCAAACTGCGGACAAAACTTGAACTTAGGGGAATGTGATTGCGACAACCGGCCCATTGACCCGAGGTTTGATATTTTGGACAAACTTTTGTAGATTATGCAGAGACAATGTTCTCTGTTCAAATTATTTTGATTGGAAAGAGGTGTATTTAGGTATGGCAGTTCCAAAGAGAAAAACTTCTAAAGCAAGAAGAGATAAGAGAAGAGCTAACTGGAAGCTCTTGATTCCTGGAATGGTTGTATGTCCCCAGTGTGGTGAATACAAAATGCCTCACAGAGTTTGCAAGGCTTGCGGATATTATAACGGTAAAGAAGTTATAAAGAAAGAGGCATAGTTAAAGCAAAAACGGTGAAGAAACCCTGTTGTTTTTTAAAAAACAGCGGGGTTTTTGTTTTTCCTAAATGAAATAAAGAATATTAAAAAAACTTGCAGTTTAAATATTAGTATGATATAATAATTTAAATATAGTGTATAACAAATATAAAATTTTGATGCGGAGTGGTTTTGTGTCAAAAGAGTTTGAGGAAAACGATGGTCTCGAAAGCTTTTTCAGACGTCAGGAGAAACTCATCAAAGAAAACGAAAAATATTCCCGGTTTTTGTTTGCGCCAGTTGTTGTCATTGTGATATCGTTTTTGATTTTGTCTTACAATGTAACGACAGGACGCAGAATGCCCGTATTTGATGGATTTGGAGCGGTTGAAACAATAAATGAAGAACAATCTGCAAAAACCGTTGAAAATAAAGATAGTAAATCCCGCAAGATAAATCTTAATACTGCGACGCTTGAAAAATTGGACGGCCTTCCGGGAATTGGAAAGGTTAAGGCGGAGACAATCGTGGAAATGCGAAAAGCGATGGGTGGATTTAAATCTGTGGGAGATATTTTGAATGTAGATGGCATAGGCGAAAAAATTTTTGATAGAATTGCTGATATGCTGTTTGTTGAATGACCGATAGTTTTTAAGGAGTGTATGAGATATGCCACTATTTAAAGGTGCTCTTTCAAAAGAGGGAAAGGGCGTTGAGAAAGGTGAAAGCCAAAAAAAACGGGCAAGTGCTTTGTTTTTTGAGATTTATAGCAGAAAGTTCTGGGAGATTATAAAGGTCAGTACTATGTTCCTCATAGCATCAATACCCGCTCTTTTGGTCATGATGTTTGTGTCAGGGCAGATCTCGATTCAGATAACAAATGTTCTGAGAGAATATCTGAATACTGCCATTAAAATGGAGGGCGTAAACGACCCTGGTGTGCTCGCTGCATATGTTTCCCTTGCAGATATTATTATCAGAATATTTATTGCACTTCTTTTGACCGCTCTTTGGGGAACGGGTCCCGCAAGCAGCGGATATAGCTATATATTTAGATGCTATGCTCGTGAAGAACACGCATTTATATGGAGTGAGTTCTGGGAACAGACTTTTAAAAATTTCAAGCAAACCATTTGGATATTTGTTATTGACGTATTGGCTTTTGTGTTGCTTGTGAATTCATTTTTCTTTTATGTATCCCAGGGCGGGGCTTTTGGTATAATGAAATATGTGATTATGTGTTTCTTTATGCTTTATACAATGATGCATTTTTATATCTATCCTATTGTGATAAGCTTTAAGGTGAAGCTCAGGGAAGCGTTTAAAAATTCCATATTGCTTTCGATAATTGCGCTGCCTGTTAATCTTCTGCTCTTGATAGGTGTTTTGGCTATCCATTTTGTTATGCCTTATGTGGGGATAACCATGCCGTCTCTTACAGCATCCTTGGGATATTGGACGGTTTATATTGGGATTGCGCTTTTTATACTTCAGGGGCTTTCGGGGTTTTTGGTGGCTTTTGTGACAAACAGAGTTATGAAAAAATACGTTTTGGATATGGAAAAAACAGAAGATAAAAAAGAGTTATATTAAAATACAAATATGAAAGGTTGTGTTTTTAGTGATTAAAGAATACCCACTTTATGACGCACCGCAGATAAAGGATCTTAAGCATCTTGTTGATTATGCGGCGGAGAATTACGGCGAAGACACAGCGTTCGAATTCGAACGTGGCGGCGAGGAGATTAACATCAACTACATCCAGATGAAAAATGATATTTATGCCCTCGGAACTTATTTTTATAGCCTTGGACTTAGGAATGAGAAGATAGCAGTTATCGGTGAAAACAGCTATGAATGGATTATTACATATCTTGCAACTGTTGATGGCTCGAATATTATTGTTCCAATCGACAAGGAGCTTGGTAGCAAGGAAGTTGCAAATTTGATTAACAGTTGCGGGGCAAAG
>JAZROR010000025.1:0-5054 GCA_045648845.1 Clostridia bacterium
CCCCAGAACGTAGTTGAAATCCCACAGTACAGGTACATCTTCAGCGATTTTTTCATGCCGGATTTCATTCTTGGGAACTTCCACAGTGCAAATCCACAAAGGAGAACCATCAGAAATCCGTAGGCTGCATCCGAAAGCATAAGACCAAAAAGAAAATAATAGAACACCGCCATAGCTGAGGTTGGGTCAACCTCGCCGCGACCCGGAAGACTGAATGTTTCAAGCACACCCTCAAGAGGTGCTGCAAAACCATTGTTTTTAAGTGCAACTGGGACATCATCACCATCTGCATCTGTAAACTCTACTGCAACATCAACATTTTCCGTCAATGCTTTTTCCAGTTTTTCTGTATCATTTTTAGGTAAATATCCGGTAAGGCCAAACACTCGTTTGCTGTGACCAAGTCTTTCTATCACCTGATATTTTTCAATACGCATATCAAAATAATCAACTATAAATTTAAGGTCATCACGAAATTCTGCCGACTCACCGATTTTTCTTTCATTTTCCGTCAGCTGTTTTTTAGCCGTTTTTATGCGTTCTTCAAACTCGGTTATCTTTTCAGCGGGAGTGCCGTCAACATTAACCACGGGTGCAACTAATCCCATATACCTGAGAATTTCCTCACACTTTGTCGCAAGTTCTTTCATGCACACAGCCATAATGCAAGTTTGGTTTTCACTTTGGCTCACTATATCAAAATGTACATTTTCTTTAAGTTCCGCAAGTTCTTTCTTTTCGCAGCATTCATCAAAATACGTTGTCAAGCTGTCAATGTCATAACTTTCAGAAAACGTTCCCAAAAACGCTGTGGTCTTTTTAGTACCGGAAAACCGCATGGAAACCTCAAGACCTTTCCACGGACTGAGCGCCTCTATATTTGATGAAAGAGTTATTATTTCCGATTTTAAATCAGAAATTTCCTTTTCAAGCCCCACAATATATGAAGCCTTGCCGAGAATTTCATCACGCCTCAATACACGGTTCTCATATTCCTTGGCAGACATCCGTTCAAGTCCCATCATGGAAGAAAATAACGATTTTTCCTCAGGAGAATAACGTCCTAAGACTTCAAGCGCCTGCTCGGCATCAGCCTTTGCTTTTTGAAACCTTGCCTGAAAAACAGCGGTTTCAACCTTTACAAAACCGTCATCTGTGTCAAATGCTTTTACATCAATAACACCAAGGCGCTGCAAAGTTTCAAGGATTTTTTTCCGGTCTTTGAGCAGTCCGAAAATGTTAACCCTTGACATAGGTAAAACTGCCATTTATGCCACCTCCTATTTTCTAACAGGAAATCAATTTTTCCTTTACCAATTCAACAGCTTTTGAGGATTTGCCTTCAGCATTAGATTTGAGCTTATCAAGCTCTACCTCAAAACCAATTCTCGCCTTTTTGCTTTCCTCTTCTGCTGTCTTCTTGCAAGCATCAACCGCATTATTATATCCAGTTTCTCCATCTGCTTTTGCCTCTTTGATACACCTTTCACATTCTGTTCTTGCTGCATCAATTATGTCCTGTGCACGTTTAGTTGCTTCACGCTCGGTTTGTTCCGCTTTTTGCTCCTCCTCACGTATCTTTTCAACAGCATTTGTGCTCATTTTTCCACATCCTTTTATAGCAAATTTCATTTTGCAAATATAAAAATATTCTACCATATTTTACATTTTGTGTCAACTGAATTCCCAATCCGTTTTAACAAATAATATTCTGCCATTATCTTGTAATTTTTATTCCATTGTGATATACTCAAAATGTATATTTCTGAAAGGAGCACAAAGTATGGACAGCATAAAAATTTTACATTGTGCAGATTTTCATATCGGAGCATCTCGCACAGGGCTGAAAAGTGCCTTTTCATCAGGCAGCACTGAAATTAAAAATACTTTTTTCAAAGCACTTGACCTTTGCCGCAAAGAAGCTGTTGACTTTTTGCTTATTGCAGGTGATTTATTTGATACCCCTTTCCCTGACGCAGAAACAGCTACCGAAATAATTCAGGCAATGTCAAATATTCCGGATACAATAATCGCTATTTCACCCGGAAATCACGACTGTGCCTGCCCCGGAAGTTTTTATCTTAAAAACGATTTTCCTGACAATGTAATCGTCTTTACTTCTTTTGCAGAATATTTCGACTTTCCAGATAAAAAAGTGCGTCTTTTCGGTGCAGCATTCACAGACCGTTTTGAAAGGATACCTCTTCTTTCTCAAAAGCCTGAGGTTCATCCTGAATTCATAAATCTTTGTGTGCTACACGGGGATGTTGTTTCAGGACTTTCCGAAAGTGTATACAATCCAATATCCCAGAACTCCATCAAGGAAAGCGGGCTTGATTATCTTGCTCTTGGTCACATTCACAAACGCAGTGAAATCAAAAATCTAAACGGCACCTTTTTCTCGTATTGCGGTTGTCCTGACGGCAAAGGCTTTGACGAAGATGGAAGTCGCGGAGTTTATATAGGTACTGTCAGAAAAGGACATTGTGACCTTTCTTACACCGAACTTTCATCAAGACAGTATATATTTGCAGAAACCGACATTTCAGATTGTGATACCTCTGCAGCAATTTCTTCAAAAATTTTTGCACAGCTAAAAAGTGAATTCCCCGAAAACTTCGAAAAAAATCTCTACAGAATTTCTTTGGTGGGTGAAGTGGATTTCAGCTTCTCGCCAAACATTTCTCAGATTGAAACCACCCTGGCAGAAGTTTTGGAATATGCCAAAATAAAAGACTGCACAGAATTTCAAATGAAAGATATAGAAAAAATCGCTTCCGAAAGTACCCTGCGCTGAATTTTTGTTCAAAAGATGCTGGAGCTTTCTGAAAATGCAAACCCCGAGGATGCTCTTGCATACCGTTCTGCACTCAAATTGGGACTAAAAGCTTTTGAATGTGAGGTGACCCTTGGTGCTAATTAAAAAAATTGACATCGAAAACTTTGGGAAATTCAGTGGACAAAGCATAAACTTTAGCCCTGATTTCAACTTGATTTTCGGCAAAAATGAAGACGGAAAATCAACCCTTATGTCATTCATCAAAATGATGTTTTATGGAAACAGCAGCAAGGGCAGCTCCGATATTTCAAAGAACCTCCGAAAAAAGTATTCACCTTGGAATGGCGCCCCTATGTCTGGTGCTATTGAGTTTGAAACAAATGATGGAAATTTCAGACTTCACAAAGAATTCAAGAAAACCTCTGCCAGCGACAAGGTTACTGTTTTAAATCTTGATACTGGAGAAAAACAGGCACAGCTCGCTGTTTCAGAAATTGGTGAAACCTTTTTTGATATGGATCTTGGCGAATTTGAACGTAGTGTTTTCATCGAAAATTTTGGCGGTTTCTCCTCGGATGCCGCCGGCGACAGTCTTGCTATGCGCATTTCAAACCTTTCTGTCACAGGCGATGAAAATTTCTCTCAAAGTGCTGTTGTCGAGCGAATTACATCGGCAAAAGAAGAACTTGTTTCAAAAAGCGGCAAAAAAGGTCTTCTTGTCGATGCAAAAATGCGTCTTGAAAAACTTGAGGCCCAGCTTGAAACATTTTACGCAGACAGCAAAGCTCAATTTTCACTTATGTCGGATATAAACACTCTTAAAAGCGAAATATCAGAGATTGAAAGTTCACTTGAAAATATTGCCCTTTCAGAAAAGAGAAAATATGCAAAAAAAGAGATGTCCATTCTCGTGGCTCTTATTGAAAAACTTGAAAAAAAACAGGAAATTCTTGACGTCCTTGATAAAAACTTTTCTGATTTGAATGATTTACCATCATTTATAAGTCACGGCAAGGAACTCAAAAAACAGATTGATGATAGTTTTTCGTCATCCCAAAATTCTTATGAGTCAATTCCTGACAGCGTATATATTAAGCTTCATGACCTTGAACAAAAATCAGTGATTTCTGACTGTGATAATGTTCTTTTAGCAAACAATATAATTCCCGCAAAGAAAAACTTTGAAAATGCACTAAGCCTTTGCAAGAAGAAAAAAAAGTTTACAGCCTTCTCTGTTCTTCTTCTGTCTCTCGCTTTGGGCATAGGAAGCCTTTTCGTTTTTAAGTTTTATGTTGCTCTCGCCCTGTTTTTTGCGGGCATTACAGCGTTTTCGCTTGTTTTTCCCAAAAGCCCTTCAAAGCTTTCCAAAAACATTTCGGTAAGACTTGCAAAACAAGAATTTGAAAACAGCCTATTGCTACTTTCATTTTACGATGAAAACCTGAAGAAAGCCTCTGTTGATGACATAAAGACCAGAATACAATCTCAAAAATCAAAGCTTGAAGCCGAGATTTCAGGGATTCTTGAAAAAAATCAATGCTGTACAGTTGAAGAGCTTAAGTCCAAAACCGTATCCCATCAAAATTCGTACCTTTCATCCCTTCTTGCTGAAACAAATAATCTAAAGCAGACTTTCACCCTGAATGTATCAAAGTTCAAAGAAGTCACCGATTTTAATGAGGCGTGGTCATTCTTTGATGAAATATGCAAGCTTTCAGAAAATCTCCAGAGTATTTCTCGCGAGATAAAAACTCTCGCTGTTTCTGCAGGAACAACTGATACAAATTTGGATACCATAAAAAAGCAATTTGATTCTATTAACGAATTTTTGGATAATTCCACTCACTGTAAAGCAGACCCAGTAGATACCAACGAACTAAAGGCTCTTCTTCTTGAAAAGCGAAATCTTCTGGGTGAACTTCAAAGCGCTGTTGTTCCGCCAAGTCAGGATGAACATCATCTTTTGGCTTTAATTGAGGAAACTCAAGCTGAAATCAGCAAATTTACAAAGCGCTATAACGCCCTTTCACTTGCAGACAATGCCTTAGAAATGTCAATATGTGAAATGAACAAAGGTCTTGGCTCACACCTGAGCAAAAAAACAGGCGAATACTTAGGCAAACTGTCAGGGGGCAAATACAGCGACGTTTTAGTTGGCCGTGATTTAAACATAGAAACCCGTAGCAATTTATCCGATGGTTATCACGAATGGAAATTTTTGAGTTCTGGAGCTATTGACAGAACCTACCTTGCACTTCGCCTTGCAGCAACAGAT
>JAZROR010000026.1:0-3437 GCA_045648845.1 Clostridia bacterium
CCCACAGGCTTGAGCGGTCCAAAACGCATGGTGTCCTCACCGCGAGACGCCATAACCTCAATGGGCATACAGCCCTCAAACACCTTTGGGTTTTCGACTCCCTCATGAACAGCTGCGCACTCAGCAGTCACAAGAGCATTGCGAAAGGCAATATATTCTTCCCTATTCATAGGGCAGTTGATATAATCGTCGCCGCCCTTGCCGTATCGTGCTGCCCTAAACGCCTTTGTCATATCAATGCTGTCATACGCCACAATTGGCGCCGCCGCATCAAAAAAGTGCAGACCCTCGCTTCCTGTCAGCCTTCTGATAGCTTCTGAAATTCCGTCGGACGCCAAAGGCCCTGCCGCTATAACAGTATATTCATCAGTGTTGATTTCTGTTACTTCTTCCGATACTACTTCTATCAATTCACAGCCTTTTATTTTTTCGGTGACCATTTTCGAAAAGCCCTCACGGTCAACCGCAAGAGCCCCACCGGCCGGAACTCGCGTGGCATCTGCACACTCCATAATGAGAGAACCAAGCTTTCGCATTTCTTCTTTCAAGAGTCCTACCGCATTGTATATTCCATCGGCACGCAGGGAGTTGCTACATACAAGTTCCGCAAAATCCTCAGTTTTGTGGGCGGGCGACATTTTCTTTGGTTTCATTTCAAAGAGCCTCACCTTTACACCCCGTTTTGCCAACTGCCAAGCTGCTTCGCAGCCCGCCAGACCTGCGCCGATTATTTTCACTGTTTTTTCTTCCATGGTTTGTCTTTTCCTTTCGGATGAATTCTTTCATATATATTATCACAAACCTTGGCTGTTTGCAAGAGTCTTAAAGCCCTACCGTCATGGCCCCCAAAAGAACGGGCAGAGTTTCCCGATAAATCTTCGGAAATTGTGACAGTGGCAAAGGATTGTGACCCTCGCCTACTTCAATAGTGAAACCAACCCTGCGAAATTCGTCCACAAACCAATCCTTATATCCGCCGTATGAGGCAATTCCTTCTGTCTGGTCGATGCGATAGGGCGAGACTTTTTCAAAAGCCTTTGCAATTTTCAGGGAAATCGGCGGCTCTTTCTTTTGAAAGCCGTGGTATATCACTTTCCCCTGACTGTGAAAAGCAATGGTCATTTTGAAATTGTGTTCACGGGTAAATCTCACAAGGGCACGACTTTCCGGCTCAGAAAAGGGCACTCCTCCCGAATAACGTGTGGGACCGGGGCCCAAAATACCATATTCTTTTTCCATCTTTTTTGACATTTCCCACATTCCGTCATAGTTGTGGTTCAGGTCAACGCCACGGGCGTTCGCCTGCCATCTGCCAAAATCCTTTGAGCCGTTAAACTTTATCAGTTGGTTTTTAAGCTCCATGCTCAAATGTTCAGGCATACCCGAAGTTGCCAATTCCACTCCGTCAGGGTTCACCATTGGGACTATGTAAAGCGATGTTTTTTTCGCTAATGCTCTTGGCAAAAATCCGCCGAAGCCCACATTTTTCTTTTCAGCCTCAAGAAAATCCCCAACAAATTTCATAAGCATCTGCGCGGTTATCCATTCCATGCCGTGATGGGCGCCGTTGAACGAGATTTCATTTTCGCCTCTGCCAAGCCTTATGTAAAAAAGCTCCTTTCCCCAGACAGACTTTCCTATGCTTCCCCATTCAAGTTCCGGAAAACTCCTCACCAATCGCTCTATATCCTTTTTCAACTGCTCATATGTGTATGCTATATCTTTTTTCATAAAACCAACTCCCCGATACCATTAAAAATCATCTTTTAAAATATATGAAAAAAGAAAAAAAGTATGCCCTCTCATTTTGTTCATCGCAAAATTAACAAAACGAAAAGCCGTAGCATTCCCGCCATGGCTTTTTATAAGTTATTCAAAAAATCAGCAATTTCTTCTGCGGCCAGAGTTGCGCCTCGCACAGCTTCCTCCATTGTGTTTCCGCTGCTGCCCACTTCGAGAATGAGGCTTCCCTTTGTGAGATGCCCATTGAAGCGTTCGTTTCTCAAATTTATCCCCCTCATAAGAGTGGGATATTTTTTGCTGATATGATTTTGGAGTTTCACCGCGAGTCTCATATTGTTTCGCCAATCAGGATGGTCGAGCCCGCCTCCTGAAGTTCCAACAACAAACATCAGTTGAGCAGTTTCCTTGCCGTCAATTTTTGTGACAAATTTTGCCTTGCTCCCATCATCATAAACAAAAGCATCACGATGTATATCAAAAACAATTTTTATCCCTTGATTCTTTGAAAGATATTTCTCCACTGTCTTTCTGGAATTCTCATAAGAACCGTTGAAATTCGGATGGTCATGGAGGGTCTTATCGTGAGTTACCTTAATTCCCTTTTTCTCCAAAACATTTTTTACTGCTTCTCCCACCTTGATTACATTTCTCGTTTCATCAAGACTTCTATCACTTTTGTCGGTCTGGTAGCTGGTAGCCCCTGCCTCTGCATAGCTTTCGGTTGCGTGAGTGTGAACAATCAGCACCTCAGGAGGTGAATCGTTCCTTCCAAAGTCAAGCTTTGATGCAAGCATCTCATCAATGTTTACCCCAAAATTTGTATCGTTGCGAACAAGAATTTTCCCCGATTTTTGACCCAATGTTTTTGACTGACTTGAATCCACAGCCTTGATTGGATACGCTTTCTGTTGAGAATCTTCTTTAACCTTTGCTTTTTCAACAAGTATCTCACCAGCCAGTTGATTTGCCTGTGCCGCAAGATAACCTCCGCTGACCGTCCTCACAAGTGGCATTTGTCCAAAAATCACTGTGCGGTTGTCCGTTGGGTCAAATCCAAGGGTAAAACTTACGCCTTTCCCAATCCATTTTCCAATAAAGTTATCCTCATCCCAGCCACTCTTTTCACCTGCCTGCAAAACCGGAAGACTTTCTTTCACAATTTGTTGGCTGTTAAAAAAACTGCCCGCAAAGAGCCTGCCTGCATCGGCAATTTCCAAATTTATAATTGCAAGACATGAAATCACTGTTATTATTGCAATTTCAAGTCCGCGCTTTACCACCTTTTTGGCGTCAATAACCACCGCTCTGTAATGCTTCATGGATACTTTCCTTTCTCTTTTGACAAATGCCCCATCACCTTTGGACATCCTATAAAACACTATATGAAAAAGAGTTTTCATTTATTCCGTCAAAAGAAAAAGGAGTGAAATTCCACTCCTTAAAAACTATTTATATTTTTTCACTGCATCATCAAGCTTCTTTATTGCTTTTCCTGCCCGATGGTAATATTCCTGTGGCGAGAAATCATCATAACGGCTGCTCTCACTTCTAAAAACTTCAAGCATCAGCGTTCCGCCAAAATGATAATCAGCCAGAGTTTTTGCCACATAATTAAAATCAGTTATTCCGTCATAGGGCAAAAGATGTTCATCCTCATCCTGAACGTGATGATTGTCATGGAGATGCACTGCACT
>JAZROR010000027.1:0-10784 GCA_045648845.1 Clostridia bacterium
TTGAAAAAAGATTTCAGTGTAAAACCAAACACCGAAATCAACACTCTCTTTAATCAATTGGCAGACGAAATGCGAACCTATAAAGGTAAAAAAGTATATTCATATCTGTCAAAGGAACAGAAAGAGATTGTAAACAGCATATACAAAATGCTGTCAGAGGATAAGAATGTTGTAGCATTCTACAAAGAATGGTGTAACATACAAGGTAGAATTATGGGTTACTATCAGGAAGATGAAATTGATTTCCCTAAGCTATACGATAACAGAGAATTTAATAAGATACGAAATCAAATCATTTCTGCGGCAAGCGAGAAAAGCGTAGAAAGCAATAATATAGATAATGTCATCGGCGATTTAGTCTTCAGTATCTGTAAGGTTCTTGAAGGTCGATGTCAGGAAGAGAACAGACAGGAATCTCGCAGGCGACCATATAGTATGGACAAAAAAGAATATGTAAAGCTGGCACAGAAAAAGCAAGCTTTAGGTATAAAAATGGGATAACAACTCACGAAAAATCGATAGATTTTTTGTGAAGAGGAAAAGCAACGGAGCGAACGAGCAATGCCGAAAGGCTTTGCGAAAACAGCGAAGTTTGCTTTGACGAGGGAGGAATGTAAAATGGCTAAAACAAAAGTTAGTTTTAGTATAGAGCCAAAGCTTCAGGCTGAGGCAGAATGCTTAATGAAGACTGTAGAATGTAGCTCAATGAGTGAATTCTACGAAAAGGCAGTTCAGTTCTATGCACTGCACTTACACCTTAAGCATAACGAAAGTTATTTCGGCGAAATACTTTCAAAAACACTTGAAGGAATGATTAACAGACTTGGCGACAGAATTGCAAAATTGCAGTTCAAGGATATTGTATCAGTAACACAATTATTTATGCTATTGGCAAATGAATATGAGTGGCCTCAGGAATACATAGATGGTGTGTATGCACACGCTGTCGAAGAAGCCAAGAAAATTCCATCGGTGAAATTGTGGAATGAAGAAAGGAGATATGACTAATGAGTATAGATATCAGAGAAACCAAGCAGCTTAATCAGAAAAAGAAATCTGATACGCTTGATGAAATACTCAAAAGATTAGATGTTATCGAAGGCAAGGTTGACACCCTTGCCTCCGATAGAACCGACAGAATCGATAAGACTATAAATTATGTTAAATCATCCGTTTCGCAAATCAAAGAAATGATTTATACCGATATGGATAAGCGTCTGAAAACGGTTTTGCTAAGAGTGTTTCAAATAACAGGAGCGATTATTCTATGCATACCGGCAGTCATTATTATGATTTGGTGGATATTATCGCTCATAGCAGCATTATTTGTATAAGAAGGGATGGTTATAAAAAACACCAACAATCTTTTGTTGGTATTGATGAATGGACTTATAAAATAATTAAGGTATGATTGGAGTGGTACTATGAAAATAGTAGTGGAATATGGTAAACATAACCTTTTCAGCGGTGTGCCGATTAAATTAGTAATACAGAGCATAGAAGAACTGTATAAACGTTTTGAAGCAACAAAATGTTTAGCGCAAATTTCACATAAATCAATTTACTATAGAGAAAGGATGAATGCGAATGAATCTTATTGAAAAATTAAGGGCGAAATACGGTGTTGTAAAGGCGGTAATTTATGCGAGATTTAGTTCCGACCTGCAAAGGGAGGAAAGTATTGATGCTCAAATGAGAGCAACAAAAGAGTTTGCAGACCGTAACGGCATTGTTATTCTCAGAGAATATGCAGATAGGGCAAAATCTGCAACGACAGATAAAAGACCGGAATTTCAACGAATGATAGCGGATGCCCACAAAAGAGAATTCCAGCTTGTGCTTGTGCACAAGCTGGACAGGTTTGCAAGAAATCGTATTGATAGTTTGGGATATAAGATGGAACTAAAAAAGTATGGAGTATCGCTGTTCAGTGTGACAGAACAGTTGGATTTTGATTCACCAGAAAGCATTATCACCGAATCGGTGCTAGATGCAATGGCTGAATATTATTCACTCAATCTTGCAAGAGAAGTTGAAAAAGGGAAAAAAGAAAACGCCTACAAGTGTAAGCACACGGGCGGACAGCCGCCTCTTGGATATGATGTAGATCCGGAAACAAAATTGCTTATGATTAATCAACATGAAGCAGAGGCGGTAAGGATTATATTTCAAAGGTATATTGAAGGCTACGGATATTTACAAATAGCCAATGAACTGAATTCAAAAGGTTATCGTACTAAAAAAGGAAATACCTTCTCGACAAATTCCTTTGTGTCGATACTTTCCAATGAAAAGTATATGGGAACCTATGTTTATAATAAGTCGGCAGAGAAAAGTGCTGACGGAACAAGAAATGGACATGCCTATAAGCCAGAAGAGGAATGGATTAAGATTGAGAACGGAGTCCCGCCTATTGTGAGTAAAGACGATTTCTTATATATCCAACAAAAACTTGTCACGAATAAAAAGAAATTCCATGGGCATAAGCATATTGAAGAATATCTGCTCTCAGGGAAAATCTTCTGTGGGAAATGCGGTAGTCCCTATATAGGTGACAGACGAGCGGATAAAAGACGGTCAAATGTATTGGTAAAGTATGTTTGTAATCTAAAAAAGAGAAAAGGCAAAAATGGTTGTGATGCAAGAGATGTGCATCGGGATGTTCTTGAAAAAATTGTACTTGATAAGATAGCGGAAAATGTTTTCGATGACACACTGTTGGAAAAGCTTACAAAATATTACAACGGCTTCAAAGAAATGTGTAATGATGAGTTAAACGGGAAAAAGACAGCCTTGGAGAAGAAGATTAAAAATCTCGAGGGAGATATGGAGTACCTGATAACCATGATGATTAAAAAGCGTACAGAAGCCTTGTTTGAGAAGTTAGAAAAAATGGAAGAAGAAAAGGCAAATCTGCAAAGCGAACTTAGAAAGTTGGAACAGACACAAAAAACCTCGCCTGTATCCCAAAGTGATATTGAGTACACCTTATGGCATGCACAAAAGATGCTGAAAAATAAAACCTTGTCCAACACCAAGCAACTGATTGAGTCACTGGTAGACAGAGTTATCATATACGAGGATTACATACAAATCAAATTTACCTTTGCCAAGACAAAAGACTATAATTTTGACCCACCGACCAAAGAAGAGTTAGTTGAAAATGGGCAAAAAAACAATCTGGGCGTAACAGATGTTACGCCCAGATGTGGCGGAGAAGGAGGGATTTGAACCCTCGCGCCGCGTTAACGACCTACACCCTTAGCAGGGGCGCCTCTTCGGCCTCTTGAGTACTTCTCCGAATTTATAAAACTATATTTGAATAAAAAAATGGCGGAGAGGCAGAGATTCGAACTCTGGGTGCTTTCGCATCACTAGTTTTCAAGACTAGCTCCTTAAACCACTCGGACACCTCTCCGTATTCGCGTCGCTGACTTATGCGACTTTGATAGTATAACACAAACAACACACGCTGTCAATAGAAAAAACAAAATATTTTAAAAAAATTTATTATAAAAAATCACTACTTGTTAAGGTAGTCTTTTAAGCTATCCATTTCTTTTTTTGTCAGGTTATATCCCTGATGGAACATAGCCTGAAGCTTTTCGGGATTACGCTCGGTACGATTGAAACCTTTCGTAGAGTCAGGGGCAATTACAAAAAGCTTTCCCTCGCTTGCCAAGTCAAAAATTTCACTGCGAGTCTGGTTGTATACCTCAGAACGATTGGCGAGAGTCTCGACCAAATTTGGATATTTTTTGAAAGAACGTCTGATAAAAGGCAAAGAACGGTCTGTTCCTTTTTTATAACTTTCTTCACGTGTCAAAACGCATATAACTTTATCACAGCCGTCCTCCAAGGCCTTTTTGTAGGGAATAGGGTCACTGCAGCCACCGTCAAGATAAAGATTGCCGTCTATTTCCTCCGGTTGAAACAAAAAGGGAAGTGCACAGCTTGCCCAGAGAATTGAAATGTGCTTATCCCAGTCATCACAAGGAAGAGTCATATATTCGGGCTTTCCGGTTTTTATATTGGTAAGGGTAGCAACTGTTTCCGTTCCGGAATTTGAAAAAGCGTCAAAATCAAAGAGTACAAGCTCTTTTGGAATGCGATTAAAGGCAAAAGCACGATTGTAATAGCTTTTGTTCTTAGGATTAAGGAGATGCCTTATGCCCATATAGCGTTTGTCGTTCATATATTTGGTAGAAAGCTCAAGGTTTCTACCTATCTGCTTTGAAACATAGGACGTGCCATAGGCAATTCCGGCGGAAACGCCTATTACATAATCAGCGATGATGTTTTCGGCTAAAAGAGCGTCCATAACACCGCAAGAAAAAAGACCACGGCTGGCACCGCCCTCAAATACTATACCCAGTTTCAATTATTTCACTCCTTGAAATCAGAATTTTGGTGGAAAAGGAAGTGCATAGAAAAGGAATGCAAAGTAATGAAGAATACTTCCGGCAAGTACAAACAGATGCCAGATAGAATGCATATATTTTGGCTTTTTCATAGCAAAAAAGGCAATCCCTCCGGTATAACAAAGACCACCAAGAACAAGAAGCCAAATTCCTGCAGTTGGTAAAGTAATAATTGTTGGAAATCCAAAGAAAACAATGGACCAACCCATAAGAAGATATATAACCATAGCAAAAGCATGGAACTTTTTCATATTGATAGCGGTAAGAGTAACACCCAGTGCAGTACAAAAAGCGTTTATTCCAAATAAAATCCAACCATTTGTACCACGCATAAGTGAAAGTGAAATGGGGATATAAGAGCTAAGTATAAGGATATATATAGAACAATGGTCAAGAACGCGGAAAACCCGTTTTGCCTTGATGTTTGTTATGGAATGATAAAGTGTTGAAGCAAGATAAAGAATGATAAGTCCTGTTCCATAAAGAGATGCTGAAACAATGCTCCTCGCATCACCATTGAGGCAGGCGTAAACTATTGCAATCACTGTACCTGCAATAGCAAGAAGTGCACCGATACCATGAGAAATTGAGTTCGCAATTTCTTCTCCCATACTTTGATTATTCATTTTTTTGATTTCTGCTGCGTTAAACATATATTATGCCTCCATTTCGTACAGAATAAAGTATAAAGCTTTTGCAAAAAAATGTCAAGAAAAAAAGAATTGTTTGCAATCTGTTAACATCTGGTATATAATAAAAAAGTCATTTTGATTTTAGTTTAATAAGGAGAATTGTGATGAGTAAAATAAAGGACCTATGCCAGCTCTTTTGTTCATTTTTCAAGGTGGGAATTCTTACCTTTGGAGGTGGCTATGCTATGCTGCCTATGCTTGAAAGAGAAATTGCAGAAAAACATAAATGGGCAACAGTTGAAGAAATGATGGATTATTTCGCTATAAGCCAATGTACCCCAGGTGTGATTGCCGTTAACCTTGCAACATTTATTGGAAGAAAGACGAACGGGATAATAGGTGGAATCGTTGCAACTTTTGGAGTTGTTGCACCGTCTGTGCTGATTATTTCTTTGGTTGCGACTATCTTGCAAAAAGTATATGACAATCCTTTTGTTAAGTCGGCTTTTTCGGGGATTGGCGTTGCGGTTTGTGCTATTCTTGTTCAGGCGTTTTTGAAAATTTCAAAGACAGGAGTAGTGGATAAAATTACTTTTTGTGTTGCGGCGGTTGCCTTTGTGCTTTCAATGTTTTTTGGAGTATCTACAATTTTGATTATCTTAGCGGCAGGTGTTTTTGGCATAACATATATGTGGGTAAAGGATAAAAAGGAAAGAAAGACAGGTGATACAAAATGATGCTTTTTATCACAATGTTTTTGGAGTTTTTTAAAATAGGTCTTTTTTCTGTTGGCGGCGGACTTGCAACATTGCCGTTTTTGTTTGAACTCACAGTAAAATATGATTGGTTTACGGCGGAAGAGCTTACAAATATGATTGCGGTTTCCGAATCATCACCAGGACCAATCGGCGTAAATATGGCGACATATGCGGGCGTGACCACAGGCGGAATTCTTTGCGGAATATCTACAACGCTTGGACTTATTGCTCCAAGTATAATTGTTATTCTTATTATATCCTATTTCTTGGAAAAATTTAAAGAAAATAAAATTGTGAAAAGTGTTTTTTATGGTCTTCGTGCTGCTGTAACGGGGCTTTTGACGGTTTCTATTCTGACAATTTTCAAGCAGAATTTCTTGATTCAGGGAGCAGAAAACTTTTGGATGATGCTTGATTACAAAAAAATTGTGCTTTTTGGAGTATTGGTATTCTTAAGTATGAAATTCAAAAAGCATCCTGCCTTGTATATAATTATTGGTGCTGTGTGTGGGATTTTGCTGGGATTTTAGGGAAGAATAAATATAATTGAAATTATTTCAAAAAATAATTGTAAAACTTTATATAATGTGATATAATCAAATAAAGCTAACACTTGCTCCCCAATTTTGCGGGGGGCGGAAAGGTATGGTAGATATTATGGCAGTTGAAGAAACAAACATAAATACAACTATTGACAGAGACGGAAATGTCTGCATTTCAAATGATGTTGTGGCAACCATCGCGTCTATTGCGGCAAAGAGCATTGATGGTGTTGCAGGGATGTTCGGCTCAATAACCGGAGGTTTTGCAGAACTTCTGGGCAAAAAAAATCCTTCAAAGGGTGTTAAGGTTGCAATCACTGACCGTGAAGTAAAAATCGATATGTTTGTGATTGTTGAATATGGTGTGAAAATTCCTGATGTAGCATGGGAAATTCAGGAAAAGACAAAGAATGAGGTTGAAGCTATGACAGGACTCAATGTTGTGGCTGTAAACGTAAATATCGAGGGTGTGAACACCGTGAAGAAAGAAGAAGTGTCCGAAGAAACTGCTGAGGATACATCAGCAGAAGAATCAACTGAAGAATAAATTAAATTTACAAAAGAACCGGGGATTGAGGTAGACTATGAACAGAACGAAAGCCAGAGAGTATGCATTTGTGCTGATTTTTCAATATAAATTCCAGCCAAATGAGATTGAAGCTATACTTGAAGATTTTATTGATGAATATAAGCCGGGACAGCAGTTGGATTATGTAAAATCTGTTGTTCTTGGCACAAAAGAGAATATTGCTGAAATTGACAAAAGGATTGATGAAGCAGCAAAGGACTGGAATGTTGAACGTCTTTCCTGTGTAAGTCTTGCGGTACTTAGACTTGCGGTGTATGAGCTTTTGTTCTGCCCGGATATTCCAAACGCTGTTACAGTGAACGAGGCAGTGGGTCTTGCGAAAAAATATGACGGCGAGGAAGCTGCACCTTTCGTAAATGGTATTCTTGGAAAAATTGGCAAAGTGCAGGTGTCATAATGGAAGATAAGAGATTGGTTATCGGTATTGATACCAGCTGTTATACTACTTCTGTCGCTGCAAAGTGTGCAGGCAGAATGTTTCATTTTAAGAAAATGCTTGATGTGGAGGAGGGCGAATGCGGACTCAGACAGTCCGACGCTCTCTTTCAGCATGTTAAAAACCTTCCTTTGCTTTTTGAAGAACTTGGGAAATCTGTGAAAATCAGTGAATTTGATGATGTAACAGTTACTGTCAGCTCACGTCCCAGAAGCATAGAGGGTTCTTATATGCCAGTGTTTTTGGCGGGGCAGTCTTTCGCAAAATCTGTCGCAAGCGTTCTTGATGCAAGGTATATTGAAACCTCACATCAGGACGGACATATCATGGCGGCAATATATTCTTGCAAGAAATATGCTATCATGAATGAGCCGTTTTTGGTTTATCATTTGTCAGGTGGAACAACTGAGCTGCTTCTTGCGAAAAAAACAGAAAATGGATTTGATTGTGAGATAGTAGGTGGAACACGGGATTTGCCGGCAGGTCAGTTTATCGACCGCATAGGTGTAAAACTTGGATTTGACTTTCCCTGTGGAAAATATATTGACTATTCAGCTGTGAATTACGGCGGGAAAAAGGAACGGGTAAAGACTTGTGTAAATGATGCCTACATAAACTTCTCAGGTGAAGAGACAAGGTACAGACGCCTCTTTGAAAGCGGTGAGGATAAAGAAAAAATTGCGTACCACGTTATGAAATGTATTTCGGTGTCTATACGAAAGTCTGTGGAGTTTGCAAAGGAAAAGTATGGAATAAAAAATGTTTTGATGGTGGGCGGTGTTTCATCCTCAAAGTTTTTGAGGAACGAATTTTCAGATATGCCAAATGTATATTTCGCTGAAGCGGAATTCAGCACAGATAATGCAGTTGGAGTATGTGAAATCGGGGCAAGGATAAACCCTGCTTCAAGGTGATATTATGTATGAGAAAATGATTATGACTGTTGGACAGCTGAACCTATTTATCAAGGATTTGCTTGGTCAGGTTCCATTGCTTTCCAACATAAAAATAAAAGGTGAAATTTCAAATTTCAAAAGCCACTCGTCGGGACATCTTTATATGTCTTTAAAAGACGAAACGGGTACGCTCCGTGCGGTTATGTTTAGGAATGCGGCATATGGTCTTGATTTTAAGCCTGAAAATGGAATGCAGGTTATTGCTGAGGGCAGAATTGGCGTTTATGAACGCGACGGACAGTATCAGCTTTATATAAATTCTATGACCCCCGACGGAAAAGGCAATCTTCACGAACAATTTGAAAAGTTGAAAGCAAAGCTTCAAAGTGAGGGACTTTTTGATGCTTCTTGCAAAAAAGAAATTCCACGATATCCAAAATGTGTTGGGGTTGTTACAGCTCCCACGGGTGCCGCGGTAAGAGATATAATAAATATTTTGTCAAGACGCTATAAAGCTGCGGATATTTGTCTTTATCCTGCACTTGTTCAGGGTGATGGTGCGGCAAAGAGCATAAGTGACGGAATAAAGTATTTTAATGATGCAAAAAATTGTGATGTAATTATTGTGGGCAGAGGTGGTGGCTCTATTGAAGACCTCTGGGCTTTCAATGAGGAAATTGTTGCAAGGACAATTTTTGATAGCGAAATTCCAATAATTTCTGCGGTTGGTCACGAAACGGATTTCACTATTGCCGACTTTGTTGCAGATTTAAGGGCACCAACTCCCTCGGCTGCAGCAGAACTTGCTGTGCCGTCAGCAGAAGAGCTGTTTGATAGATTTGAAAACGCCAAAGTAAGAATAAAGACTGCGTCAAGAAAAATTCTTGAAAACAGGCGTCTGGTTCTTAAAATGTATACCGACAAGCAGATACTCCGTGACCCAATATCAAAAATAAATGAAAAGTGGATATACCTTGACTACCTTTCCAAAATGTTTGAGAATGCAACCAAGGGTGTCCTTGGAGAAAAACAACAACTTCTAAGCATTGTGTCGTCAAAGCTTGATGCCCTCAGCCCTCTTGGGACCTTGAGCCGTGGCTATGCGGTGGCAAAGGATGCTATGGGTGCTGTTGTTAAAAGCACAAAGCAGGTGAAATCCGGAGATAGCATGACGGTGCGAGTAAGTGATGGTGAAATAAATACTATTGTAAAATAAGGGGGCAGAAAAATGTCAACCAAGAAGAATGAAATAAGTTTTGAAGAAAATATCAAAGAACTTGAAAAAATAATCCAGAAGCTTGAGGGCGGAGAGGTTTCTCTTGACCAGATGCTTGAGTTGTTTTCAGAGGGTATAGGTAGAGCAAAGGAGTGCTCTGCTCAGCTTAAAAATGCTGAACAGAAAATATCTGTTCTTATGAAGAATGCCGATGGCGAAATGGAAGAAAAGCCTTTTGAAACCCAGGAACCGAGGTGAAAAATATGACGTTTGAAGAAAAATTCAGTCTTTATACCAAAATGATAAATGACAGTCTGAACTATGAGTTTAAAGAAAAGGACTGTCTTCAAAAAGTTGTTTATGACGCAATGGCATACAGCGTTATGGCAGGGGGAAAAAGACTTCGCCCTATGCTGTGTCTTGCGGTTTGTGATATGCTTGGCGGATGTCTTGATGATGCACTGAGATTTGGTATTGCAGTTGAGTGCATACATACATATTCTCTCATTCATGATGATCTACCTTGTATGGACAATGATGATTTACGCCGTGGGATGCCTACCTGCCACAAAAAGTTTGGTGAGGCGAATGCCCTGCTTGCAGGGGACGGACTATTAACCGGAGCATTTGAATATATTGCGGATTTTTCAGCATATAAGAATTTAAAGTCCGAAACTGTTTTAAGAGCTGTTTTTGAACTATCAAAAGCGGCGGGATGTGATGGTATGATTGGTGGTCAGGTTGTTGACCTTGAATGTGAGGGAAAGGAAGATGTTGACGAAGAAACTCTCAACTATCTTCACCAGAGAAAGACGGGTGCACTCATCAGGATTTCAGCGCTTTTGGGTGCTTTGGCGGCTGATGCCGGTGAAGACGAGATAAATGCCGTTACAGAATTTGCCGAAAAGCTTGGTCTTGCATTTCAGATTCAGGACGATATTCTTGATTGCGAGGGCGACGAGAACGTTCTTGGCAAGCCAATAGGCAGCGATGAAGAAAACGGAAAAACAACATATGTTACACTTTTGGGTATTGATGCAGCACGTGAAAAAGCAAGTGCTTTAACAAGCGAGGCGGTTAAGGCTCTTGACGTTTTTCGTGACAAAGCGGATTTTTTGAAAGAACTTGCACAGAGGCTTATGGGCAGAAGAAACTAAATACAATAAATGACAGAAAATTGCAATTATGGTATTGCAATTTTTTTGTTTTTGAGTTACAATATAATTTATGTATGAAAGCAACCCGATGCTGCGAGAATGCGGCAAGTTGGAAAAAATAAAGAAAGGAGCGGATT
>JAZROR010000028.1:0-14707 GCA_045648845.1 Clostridia bacterium
CGATGAACTTGAAGCCGGTGAGAACGTCTTTCATTTCTGCACCATAAAAGTCGCAGATTTCTTTTGCGAGGTTTGTGGTAACAATGGTTTTAACCACAAAGCCGTCTTTTGGAAGAGTGCCCTTTTCTTTTTTGCTTGATAAGATGTATTCGCAAAGAAGAACTCCTGTCTGGTTTCCGGTGAGGGCCACGTATTCACCGGATTTGTCGCGGACTAAAATGCCAACGCGGTCTGCATCCGGGTCGGTGCCAATGATTAAATCGGCATCGTTTTTCTTTGCAAGGTCAATGGCAAGGGTGAAAGCCTCTTTGTTTTCGGGGTTTGGTGATGCAACTGTTGGAAAGTCACCATCAGGCAGCTCTTGTTCTTTTACCACCAGGACGTTTTCAAAACCAAGCCTACCCAGTGCCGCACGGACAAGCTTGTTTCCTGAGCCGTGGAGAGGAGTATAAACAAACTTCGTATCCTTTCCTACCGTTTTTACTATTTCGGGATTCTGACTCTGAGCCAAAACGTTATCAAGGTAAGCGTTTTCGGTTTCTTCGCCCAAAAACTCAATCATTCCGGACTTTAAGCCCTCGTCAAAAGCAATTATTTTTGCGCCGCCAAACATAGGGGTTTTTTCAATCTCATCAAGAACAATGGCAGCAAGCTCGGGAGAAAGCTGTGCTCCATCGCTGCCATAAACCTTATAGCCGTTGTATTTTGCGGGGTTGTGGCTGGCGGTTATTGCAATTCCTGCTGCAGCCTCTTTGAATCGAACTGAGAACGAAAGCTCAGGTACCGGCTTGAGCTCGGGGAAGATATATGCCTTTATGCCATTGGCTGCAAGGACGCGAGCCGCAGTTTTGGCAAACTCCTCGGATTTGTTACGGCTGTCGTATGCAATGCATACGGAAAGTTCTTTTCCGTCAGGGTTTGTTTTTTTCAGCTGATTTGAAAGACCTTGTGTTGCACGGGCAACCACATAGGAATTCATACGGTTTATTCCAAGGCCTATAATTCCACGAAGACCCGCTGTTCCAAATTCCAGCGATGCGTGGAAACGCTCTTTTATTTCGTTATCATCGTTCTTTATGTTTTCAAGCTCTTCCCGTTCAGCATCGCTGACATTCTTGAGCCAGAGCTCGTATTCCTTAATATGTGACATTTAATTTCCTGCCTTTCCTTTTATGTAGTCTTTCTTATATAATATAATAACATATATAATATTTTTTGTCAAAAAGATTGATATTTGAGTTTAAATTTGTTATTATTTATATAACAGAAAAAAATAAAAGGAGAATGAAAAATGATTGCAATCGGTTCAGACCACGGTGGTATAAATCTTAAAAACATTATAAAGGAATTTCTTGATAAAAAAGGTCTCGAATATAAGGATTTTGGCACATACACAGCAGATTCCTGCGATTATCCTGATATTGCAAAGGCTGTGTGCGCTTCGGTAGTTTCAGAGGAATGCGAAAAGGGAATTCTTGTTTGCGGAACAGGTATAGGAATGAGTATGGCGGCAAACAAAATAAAGGGTATCCGCGCGGCACACGTTACTGATACATACAGCGCAAGAATGACAAAAGAGCACAACGATGCAAACGTGATTTGTCTTGGTGAGAGGATTACCGGTTGTGATTTGGCGCTTGAAATAGTGAATGCATATCTTGAAGCAACGTTTCAGGGGGGCAGGCACGAAACAAGAGTAAATAAGGTTATGGAACTGGAAAAATAAAATTTTTTGAAAGAGGAATTTTTTATGAAAGAGGTCCGCAAGGTAAAAATCGGGAATGTGACAATCGGTGGCGATGAAAGAATCGCTATTCAGTCAATGACAAATAAATATACGGCTGATGTCACTGCCACAATAGCTCAAATAAAAGAGCTTGAGGCGGCAGGCTGTGATATTGTGCGCGTGGGCATTCCTGATGAGGAGAGCGCAAAAGCTGTTTTTGACATAAAATCGAATATAAATATCCCTCTCGTTGCGGACATCCATTTTGACTGGCGGCTTGCTCTTCTTTGTATGGAGCGGGGAGCTGACAAAATCCGCATTAACCCTGGAAACATCGGGGGCGAGGATAGGGCAAAGGCTGTTGCCGATGAGGCAAGACGGCGGAATATTCCTATCCGCATTGGTGTCAACGGCGGCTCGCTGGAAAAAGAAATCCTTGCAAAATACGGCGCTCCCACGGCGGAAGCAATGGTGGAAAGTGCTGAGGGGCACGTGAAAATTTTAGAAAAGTACAACTTTTTTGATACTGTCATATCTATGAAATCTTCAAATGTGAAGAGGACCATTGATGCATACCGCTTGGCTCGTGAGAGGTTTGATTATCCGCTTCACGTGGGGGTTACAGAAGCCGGAACGTATAAGGGTGGCGTAGTAAAGTCATCAATCGGCATTGGTGCGCTTTTGGCAGATGGAATCGGCGAAACCATCAGGGTTTCCCTTACCGATGACCCGTGCCTTGAAGTTGAAACGGCAAAGACAATCCTTAAATCTCTTGACCTTTTAAAAGGCGGCGTTGAGGTGGTTTCTTGCCCTACCTGCGGAAGATGCAAGATTGACCTTATCTCAATCGCAAAGGAAGTGACTGCCCGCCTTGAAAACTGTGACAAGAACTTAAAAGTTGCTGTTATGGGCTGTGTTGTGAATGGTCCTGGGGAGGCAAAGGATGCAGACATTGGCATTGCGGGAGGAGACGGCTGTGCGGTGCTATTTAAAAAGGGCGAAATTGTGGGAAAAATCCCCGAAGACAAAATTACCCAGACTCTTTTTGATGAAATTGAAAAAATGGAAGGGAATTGATTTGATTGTCAAAAATACTTGAGGTGTTTGACAAGGTGACGGTGCTTGAGCCTTTTGCCAAAATCCTTGACAAAACCGAAATTATTGACTTTGTGGTTGATGTAGGCAAAAAGTCTGCCAGCGTCACACTTGAATGCGACTTTCTTATTTCAAAGCCGGAGCTTTTTGACTTTGCAGAGCAGGTGAAGGCGGTATATTCCCTTGAGGATGTTGAAATAAAAGTCAAATACAAAGGAATAGAGTTTTCAAAGGAGTACTATAAAGGACTTCTTTTTTCGCTGTTTAAAAAGTGTAATATATGCAAAGCCTTTCTCATATCAAGCACAGCCACCCTTGAGGGAAATGTACTTCAGATAGGGAATGTGAAAAGTGGCAAGGAGATACTCAAAGAAAGTAAATGCGAAAAAATCCTTGAAGAAATCATAAGCTTTGAGCTTGGCAGAAAAATAACTGTCCAGATGGACGCAAGGACCATTGATATGGAAGAATACAGTGCCCAAAAGGAAGAACGACTTGAAAAAATAAGTAAGAAATTTCAGGATATGGCACCCATCAAAAAAGAAGAGGCTCCCAAGGACGAAAAAGGTGCTGAGCTTACCACTGGAACAATTTTTGGGAAACCTATTGAAGAAGATGTTTCTGAAATGGTTTCGCTTCGTGCAGGTATGGGAATTTGTGCGGTCAAGGGCGAAATTATTGATGTTGATATAAGAGAGATACAAAAAGACGGCAAACTTGCATTCATCGCGGTAAATTTTGATATTGGTGACGACAGCTGGGGTATTTGCTGCGAACTTTTTGGAAAGGCTGAGAAAATTCAGCCCGTGCTTCCGGCGATTAAAGAGGGGAACATATTGAAAGTCAGAGGCGATTATAACTTTGACGAGCGTGCCCGTTGTGAAAAAATGAAAGTTCTTTCCATTGAGCTTCTCAATAAGCCAAAGCCAAGACAGGATTTGGCAGAGGAAAAGAGGGTGGAGCTTCATCTTCACACAAAAATGAGTATGAAAGATGCCGTTACGGCGCCAAGCGATTTGATAAACCGTGCAGCTTCTTGGGGACATCGCGCTATTGCGATAACAGACCACGGCGTAGCACAGGCGTTCCCTGAGGCGCTTGGAACTTTGTCAAAAATAAGAAAGAATGGTCAGGATTTTAAGATAATTTATGGAACTGAGGGGTACTTTGTAAATGATTTGCCCATTGGAGTGGACACCGTTCCTGAAAGCATAAAGGATAAAATCTACATAGTTTTTGATATAGAGACAACTGGCTTAAAAGCAGAAAGTGAAACCATCACCGAAATCGGTGCTGTGAAAATTATGGACGGCGAGGCGGTAAACACCTTCTCAAAGCTGATAAACCCAAGGCGAGAAATTTCACCTCAGATAACTGAGCTTACCGGCATAACAAATGAAATGGTAAAGGATGCCCCAACCATTGACGAGGTACTTCCTGAGTTCCTGGACTTTTGCGGAATGCGGAATAACGTGAAAAATACCATTGTTGCCCACAATGCAAAGTTTGATGTGGGATTTATAAAGGCAGAGGTTGAAAGATACAATGCCAAACGTGAAGATGGAAAGCTTTCTTTTGATGATTATCCCGTGATTGACACAGTGGCATTGTCAAAGGAACTGTTTCCTGATGAAAAAACACACAAGCTTGATGCTGTATGTGAGCGTCTTGGTGTATCTCTCGAAAACCATCACCGCGCTCTTGATGATGCAACCGCAACGGCGGAGGCTTTCATAAAGCTTCATAGCATAAAAGAACGTCAAGAATTGAAAGTCGATGAAAATTGGGCGGTAGACAGCAACCCCGAGCTCCTCAAAAAACCATATAGTCACATTGTGTTGCTTGCGAAAAATGAGACGGGACTTAAAAATCTCTACAAGCTTATTTCAAAGTCAAATCTTGAATATTTTTACAAAAGACCAAGAATTCCAAAGAGTGTGCTTTCGAGATTTCGCGAGGGATTGATTGTGGGCAGTGCTTGTGAAGCGGGCGAGCTTTATACCGCTATTCGTGAGGGAAGACCCGATGAAGAAATCGAGCAAATAGCGGCTTTTTATGACTATCTTGAAATTCAGCCTCTTGGAAACAATGACTTTTTGGTGAGAAGCGGAGAGGTTGAAAACCGTGAGGCACTGAAAGAGCTGAACAAAAAGGTTGTGGCTCTTGGCGAAAAGCTGGGGAAAATGGTGGTTGCTACCTGTGACGTGCATTTTATGGACCCGAAAGACGAGCTTTACAGACGTGTTCTTCAGGGAGCTCAAGGCTATGACGATGCCGATATGCAGGCGCCCCTTTATTTCAGGACAACAGACGAAATGCTTGAGGAATTTTCGTATCTTGGTGAAGAAAAGGCTTATGAGGTGGTGGTTAAAAACACCAACCTTATTGCGGCTATGATTGAGGACATTATCCCCTTAAAAGGCGGCACATACAACCCATCAATCGAAAACTGTGAGCAGGACCTTGAGGATATGTGCCGAAAGCGTGCTCACGAGATTTATGGTGAAGAGCTTCCGGAAATTGTTAAAGCACGAATGGATAAAGAACTTGGCTGTATTTTGGGATACGGTTTTGCTGTGATGTATATGATTGCTCACAAGCTTGTGAAAAAATCCAATGAGGCAGGGTACTTGGTTGGCTCCCGTGGCTCTGTTGGCTCGAGCTTTGCGGCGTATCTTGCGGGGATTACTGAGGTTAATGCCCTTGCTCCACACTATATTTGTCCAAACTGCAAAACATCAGAGTTTTTCACTAAGGGCGAATATAATATAGGAATTGATATGCCCGAAAAGAATTGTCCCAAGTGCGGAGGAAAAATGCACAAGGACGGCTTCAATATTCCTTTTGAAACATTTTTGGGATTCAAAGGTGACAAGGTGCCGGATATAGACCTTAACTTTTCAGGGGAGTATCAGGCGACCGCCCACAAATATGTAGGCGAGTTGTTTGGAGATGCCTTTGTGTTCAAGGCGGGAACTATCGGTACCATTGCGGACAAGATGGCTATTGGCTTTTACGGAAGAAAGTATTATGAAAACAAAGGAATAAAGCCCACTCAGGCAGAACTTAAAAGAGTCTCAAAAGGGCTTATCGATATAAAGAGTACCACCGGACAGCATCCGGGGGGGATTATTGTATGCCCCAAGACCATGGATATCCACGAATTCTGTCCGGTACAGCATCCGGCAGAGAAAAAGGATTCAGGAATAATTACAACCCACTTTGATTTCCATTCTATTCACGATAATCTCTTGAAACTTGATATCTTAGGTCACGATGACCCCTCTACAATCAGGATGCTTGAAACCCTTACGGGGCTTGATGCAACGAAGATTCCCCTTGATGACCCCGAAACTATGAGCATATTTTCAAGCACGGATGCCATCGGGGTGACACCTGAACAGATACACTCAAAGGTGGGAACTTTCGGTATTCCTGAATTTGGAACGTCCTTTACCCGACAGATGCTTCTTGATACGCTTCCCACAACTTTTTATGAGCTCGTACTCATAGCGGGCCTTTCACACGGAACAGACGTGTGGCTTGGGAATGCTCAGGAGCTTATTAAGGCGGGGACAGCCACGCTTTCGGAGGTTATCGGTGTTCGTGATGATATTATGACATATCTTATGAATAAAGGCGTAGATCCGGGGCTTGCTTTCAAAATAATGGAGTTTGTCCGCAAAGGCCGTGCAGCAAAAGAAGGTATGCCCGAGGAATATGAAAAACCAATGCGTGAAAATAATGTTCCTGACTGGTACATTGATTCCTGTAAGAAAATCAAGTATATGTTCCCCAAAGCCCATGCGGCAGCGTATGTAATGATGGCTTTCCGTGTGGCATATTTCAAAGTGCATTATCCGCTTGAGTTTTATATTGCATATTTCACCGTCCGTGCTGACCTTTTTGATGCAAAGATTATGGCGCAGGGCGACGAGGTGTTATGCGCAGAAATGAAAAATCTTGAAATGAGGCAAAATGATTGGTCTGCAACGGAAAAGTCGGTTTATACCATTTGTGAAATTGTTCACGAAATGTATCAAAGGGGATTTGAATTCATGCCCGTTGACCTTTACCAGTCTGATGCTTTCAAATTCCAGAGGGTTGACGGAAAGATAAGACTTCCCATCAATGCCTTTCAGGGTGTTGGTGACGCGGCGGCACAAAACATTGTGGATGCCCGTGCGGATGGCGAGTTTGTTTCCATAGAGGACCTTAAACAGCGTGCGCATCTTACAAAAACGGTTATAGAAACTTTGGGTGAAAACGGATGCCTTGCGGGGCTTTCTGAAACCAGCCAGATTTCGCTTTTTGACGAATTATAAAGGAGAGAAAAATATGACAATAGCAGAACAACTTGCAAGGGAGCTTGGTCTTAAACAGTGGCAGGTGGAAAACACCATTGCACTTCTTGATGAGGGGAACACTATTCCCTTTATCTCCCGTTATCGAAAAGAGGCAACGGGTGAGCTTAATGATGAGGTGCTCCGCACATTTTTTGACAGACTCGCATATCTCAGAAACCTCGAAGAAAGGAAAGAGGACATAAAGCGTATTATCGGCGAGCAGGGAAAACTCACCGATGAGATTTCTCTGGAAATTGACAAGGCGGAAAAGCTTTCAGAACTTGAAGATATCTACAGGCCATATCGCCCCAAACGTCGCACCCGTGCAACTGTCGCAAAGGAAAAGGGCTTAGAACCTCTTGCTATGGAAATTTATCTCCAAAGCACAAAGGCGGAGAGCCTTGAAACGCTTGCTTCCCCCTTTGTGGATGCGGAAAAAGGCGTTGAAAGCGCAGATGACGCAATAAGTGGCGCTATGGATATTATTGCGGAAATAATTTCTGACAATGCCGAACACAGAAAAGAAATCCGAACTATGTTTGAGGAAAAGGGGCTTCTTTGCTCAAAAGCTGCAACCGAAGAAGATTCGGTTTACAGAAACTACTATGACTTTTCAGAGCCGGTGAAACGTGCGGTTTCTCATCGCATTCTTGCTATTGATCGTGGTGAAAATGAGAAAATGCTCACTGTTTCGGTTTTTTGTGAGGAGGAAAAGGTTCTTGAATATTTGAAGAATGCCGAAATCACAAATTCAAAATCCATAACAGCAAGCCTCGTTGCAGCGGCGTGTGAGGATGCATACAAAAGACTTATCCAGCCAAGCATCGAACGTGAAATAAGAAGTGAGCTCACCGACAACGCTCAGGAACAGGCGATGCAGGTTTTCAAGGTGAACCTTAAAAATCTTCTTATGCAGTCTCCCATTCGTGGTCAGGTTGTCTTAGGGCTCGACCCCGGCTATCGTACCGGTTGCAAAGTAGGCGTTGTTGATGAAACAGGCAAGGTGCTTGATACAGGTGTTATCTATATAACTCATTCCGAGGCACAGAAAGAGGCGGCAAAGGTCTTTATAAAGGGACTCATCAAAAAGCATAATATCACACTTATTTCCATAGGCAACGGAACCGCTTCAAAGGAAACTGAGATTTTTGCATCGGGGCTTATAAAGGAAATCCCCGAGTGCAATACGAAATATATTATCACAAACGAGGCGGGGGCCTCTGTTTATTCAGCGTCGAAGCTTGCCACAGAAGAGTTTCCCGATTTTGATGTAACACAGCGAAGCGCAATTTCAATCGCAAGACGTGTTCAGGACCCCCTTGCTGAACTGGTAAAAATCGAGCCAAAGGCAATCGGTGTCGGTCAGTATCAGCACGATATGAACCAAAAGCGTCTTGGCGAGGTTCTTGGCGGCGTGGTTGAAGATTGTGTAAACAGCGTGGGGGTTGATCTCAACACAGCTTCTGCAGCACTCCTCGGCTATGTTTCAGGAATAAATATGACAATAGCTAACAATATTGTAAAATATAGGGAAGAAGAGGGCAGATTTACAAGCAGAGCACAGCTTAAAAAGGTTGGGAAGCTTGGGCCAAAGGCTTTTGAGCAGTGTGCCGGCTTTCTGAGAATTGTGGATGGCAAAAATGTTCTTGATAACACCTCTGTGCACCCTGAAAGCTATGATGCGGCAAAGAGCTTGCTTGAACATCTCGGATACACTCTTTTGGATGTAGAGAAGGGCAATCTTGGTGATATAAAGGACCGAATGAAAGATAGCAATCTCAAAACGCTTGCTGAAGAGTTGGGGGTGGGTGTTCCTACTCTCCGTGATATTGTGGATGAAATAATAAAGCCCGGCCGTGACCCGCGTGATTCGGTGGAGCAGCCACTTCTCCGTGAGGATGTCATGAGCATGGAGGATTTGAAACCGGATATGATTCTCACGGGAACAGTACGGAATGTAATTGATTTTGGGGCGTTTGTGGATATTGGGGTTCATCAGGATGGTCTTGTGCACATTTCTCAGCTCAGCGACAAGTTTGTGAAGCATCCTATGGATGTGGTTTCTGTGGGGGACATTGTAAAAGTAAAGGTTTTGGAGGTTGACGCCGCTAAAAAGAGAATTTCCCTCACAATGAAAGGATTATAAAGATGACAAGGGTTGACGGACTTAAATTTTATAAAAACTTCTTTTTCCTGATGATTCCTATGGCGCTGAAAGAACTGGTGGCGGCATTGGTAAATCTTTTGGACACGGTGATGCTTGGAGAACTTGGAACGGATGTTATTGCGGCGGCGGGGATTGCAAATCAATGGTACTTTCTCTTTGCTGTCTTTGTGTTTGGAACTTGCGGTGGCGCAGGGGTTTTTGCTGCACAGTATTGGGGTGCAGGAAATTTGCCAAAGGTAAGAAAAGTTCTTGGTATAAACCTCATCCTTGTAACAATTCTTTCTTTGGTGTTTATACTTATTTCCAGTTTTGCACCTGAAACAATAATAAGGATTTTCAGGAAAGACACGTCAGTGGTAGAGCTTGGCTCAAAGTATTTGCGCCTTGTGTGCATCTCGTATTTGTTTTCGGGGGTTACCTCGGCTTATGATATAAGCCTTTGCTGCAGCGAGAACGTGAATATTCCGTTTATTTCCCGATTTATAGGGCTTTTTGTCAATGCGTTTTTTAACTGGGTTCTTATTTATGGAAAGCTGGGCGCACCTGCCCTTGGGATTGAGGGCGCAGCCATTGCAACCATTATTGCAAGGGGAACTGAGCTTTTGATTATTCTTGCCACAATTTATGGCAAAAAGCTTGTCCAAGCGGCAAAAATTTCCGAACTTTTGACCATTCCAAAGGATATGATTGGCGGCTATTTAAAAGCATCAATCCCCGTGGCACTGAATGAGAGTGCTTGGGCGCTTGGAACGGTCAGCTATTCATGGGTGTTTTCCCAAATCAGCACTGAGGCTATGGTGGTCATCACTATTGTACAAAATATTGAAAGACTTCTTTTAGTGTTCTTTCATGGTGGCGGAAATGCTGCCGGTATAATGATTGGAAAGCTTGTAGGGGCAGATGAGACAGATAAAGCATACGAGATTTCAAAAAAACTGGGTATTATGAATACGGTGTTTGCACTTTGTATATCTACTTTGTTTATCTTTTTAAGACCTCTGGCTCTTCTTCCATATAATGTAGGCCCTGAGGTACACAGGTCGGCGCTTAATCTGCTCTTTATGATGGCGATTATAATGAATGTAAAGTCTCTTACCTTTTTCTTTATTGTGGGTGTTTTCAGAAACGGCGGTGACCCCAAACACGCAGCAATGATAGACATTTCGTCTATGTGGCTTGTGGGCGTGCCCCTTGCTATGCTTGCAGGGCTTGTTTTTAAACTGCCCCTTGAAATTATTTATCTTGCCACCATGGGCGAAGAATTTATAAAGCTGGCGCTTTCTCTTTATTGGTTTGCCAGCAAAAAGTGGATAAAAAACCTTGTGAAATAAGGATATTAAAGGAAAGGGGAACTCTTTCCTTTTTTGTTTCACGTGAAACAATTGGCTTTTGTGTTTTTGCAAATGTTTCACGTGAAACATTTGGCTTTTTTGTGCAATGTTTTTCTCAAATACTATTGTATTTTCGGGTGAAAAGTGGTAAAATGAAGACCAAGAAAAGAAAATACAAGCTTATGGAGGTTTGAAATGGGAAAAGTAATTGCCATTGCAAATCAAAAGGGCGGTGTGGGAAAGACCACAACTGCTGTGAATTTAAGTGCTTGCCTTGGTCAAAAGGGGAAGAAGACGCTTCTTATAGATATTGACCCTCAGGGCAACAGCACAAGCGGACTTGGAGTAGACCCAAGAAAAATTGAAAAATCAATATATGACTGTTTGATAAATGATGTTCCTATGGGTGAAGTGCTGGTGGACACAGGTTTTGAAGGACTTTGGGTTTGCCCGTCAAACATCGACCTTGCGGGAGCAGAGCTTGAACTTGTGGCAAAGGAAAACAGGGAGTATGTTCTTAAAAATGCCATAAATGAAATAAAAGACGATTTTGATTTTATCTTTATCGATTGCCCGCCGTCGCTTGGGCTAATTACCTTGAATTCTTTTACGGCGGCAGATTCTATTTTAGTGCCGATACAGTGCGAATATTATGCACTTGAGGGCCTTGGGCAGCTCACAAACACCATAAAAATGATAAAAAAGAAGCTTAATCCCGAACTTTCTCTGGAGGGGGTTTTGCTCACGATGTTTGATGCAAGGACAAATCTCTCTATTCAGGTGGTTGACGAGGTCAAGAAGTTTTTCAAGGGAAAGGTTTATGCCAGCATAATCCCTCGAAATGTAAGACTTTCTGAAGCCCCCAGTTTTGGACAGCCCATTATTCAGTATGACAAGCATTCAAAGGGTGCGGCGTGTTATATGGATTTGGCTGATGAGGTTATTGAAAACAACTGTTAGAAAGGAAGTGCAGCTGTGGCAGAAAAAATGCCGAAAAAGGCCATGGGCAGAGGCTTAGGAGCTTTTTTTGATGATGTAAATGAGGAAATAGTTCCTGCTAAATCTCAAAAAGAAGAGGGTTCCGGAGTGAAGATTTTGAAGCTTCGGGATGTTGAACCAAACCCTGCGCAGCCTAGAAAAAATTTTGAAAAGGACAAGCTTGAGGCGCTTGCGGCCTCTATCCGCGAGCACGGAATAATTCAGCCCATAGTGGTAAAACCCCAGAAAAACGGTATGTATCTTATTGTTGCGGGTGAAAGACGCTGGAGAGCAGCGAAGCTTGCGGGACTCAGTGAGGTTCCTTGTGTTGAGGGGGATTATACCGAAAAACAGGTTATGGAGCTGGCGCTCATTGAAAATCTGCAACGTGAAGATCTCAATGCCATTGAAGAAGCTGAAGGGTACAAAAGGCTTATGGATGCATTTGGACTCACTCAGGAAGAGGTTGCAAACCGTGTGGGGAAAAGCCGCAGTGCTGTAGCAAACGCTTTGAGAATAAATGGCTTATCTGAAAAGCTTAAAGCCATGGTGGTGGCGGGTGAGCTTTCAGGCGGACACGCCAGAGCGCTTTTGTCTCTTGAAAAAGAACCACAAAGGCTTTTGGTTGCGGAAAAAATTGTGAAAGAAGGGCTCAGTGTTCGCCAAACTGAAAAACTTGTGGCGATGCTTGGCGTGGAACAGAAAAAATCCGAGCCAACAAAAACCGACAAAAATATTGAAAAATATTTCAAAGATTTGGCAAGGGAAATTTCTTCATGCCTTGGCGCAAAGGTTACCATAAAAAATGGTAAGAACAAAGGGAAAATAGAAATTGAATATGTTGGAAGCGCAGAGCTCGAGGGAATTTTAGAAAAAATCAGAAAATAGAAAATTTTGGAAAAAAGCTCAAAAAAACGACGTCAAAAAACGCCCTTAAAACCCGCAAAACAGGCGATGGGAATAACGGCATATTAAAAGTGAAAGAAAAGGATTTAAGGGGCAGAAATTTGCATTATAAGAGGGGTGACTCTTGGGTGAAAAAGAACTATAAAAAAATTTACAGCTACGGAATTATTTTTCTTGTTTGTGTGATTGCGATTGTTGCTGTGGGAATTTTATCCCAGCACAATCCACAGGGTGAGAAAATTGATTATCAGAATCTTATAGAAGCAAATCAAAACAGCATAAGAATTCTTGAAGAAGAAAATGCTGGGCTTAAAAAGAAAATTTCCGAGCTTGAAAAAAAGCTTTCCGAAGAAAAGCTTTTTGAGTCAGATATGACAACCGTCTCTCAGACGATAAACGATATGAAAGAAATTTATGAAAAATTTAAAGAAGGCGAAAAAGATAAGGCGAGAGCTGATTTCAAAAAAATTGAGCCTATTGGATTTGACGATAATGCACTTTTGTATTATGAAATTTTAAAAGACCTTTTAGAAAAGTAAGGATTAACAAATAAAAAGAAAAAATTTGCCGCAAATAAAGCAGCTGAAGGAGAGAACAAAATGATAGATATTAAAATTTTAAGAAACGAACCCGAAAAACTTATTGAAGCCCTGAAAAGAAGAAAGGAAGACCGCATAGATGTTGACGGACTTCTTGCTCTTGATAAAAGCCGCCGTGAAGTGCTTTTCAATGTTGAACAGATGAAGAGCCGTCAGAACGAGGTTTCAAAAAAAATTCCTGCAATGAAGAAAGCGGGAGAGGATACAACAGCTATTTTTGCTGAGATGAAAGAGCTTTCGGATAGCATCAAAAAGCTTGACGAAGAAGTAAGAGCTATTGATGAAAAAATTGAAAAAATTATGTACACAATCCCCAACATTGCAAACCCCACAGTTCCTGACGGCGACACAGATGAGGACAATGTGGAAGTTCGTCGCTTTATGGAGCCCACAAGCTTTGATTTTGAACCAAAGGCACACTGGGATTTGGGTGAAGATTTGGGAATTTTGGATGCGGCAACAGCGGCAAAAATAACAGGTACAAGATTTACTGTTTACAAGGGCGTGGGGGCACAGCTTGAAAGAGCCGTAATAAACTTCTACCTTGACACTCACACACAGCAAAATGGCTACAAGGAAATTTTCCCGCCATTTATGGTACACAGAAACAGCATGGTGGGAACAGGTCAGCTTCCTAAGTTTGAGGAAGACGCTTTTAAAGTGGCAAACACAGACTATTTTATGGTTCCCACAGCAGAAGTTCCTGTAACAAATATGCACCGCGATGAAATTCTTGACGGCAGCAAGCTTCCTATCAAGTATTGTGCATACACCGCTTGTTTCAGAGCCGAGGCAGGAAGCGCAGGCAGAGACACAAGAGGTCTTATCCGTCAGCACCAGTTCAACAAGGTTGAGCTTGTTAAATTTGCAAATCCTGAAAACTCTTATGAAGAACTTGAAAGTCTTGTAAACGACGCAGAATCAGTACTTAAGCTTCTGAAGCTTCCTTACAGAGTGGTTAAAATCTGTATTGGTGACCTTGGTTTTACTGCTGCAATGAAATATGACATCGAGGTTTGGATGCCCAGCTACAACAGATTTGTTGAGATTTCTTCCTGCTCAAACTTCGAGGACTTCCAGGCAAGACGTGCAAACATCAAGTTCAAGAATTCAGTAAAGGATAAGGCTCAGCTTGTTCATACTCTCAATGGTTCAGGTGTTGCTATCGGAAGAACTGTTGCGGCAATTTTGGAAAACTATCAGAATGCTGATGGTTCGGTTACTGTTCCTGAGGTGCTCAGACCCTATATGGGCGGAAAAGAAGTAATTCTCCCTGAAGAATAATGCAACAAAAAAAGGCCATCGCAAAGCGATGGTCTTTTTGTACAATGAAAACCCCTGCCGTTGAGGCAGGGGTTTTGTTATTCATATTTAATTTATTTCCAGAAACCACAGATGTCTTTCTTTTCTTCAATAAGGTGAAGAATCATGAGCATTCTGGGAAGATGGAATGGACCTTTGAATATATTACCCTTGAGGTAGTTGGCAGGAGTGTTGTCATAGTGGAGATAACCATACCATTCTCCATATTCTTTGTCGGCAAAGTTTGTGAATGCATA
>JAZROR010000029.1:0-3829 GCA_045648845.1 Clostridia bacterium
TGACAATCTACCGCCTTTATGAAGGTACTCTAATGTATCAACGCAAGCATACAACTTGATTTTAGTTTTAACAATTTCCAATGCATCAAAAATCTCTTTTGCAGATTTGCCTTCGTTGCGAAGCTTCACAGCATAATCAACTAAAAGTCTTTGTCCTGCCGTTGCATTAAGGCTGTCAACCACATAACAATTTTCGTAATCAAGCATGTTCTTAACTAAAAATGCGTTTTGGTAGGTTCCGCTTAATGCTGATGATATGGTAATAACTATACATTCATCGCCATTTTCCATAAATTCTTCAAGTAGCACTTCAAAATCGTATGGAGTAGGCTGTGAGGTTTTTGGGAAGTTCTCGCATTTTTCCAACAATTCATAAAACTGTGCTTTTGTTAAATTTTCATTTTCCTTATACTCATTATCATCAAATGAAATTTGCATTGGAACACAAGTTATATTATATTTTTCTAATTCCTGCGGTTCAAAATCTGCCGCTGAATCTGTAATAATTCTAACCATATCAGCCCTCCGAGATATTTGCACCGATTTTTCTGAACTTGTTATATCTATCTTCAAGAAGTTGTTCTATTGAAAGAACTTGTTTCTTTTTCAATTCTTCTACAAGATAATTTTTTAAATCAGAACAAATTTCTTCGGCTGATTTATCTTTTTCATCAATTACTTTTTCCACTATATCAAAAGAGAATAAATCGTCTGCGGTAAGTTTTAATGCATCAGCCGCATCAGAAGCTTTGGAAGAGTCCTTCCACAAAATACTTGCACAGCCTTCAGGTGATATAACAGAATATACAGAGTTTTCAAGCATTACAGTTGTATCACAAACACCGAGTGCCAACGCACCGCCTGAACCACCTTCGCCAACTACAACGGAAATAATAGGAGTTTTAATCCCCATCATTTCAAAAAGATTTTCAGCTATCGCTTCGCCTTGACCTCTTTCTTCAGCGTCAATTCCGCAATATGCACCGGGACTGCCTATAAAGCAGATTATCGGTCTTTTAAATTTCTCAGCTTCTTTCATAAGTCTGAGTGCTTTTCTGTATCCTTCGGGTGTGGGGCAACCAAAATGTCTTTGAATTCTTTCTTCAACCGTTGCCCCACGCTCCATCGCAATTGCTGTTACGGGAATGCCGTTAAGCATACCAACACCGCCTACGATGGCTCCGTCATCGCCGAATCTGCGGTCGCCGTGAAGTTCAACAAAATCATCTATCATTCTTGAAAGGTAATATCCACCCATATTTCTGTCATTGCTTCTTGCTGCTAAAACTCTTGTATAAGCATTAACTTTTGTTTCCATCATTTATCACATCCAATCTTATAAGGCTACCGCTGAATGAATTTTAAGGAGCTTTCCTAGTGTATATTTAAGTCGTTTTCTGTCCTCAATCATATCTATAAAACCATGCTCTAACATAAATTCAGCTCTTTGGAATCCTTCAGGTAGTTTTTTTCCTGTTGTTTGTTCGATAACTCTTGCTCCGGCAAAGCCAATTAAAGCTTTGGGTTCAGCAATAATAATATCTCCCTGCATAGCAAAACTTGCAGTAACACCGCCGGTTGTAGGATCGGTAATAACTGTAATATATAAATTACCGCCATCCGAGTGCTTTTTTGCAGCTCCGCTGACTTTTGCCATCTGCATAAGGCTGAAAATTCCTTCCTGCATTCTTGCACCGCCGGAAGTAGTAAAACCGACAACAGGAAGATGTTCCTTTGTTGCTTTTTCAAAAAGTCTTGTTATTTTCTCACCAACAACAGTTCCCATGCTACCCATCATAAATTTGGAGTCCATAACGAATATTGCACAAGGAAATCCGTTTATTGTAGCTGTTCCGCAGACAACACCTTCGTTAAGACCGCTGTCTTTAACAGCTTTTTTGATTTTTTCATCATATTCAGGGAAATCTATGGGATTTTGGCTTTTCAAATTACCATCACATTCAACAAAGCTATCCTTGTCTGTAACAATAGCAATTCGTTCCATTGCGCCCATTCTTAAATATGCTCCGCACTGGGGACAAATCATAGAATTATTAAAGAACACAGAATGTTTATTAGTATTTTTACATTTAGGACAAGCTATATCTTCATCCTTATTTAGAAAATTAAATATCTTTTTTAATTCCATTACTTTTCCTCCGATTTATTTGCTATTGCAAATGAAAATTCAGCACTTACACAGAGCTTTCCATCAACATATCCGCATCCTTTTGCAAAATAGAAAGGAGAACGGTCTTTGGTTATTTCACACTCCGTTTCAAATATATCACCCGGTTTAACGGGATTTCTGAACTTTACCTTGTCAAGTCCCGTAAAATACGGGAGTTTACTTTCATCAATAACACCGTCTAAGCACACACATACAGATTGCGCAAGAATCTCGCAAAGAATAACTCCCGGAACTACAGGGTTATCAGGAAAATGACCTTTTAAAAACCATTCATCACCGGTTATTTTCTTTTTTCCGTGTGCAATACCATCGACAAGTTCCACTTCATCCAAAAGAAGCATATTATCTCTGTGTGGCAAAATGTTTTTAATTTCTTCTCTATTCATAGGCACCTCAGATTTTCGCAAATGCAACACAAGCATTGTGTCCACCAAATCCGAGAGAAGTGGACAAAGCAAGGTCAATCTCTGTTTCGTTTGCTTTGTTCGGAGTATAGTTCAAATCACATTCTTCGTCTTTTTCCTGATACCCGATTGTAGGAGGTACAATATTTTCGCCAAGTGCAAGCACTGCAGCAATTCCCTCAACCGCACCTGCAGCACCGAGAAGGTGACCTGTCATTGACTTAGTTGAGCTGATATGAAGCTTGTATGCATCATCACCAAACACATTTTTAAATGCCTTTGTTTCTGTTTTATCGTTAAGAGGGGTGCTTGTTCCGTGGGCATTGATATAAATTTTTTCAGGTGCGAAAGTTTTGCCTGCTTCTTTCAAACAATCGTTAATTGCTCTTGATGAGCTTTCAGCAGAATCATCGGGAGCAGTTACATGGAAAGCATCACAAGTGCTTCCGTAACCAACAACCTCTGCATAAATTTTAGCACCTCTTGCTACTGCGTGGTCGTAATCTTCTACAATGAGTGCTCCGGCACCTTCTCCCATAACAAAACCATTTCGGTTTTTATCAAAAGGAATTGATGCTTTTTCAGGGTTATCGCTTTCAGAAAGTGCCATACAGTTCATAAAGGCAGCTACAGCCAAAGGAGATATACTTGCTTCAACACCTCCGGCGATGATTGCATCTGCATAACCGCCTTTTATTGTTCTGTACGCTTCGCCAATTGCTGTTGTTCCTGTAGCACACGCTGTGCTCACGGCAATACAAGGACCTTTTGCACCAAATTTAATAGCAATATTTCCTGAAGCCATATTGGTTATAAGCTTTGGAATAAAGTGCGGAGATACACGAAGCGGACCACGATTAAGAAGATTATTATGTTCATCTACAAAGGTGTCAAAACCGCCTATGCCACTACCATAGTAAACGCCAAAGCGTTCAGGAGCAACATTATTCTCTATATCGCTGTCATTTACTGCCTGGGAGGCAGCAGCTATAGCATATTGCACGAATTTATCACTTCTTCTGATTTCTGCCTTTTCCATATATGGAGTTGGATCAAAATCTTTTATTTCTGCAGCAACTTTTACACGATACTCACTTGTATCAAATTTTGTTATGTAATCAATTCCGCATTTACCTGTCTTTAAGCTATCCCAAAATGTAGGAACATCACATCCTACCGGTGTTACTGCTCCAAGACCTGTTATTACAACTCGTTTCATACATTTACCTCCTTA
>JAZROR010000030.1:0-3415 GCA_045648845.1 Clostridia bacterium
TATTTTTCCGTTTTCGATATATTCAAGCAGGGATTGCTGTTGTTTCTTGTTGAAATTCTGAATTTCGTCAAGGTACAAAAGAATTCCATTCTGCCCGGAAAGTGTCTCGGTCTGCGCACAAACCTCACGGATGTCACTGACCGACGCCGTTGTGGCATTGAGCTTATAGAGCGTCTTGCCCGCAACCTTTGCCAAAATATTGGCAACCGTGGTCTTTCCCACACCTGACGGGCCATAAAAAATCATATTTGGGATTTTGCCGTTTTTTGCAATCTCGGACAAAACCTTACCCTCGCCAATTATGTGGTTTTGTCCCACCACATCAAAAAGGCTTTCGGGTCTTAATCTGTCCGCAAGTGGCCTATTCATAAAGAGGATACTTCTTGCAAAGTGCGTCTACACGCTTTGCTGCTTCTTCTTTATTTCCCTCAAAGTCACAAATAACCATATTGATTATCTGTGCAACCTCACGCATATCGTCTTCCTTGAAGCCACGGGTTGTAACAGCAGGAGCACCAACACGAAGACCGCTGGTAACAAATGGACTCTGCGGGTCATTGGGTATAGTATTCTTGTTTGCTGTAATTCCGATTTCGTCAAGGTTGTGTTCAACCTCTTTTCCGGTGAGGCCTTTCTTTGAAAGGTCAATCAGCATAAGGTGGTTGTCTGTTCCGCCCGAAACAATATCAATTCCCAACGACATAAGCTCATCACAAAGAGCTGCAGCATTCTTCTTTATCTGTGCCTGATATTCCTTGAACTCAGGTTTTAAAGCCTCACCAAAGCAAACAGCCTTTGCCGCAATAACGTGCATAAGAGGTCCACCCTGATTTCCGGGGAATACCGCTTTGTTTATCATCTGTGCATACTTTTCTTTGCAAAGGATAAGACCGCCACGTGGGCCACGGAGTGTCTTGTGGGTTGTGGTTGTAACAAAATCTGCATAAGGAACAGGGCTTGGATGAAGTCCAGCCGCAACAAGACCTGCAATGTGTGCCATATCAACCATCAAGTATGCCCCTACTTCATCAGCAATTTCACGGAACTTCTTAAAATCAATTTCACGGGCATAAGCGCTTGCACCAGCCAGAATAAGCTTTGGTTTGTGCTTAAGTGCAAGTTCCCTTACTTCTTCATAATTGATTCTGTGTGTAACGCCGTCAACACCATAAGGCACAACATTAAAATATTTACCTGAAATATTTACCGGTGAACCGTGGCTCAAATGTCCACCGTGAGCAAGGTTCATGCCAAGGTATGTGTCACCGGGTTCCATTGCAGCAAAAAATACCGCAAGATTTGCCTGAGCACCAGAGTGAGGCTGAACGTTTGCAAATTCAGCTCCAAAAAGCTCTTTTGCGCGGTCTCTTGCCAAATCTTCCACAATATCAACATATTCGCAACCGCCGTAATATCTCTTTCCGGGATAGCCTTCTGCATATTTATTTGTAAGGGGCGTACCCATTGCCTCCATAACAGCAGGGCTGACAAAATTTTCCGAAGCAATAAGCTCAATTTTGCTTCTCTGTCTGCCAATTTCCTGTTTTATGGCAGCGGCAACTTCAGGGTCTGCCTTCAGGATATTTTCAAGTTCAAACATCGTGTTTTCCTCCTTTGTTATTTACAAAAACTTTTTTTTGTTATATAATAGCATAATCAAATATAAGTATACTATAAAATATAATTTTTGGCAAGGGGGCTACAGGAAAAAATGCGGGAAAATCTTGAAAATAAGAAAAAAAGGGCTCTTTCTATCATAAAAATTTTCGATAAGGTCTATAGCGATGCTGATTGCACGCTGGATTATTCTTCGGCACTTCAACTTCTCATCGCCACGCAGCTTGCAGCGCAATGTACTGACGCACGGGTGAATCTCGTCACCCCCGCCCTTTTTGACCGGTACAAAACCGTTTACGACTTTGCATCAGCTGACCCTGATGAGCTGTCTTCCCTTATCCATTCCACAGGTTTTTATCGAAACAAAACAAAAAACATCATCGCCTGCTGTCAAAAGCTGATTTCGGATTTTGGCGGCGAAGTTCCAAAAACTATGGACGAGCTTTTGTCACTCCCGGGCGTAGGCAGAAAAACTGCAAACCTTGTTCTTGGTGATGTTTTCGGTATCCCGGGCATCGTGGTTGATACCCACGCAGGAAGGCTCGCACGTCGAATGGGATTTACCAAAAACACTGACCCCTACAAAGTTGAGCTTGACCTTCTCAAGATAATTCCTCCTGAATTCCAGAGTGAATTCTGTCATCAGCTCGTCTTTCATGGCAGGGAATTTTGCGACGCAAGAAGACCACGGTGTAACGAATGCCCAATAAAAGATTTATGCCCTCAAAAACTTTAAATTTAATAGCATTTTAAAGAAATCAAGAGATTTTTTAGAGATAATTCAATATAATCAAAAATAATCCCATATAATTTCCTTGACTTTTGTTTTTGCAAGTGGTACAATATCAGCTGTCGCTAAGTTCGGCGGCAGTAATGTGGGCGCATAGCTCAGCTGGGAGAGCATCTGCCTTACAAGCAGAGGGTCATAGGTTCGAGCCCTATTGTGCCCACCACATTTACGGTCCGGTAGTTCAGTTGGTTAGAATGCCAGCCTGTCACGCTGGAGGTCGTGGGTTCGAGCCCCATCCGGATCGCCATTTTATTTTTTCAGATATGCCTCTGTAGCTCAGTCGGTAGAGCAGAGGACTGAAAATCCTCGTGTCGGTGGTTCGATTCCGCCCGGAGGCACCATTCACATTTTGGCGATATCTGAATATACTATAATATGCGGGAGTGGCTCAGTGGTAGAGCGTCACCTTGCCAAGGTGAACGTCGCGAGTTCGAATCTCGTCTTCCGCTCCAACCAATGACAAAAGGACGCATGAGTCTCACGCGTCCTTTTGTTCTAAAAATTAAATATGGCGCCATAGCCAAGTGGTAAGGCAAAGCTCTGCAAAAGCTCTATCCCCCGGTTCAAATCCGGGTGGCGCCTCCAAAAAAGCATCGACTTTGTTCGATGCTTTTTCTCTTAAAGCTAAAATTCCCTTTTTTCTACATTATATTTGTTTGACAAGCCGTTCTTAGAGTGTTATAATATTCAAAAATACTCAAGGAGGAAATTTGAAATGGGTAAAAACATTTATGCAGGAACAAAAACTGAAAAAAATCTTTGGGAAGCCTTTGCAGGTGAATCAAAAGCAAGAAACAGATACACATATTACGCATCGGTTGCAAAGAAAAACGGCTACGAACAGATTGCTGAACTTTTCTTGAAAACCGCTGACAATGAAAAGGAACACGCAAAGCTTTGGTTCAAGGCCCTTGGAGAGCTTGGCGATACCGCTGAAAATCTTCTTGGTGCAGCAGAGGGTGAAAACTATGAATGGACAGATATGTATGACAGAATGGCAAAAGAAGC
>JAZROR010000031.1:0-4633 GCA_045648845.1 Clostridia bacterium
CTGATACCATTACCGGTTCGATGCAAAGAGCTATTTCTGAAACCGAGCGCAGACGTAAAATTCAAGCACGTTATAATGAAGAAAATGGAATTGTTCCAAAAACTATTCAAAAGAACATTTACGAAATTATTGAGGCTACTGTGGACGATGAAAAGCTGGTGAGCAGAAAGTCGGATGATATAAAAGAAAAGACCATCGCCGAACTCACTGTGGAAATGAAAAAGGCTGCAGAACTCTTGCAATTTGAGCTTGCAGCAAAGCTTCGTGATGAAATAAAAAGACTTGAGGGAGAAGAATAATGCACAAGGAAATTTATATCAAAGGTGCAAAAGAGAATAATCTGAAGAATATTGACGTTAAAATTCCCCGCGATAAAATGGTGGTTCTTACCGGACTCAGCGGCTCGGGAAAGTCTTCCCTCGCTTTTGAAACCATTTATGCCGAGGGACAAAGACGTTATGTGGAGTCTCTTTCTGCCTATGCGAGACAGTTCTTGGGACAGATGGAAAAACCAAATGTTGAGTCAATAGACGGACTTTCTCCCGCTATATCCATTGACCAGAAAACCACCAGCAAAAATCCACGTTCAACGGTGGGAACAGTGACAGAAATCTATGACTATATCCGTCTTTTGTATGCACGTATAGGTGTTCCACATTGCCCGAAATGCGGAAAAGAAATAAAGTCGCAGTCAATAGACCAGATTGTGGATGCGGTGCTGGGACTACCTGAAAAAACCAAATTTCAAATTCTGGCTCCGGTAGTCAGAGGCAGAAAAGGTGAATACACAAAAGTGTTTGAAAAGGCGGCAAAGGATGGTTTTGTAAGAGTTCGGGTTAACGGTGAGATTTTTGACCCGTCAGCAGATGAGATTGTTCTTGATAAACAAAAAAAGCATAATATAGAAATTGTTGTGGACAGGCTAATCATTAGAGAAGGCATAGAAAAACGCCTTACGGATTCCCTTGAAACAGCTCTCAAAATGGCAAAAGGGTTGGTTGTGATTCAGCTTATTGATGAAGATAAAGAGTTGATGTTCAGCCAGAACTATGCCTGTGATGATTGTGGAATAAGCATTGAGGAGCTTACTCCAAGAATGTTTTCGTTCAACACTCCCTATGGTGCATGTCCGCACTGTATGGGTCTTGGTCAGGTTGAAATAATTGACCCTGACAGACTTGTTCCTGATAAAACGAAAAGCATAAATCAGGGGGCGATAAATTGTTACGGCTGGAGTGGAACAGATGAGGCATCGGTTTCTGCTATGTATTATCGTGGACTTTCAGAGCATTATGGATTCAGCCTTGACACACCTTTTGAAGATTTGCCCGAGGATATTGTGGACATCATTATGTATGGAACACGTGGGGAAAAGATACGGCTTTCATATGAGAGAAAGTTTGCCAAGGGCGAGCAGTATGCAAGGTTTGAGGGCGTCATGAACAATATTGAACGCCGATATAAAGAGACAAATTCCGAATGGGCAAAAAAAGAAATTCAGGAACTTATGTATTCCATGCCTTGCCCAGAGTGTAAAGGTACAAGGCTGAGGAAAGAAAGCCTTGCTGTCACTGTCAAAAATATGAACATTGATGAAATAAGTAGACTTTCCGTAAATGAAGCTCTTAACTTTTTTGAAAATACTGAGCTCAGCGAAAGAGAGGCTCAAATAGGCAAACAAATCCTGAAAGAAATCAAGGCGCGACTTAATTTCTTAAAAAGTGTGGGGCTTGAATATCTAACCCTTTCTCGTTCCAGCGGAACACTTTCGGGAGGCGAAGCACAGCGAATACGTCTTGCAAGCCAGATTGGGTCAGGGCTTATGGGTGTTCTTTATATTCTGGATGAGCCAAGCATTGGACTTCATCAAAAGGACAACCACAAGCTCATAGATATGCTGAAAAAACTTCGTGACCTTGGGAATACCTTGATTGTGGTGGAACACGATGAGGACACCATGCTTGCTGCAGACCACATAATTGATATAGGGCCGGGGGCAGGTATCCATGGCGGATACGTTGTTGCTGAGGGAAGTGTTGAGGATATTATGGCGTGTGAGGAGTCCGAAACCGGTCAGTACCTGAGCGGAAAGAAAAAAATTCCCGTTCCAAAGACCAGAAGAATGGGAAACGGAAATTATCTAAGGCTTTTGGGAGCATCTCAAAACAACCTCAAAAATGTGGATATAGAAATTCCTCTTGGAACAGCAACTTGCATAACGGGTGTTTCGGGCAGCGGAAAGAGTTCCCTTGTGAATGAAGTTCTTTACAAGGTTCTTGCCAATGAGCTTAACCGTGCGAAGCAAAAGCCCGGAAAGTATAGGAAAATTTCAGGGCTCGAGTATCTTGACAAGGTGATAAACATTGACCAGTCACCCATTGGAAGAACCCCTCGATCAAATCCTGCCACATATACGGGACTTTTTGGGGATATAAGAAACCTTTTTGCCATGACGCCTGAGGCAAAATCCAGAGGCTATGGCCCGGGAAGATTCAGCTTCAATGTGAAAGGCGGAAGATGTGAATCCTGTCAGGGCGATGGCATAGTGAAGATTGAGATGCACTTTTTGCCTGATATTTATATGCCCTGTGAGGTTTGCGGAGGAAAACGCTATAACCGTGAGACCCTTGAAGTAAAGTATAAGGGAAAGAGCATTCACGATGTTTTGGAGATGACAGTTGAGGAGGGCGTAGAGTTCTTTGAGAACATTCCCAAAATCGCAAACAGACTCAGGACCCTTTTTGAGGTTGGACTTGGATATATAAAAATCGGTCAGTCCTCCACCACTCTTTCGGGCGGGGAGGCACAGCGTGTGAAGCTTGCCACAGAGCTGAGCAAGCGCAGTACGGGAAAGACCATTTATATTCTTGATGAGCCAACAACGGGGCTTCATACAGCTGATGTTCACAAACTTATTGAGGTTTTGCAGAGACTGGTGGATGCGGGAAACACTGTGGTACTTATCGAACACAACCTTGATATGATAAAGACATCGGATTATATCATTGACTTGGGGCCCGAGGGCGGAGACCGTGGCGGTGAAATTGTTGCCTGCGGCACTCCTGAAGAGGTGGCAAAAAACAAGAAATCTTATACGGGACAGTATCTAAAAGAGGTACTGAAGAAAAAATAGCCATAATAAAAACGGCAATGGAAAATCCATTGCCGTTTGTGTTTTTAAAGGGTGCTGTAAAGGGAATAGAGCTTTGCGTATTCGCCGCCCTTTTCCATAAGCTCCTGATGGGTGCCGCTTTCGGAAATTCCGTTCTGTGTCAGAACAAAAATTCTTGTGGCATTTTTGATGGTGGTGAGACGATGAGCGATTGTAAGGGTTGTACGCCCCTCAGAAAGCCGTTTCAAAGAGTTTTGGACAAGGAGTTCGCTCTCGTTGTCAAGAGCGGAGGTTGCCTCGTCAAGAATAAGGATAGGTGGATTTTTCAGGAAAAGCCTTGCGATTGAAACCCTTTGTTTCTGACCGCCTGAAAGCTTGAGGCCACGCTCGCCCACATAGGTGTCGTACCCGTCCTTAAGCTCCATAATGAAATCGTGAGCTCCTGCAAGTTTTGCGGCTTCAATAACCTCATCGCGGGTCGCATCAGGCTTTCCGTAGAGAATATTTTCATAAACTGAGCCACTAAAAAGATAAACGTCCTGTTGAACCATACCAATATTATTTCTGAGCGAAGAAAGAGAAATTTTATTTATGTCAATACCGTCTATTGTTATGCTTCCGCTTTTTAAATCATAGAATTTTGGGATAAGATTGCAAAGAGTGGTCTTTCCGCCCCCGGAGGGTCCGACAAAGGCAATGTTCTCGCCTTTTTTTATATGGAGGTCGATGTGACTTAAGACATCCTTTCCTCCATCAGAATATTTAAATGAGATATCGTTGAAGTCGATATTACCGGATACGTTTTTAAGGTCAATACAGTCTTTGGGAGTATATTCCTCAACAGGCTCGTCCAGTATTTCAAAAAAACGCTCAATGCCTGTAATTCCTTTCTGAAATTGCTCAGTGAACTCCACAATGCGTCTGATTGATGTTATAAGGGTTTGGATGTAGAGCAAATATGCAATAAGGTCGGCAGGAGTGAGATGGCCATTTATCATAAATATTGAGCCGATAACTATGACTGCAATATACATAACTCCGTCAAAAAATCTTGTTCCTGCCTGAAAAAGTGCCATATATTTGTAAGCATTTTTCTTGGTGATAAAGAACTTCTTGTTGCCTTCAGCAAATTTTTCACGCTCCAGGTCTTCGTTTGCGAAGCTTTTCACAACCCTTGTGCCAAGAAGACTATCTTCAAGGTCAGCATTGAGCTCGCCTACTTGCTTGCGTTGTTCCTTGAATGCATTTTTCATATTTCTGCGGAACACAAAAACTGAAATCAGCATAAGGGGAAGAAGCAGAAATATAATAGCGGTAAAGGTGAGATTTATTCTGCCAAGGATTATGAACGATCCAATTATTTTGATTCCTGCAATAAAAAATTCTTCAGGACAGTGATGTGAAAATTCCGTTACGTCAAAAAGGTCAGTGGTAACTCTTGACATAAGCTGACCTATTTTTGTATTGTCGAAAAATTTGAATGGCAACTTTTCGAGATGGTTGAAAAGGTCACGGCGCATA
>JAZROR010000032.1:0-2163 GCA_045648845.1 Clostridia bacterium
AGACAGTTGGTGACAGTATTGGCAGAAAAAAGAGATTATTATGAGGTGCTGGGCGTTGAAAAGAATGCATCAGCGGATGAAATAAAAAAAGCATATCGAAAACTCGCAAAAAAATATCACCCCGACCTTAATCCCGGTGACAAGGCAAAGGCGGCAGAAGAAAAGTTCAAGGAAGCATCCGAGGCTTATGAGGTTTTGAGCGATGCGGACAAGAAACAGCGCTATGACCAGTTTGGACATGCGGGGGTTGACCCGAATGCCGCAGGTGGCTATGGCGGATACGGAGACTTTGGCGGCTTCGGCGGTGGCTTTGGCGGTTTTGAAGATATTTTTGGCTCGTTCTTCGGCGGTGGCTTTGGCGGACAATCAAGAAGAAATCCCAATGCACCCCAAAAGGGCAGAGACCTTAAATATGCAGTTGACCTCACATTTGATCAGGCTTGTTTTGGCTGTGAAATAGAGCTTAATGTGACGAGAATGGAAAAATGCGAGACCTGCAAGGGCAGTGGCGCAGAACCGGGGACATCGGCAGCTACTTGTAGTGTTTGTCGTGGAACCGGTCAGGTGACAACAGTCCAGAGAACTGCTTTTGGAAACTTCCAGAGCTCAAGACCATGTACCACTTGCGGCGGAACGGGTAAGGTTGTGTCAAATCCGTGTAAGGCTTGCCGTGGTGACGGGGCTGTTCGCAAGAGCCGTAAGATAAAGGTGAAAATTCCTGCAGGTATTGACAGTGACCAGATTATTTCGGTTTCAGGTCAGGGCGATGCAGGTAAGAATGGCGGACCAAACGGTGACCTCTTGGTTGTTGCAAGGGTAAAACGCCACAAGATTTTTGTGCGTCAGGGCTATGACATTATGTGCGATTTTCCCATTACCTTTGTGGAAGCGGCGCTGGGTGCAGAGGTTCAGGTGCCGACCATTGACGGAAAAGTTACTTATAACATTCCTGAGGGAACTCAGACAGGCACAGTTTTCCGTCTTCGTGGCAAAGGCGTCCCGAAACTCCACGGCGGCGGCAGTCGCGGTGACCAGTATGTTACTATCAAGGTGGAAACCCCGAAAAACCTTACTGAAAAGCAAAAGGAGATTTTGAGACAGTTTGGTGATACGGTGGAGCCTGCGAAATACAATGAACGCAAAAGCTTTCTTGACAAAATGAAAGAGTTTTTGAAATAAAACTGTGGGTCGGCTCAAGCATCGACCCACATTCCATATGAAAGAGGGATAAAAATGAACTGGATTGAGCTGAAGATAACCACTACAGCTGAGGGCATTGAGCCGATTTGTGATGTTCTTTATGATTTGGGAATTACCGGAGTGCAAATAAGCGACAAGGATGACTTCAAAGAGTTTCTGGAGAACAATCGCAAATACTGGGACTATGTGGACGAAGAACTTGAAAAACTGAAAGAGGCAGACAGTTGTATTACCGTTTATTTTGGTGACGATGACGAGGGACGAGAGCTTCTTGATGCGGCAAAGGAGGCTGTTTTGGCTATTGAAATCGTAAAAACTGCCTTTTGTGAAAAGGAGGTCAAAGACGAGGACTGGTCAGAAAACTGGAAACAGTATTTCAAACCCCTTGAAATTGGCGAAAAAGTTCTGATTGTGCCCGAGTGGGAGGATGTTCCCGAAAGTGACAGAGTGAAATTTATAATAAACCCAGGAATGAGTTTTGGCACAGGCTCACACGAAAGCACCAAAATGTGTATTGAAGAAATCGAGAAACACATAAATGAGGGCGACACCATACTTGACCTTGGCTGTGGCTCAGGGATACTCTCGGTGATTGCACTTCTCCTTGGAGCAAAAGAGGCGACGGCTGTTGACATTGACCCTATGGCGGTGGAAACGGCATATCAGAACCTTGAACTTAACAATTTGCCAGAAGAAATCTACCACGGCTTTGCAGGGGACATAACAACCGACAAGGCTCTTTGTGAAAAACTTAGTAATGAAAAATATGATATTGTTCTTGCAAACATTGTGGCGGATGTGATAATTGCCCTTTCAGGTTATGTAAAGGAGTTTATGAAAGATGACGCCACATTTATCTGCTCTGGAATAATTTCCGAAAGGACCGATGAAGTTGTTGACGCCTTGAAAAAAGCTGACCTCAAAGTGGAAAACGTTCGCACTATGGGAGAGTGGTCAGCGGTG
>JAZROR010000033.1:0-21609 GCA_045648845.1 Clostridia bacterium
CAGGTCACGCTGAAATTTATTGGAACGGACAGTTCCTTTCTTCAGTGCTTCTTCCCTATGACACATCAGCGGCAAATATTGAGCATACAAATATTTCGGATGTATCGGTCAAGAGCAGTGGAGTAAAAGCAACGCTTTTCAGAGCAAAAGACGGCGGCAGTGTTGATGCGGACACCTTCCCAAAGACTCCATATTATTCACTGGAATTTGACAAGAAGGATACAGCAAATGAAGAAATTTATATAAATGACGGACTTTTTACAACCACCATTTATTTTAGAAACGATGGAGTTTATGTAAGAAATCAAAAGGTTGTATCAGCAACACCCACAGAACAAAAACTCTCGGATACGGTTAAGAAAGGTTACTACCGATTGACTGTTGGCTATGGTGTGGCTCAGCTGAGTTGCAACAATGAAATTGTGGGAAATTTCAGATGTATTTTTGAGGCAGGCAAACCAAAACTAAAGAGAACGGTTACAAACACAAATTCGTCTACATTTATAGCTGTTAAAAATATTGACGATGTGTATTATCACAGCGACAATTTCGAAAACAATACAGAGCTTCCGTCTGATGATTATTGGCAGGCAGGCCCCACGAACTATAGAAGTGCGGCATCTGAGGAACTTAAAACAACACGACAGGTTGAATCAAACGGAAACCATTATATGAAGCTTGACGGCACAGGCGTGTATGTACTCAATGCAAGCGACCAGCATCCCAACATAAAATGGCGGAGCAAAGTTAACCAAGGCTCAGGCAAAGTTTTTGCTATCCTGAGACAGGCTCTTTCGCAACAGCATACAAAGATTGGTTATGACTTTTCTACTCAGAAATGGTTCTTTGAAATCATGGAGCTTGAGGGTGAAATGATAGAGGAAACGTCAGAAACTGCTACAAAACCCTTACAAGCAGGAAAATGGTACGACTTCGAAGTTGTTTGTGATGGCTTTATGGTGAAACTTTTGGTTGACGGCGAAACAGCATTTACCAAACAAATCGGGTACAATCTGAGCACTATCCACTACGGAAGATTCGGCATTGGCGTGAAGAATTCATCTTTCAGCTTTGACGATTTTGAATACAAAGGCAAAAATCGTGTTACACCTGGCGCGAGAACCTTTGACCCGCTGCAGTTTGCAGGTGTAAATATAGATTCCTATGGTGACTATTCAAAAGAATCAGCACATTCAGGTGTTGCTGTAGGATCCTTCTTTAAAGATCCTGATTTTAACATTGTTTATGGTGTAGCTGGTAAAAATACCGAGAATATCAGAACTACAGACAATGGTAAAACTTGGACAAAAGCAAATGTCGGACCTTTCAAGGAGTGGGTTAGAGACTATGCGACCTTGCCTGATGGAACTATGGTAGGTCTTGTTACGGGACAAATAAAACACGATTCCCCACAGTATTCGATAATTTCAAAAGACGGTGGAAAGACATGGAGTGAGCCTTACCTAATCCATGATGGAACATACGGCTACATAGGAACGGGCGACCGTTTCCGCAGCACAAAGAGTGGCAGAATATTCGCAGTTTTTTCCAGTGGATATGAAGGCTTTACCAGATTTACAACTTTCTATACTGATGACGGCATGAACTGGCACCGTTCAAATCCCGAATTTATAACACACTATGATGTGGGAATAACTGCCGATGAAAAAATAGTTATTGAGACTCCCAGAAAGAACGAGGTTTGGCTGTATTTCCGTTCAAACACAGGCTTTATTTCTTATTTCAAATCCTTTGACAACGGCGAGACTTTTGAAACAACACCATATCTTTCGGGACTCCCGTCGGTTTGCTCGACATACAGCATACATCGCGACAGTGACAACCCGAACACATACTATGCTGTGTTTATGTATGACACAGAGCCTGCAATGATGTTCAACAGCGGTGGTCCGAGAAACCGTGCGTCAATGGCAATCAGCTATGATGGTATGGAAACATGGGAATTTGTTTCTGACCTGATTACCACAAACAGCGTTCCTGGTCTCCATATGAGTGACCTGAATATGTGGTATTTCCAGGATGGACATCTCTATTGGAAGATAAACAGTCTTGATGGCCCTGGATTTGGACATATCGGGGTTCAGGATATAAGCAAAATAAAACCCGTCAAGAGAATGCCCGAATATCACTTCAGATATATGCTGGGCTATGAACCTGTTGGAACGACCGCACAGAGACAATGTGTGATATCAAAGACTAAAGGTATTGCATGGATTTATGGTGACTATTATACAGCCACCGTAAAGAATGGCGGGATTGATGTGAATACTGTTGAAAAGATATTCGGCGTAAGCTCCGAACCTTCGGGTGGCAATGTTGTACTCAAACTGGGTGGCGGAAGTGTCACAATAACACCAAACTCTTCGGGATGTTTTGATATAAAGACACTTTGTGAAATTTTTGGAAAAACATTCCGTGAGACAGAAGATGCTTATTGCATTTTGGATACGGCAGAGATTGTTGACGAATATCAGAAGGTTATTGACAATCTGGTATAATACACCAATATAGCTATTTTATTCATTTCAATTAAAAACAGCCGTCCGGCTTTCGGACGGCTGTTTTTTGTTTGCTTTCTGCACAAAAGAAAGGAGGGGTGTTCAAGATTAGGAGTATCCGAAATAAGAAAGATAAGGGTTCTTCAAATGAGAAATATTTATTGTATAATTTGCTTAAAAACTTATGAAAAATCAGTAGGTTTTTGATATAATCTATTGACTTTTTACAGCTCTGGGTGTATAATAACCTTAGTAGTTTTTTGCGATTTTTGACGAATATATGTGATGCTTTGTGGAGGTGTTTATATGACTGTACACAGATTTTCAGTTATGGTTAATTGCAATTTGGCAGATGTTACTTCTGTTACAGATAAGCAGCAGGATTTTGAAAGGTTGTATGAAGATAAGGGATTTATTATGCTTCCCGACAGCTATACCGAAGACGGAAAGGCTACAAGGCTGGTAATCTTTTGCCATGGTGCAGGAGGCTCAGTAGACGTCAACGATTCTCAGATTGAACATTTGGATGAAACGAAATATCTTGTGGCAAATGGATATGCTGTTATGGATATAAATGGGTTACCTTTTGAATATGCAGAAGAAAACAACATTGATATCCGAAATAATATCGGAAGCCCCATTGCTATCAGAAGCTATGTAAAGGCTTATCATTACTGTATTGAAAATTTCAATTTAAAGCCTGACGTTTTTGTGTTGGGCGGTTCAATGGGCGGAATAAGCAGTACAAATCTTGTTTTAAGTGGTGCGATTCCGGTAATAGCACAAGCGGCTTTTTGTCCGGTTCTTGATACATATAATCAGATTTTTTTACATCCATGGAGTGATGGACTTTCTAAAATTGCCTTGGGAAGAATATATGGACTTGATACTGATGAATCAGGTGAGTATATTTACGACGAGGAAAAAATAATGGGTCATAATCCTGCGAAAAATAAAAAAGCGGAGGTTTATCCTGTTCCTTTTAAGGCATGGCATTGCGTGGATGACCCAATAGTTTCTTACGAAGTGACAAAGAGGTTCTTTGACAAAATTAAAGAAAATGGTGGCATGGCATATTTGAGGACTTTCCCTTATGGCAAACATTCGGCGGATGCTGTTGGTGATTTTATAGAAAATCCGTGTGGCTGTGATGTGTTTGATGGTGAAAAAATAAATATAAGGCCTACAGCGGAAGAGATATTTTTATGGATTAAGAATTTCGATTAAGAAATAGAAAATCAGTTCTTCGGCTTCTGACGTTTTTAAAAAGAAAAAAATTATGGTCATCTGACTTTAGGTGACGAAGTTAAAAATTTTTATGAAAGAGGGTAACAAAATGAAAAAAGTTATCAGTTTGGTTCTTGCGCTTGCAATGCTTGCCGGAATGACAGTTGCATTTACCGGTTGCGGCGGAGACACAGCAAAGAATGATGGTGTATTTACGGTTTATGGATTTAACAATCCTCCTCCCGGAAAGAGCGAGCTCATGGCTGAAATAGAAGCAGAGCAGGCAGCGCTTTGTGAATATCCGGTTGTACCCGTAAATGGTGACATTCAGATGATTATGGCATCAGGTGATTATCCTGACATTATTCCTGCACGTATGTTTGACGATGCTACTGTTTCAAAGTATGCGGCACAGGGAATCCTTATTGCACTTGATGAATATATCAGTGAAGAAAATACGCCAAACATCTGGAGAATGTTTACCGAACAGCCTACATCAAAAGCTGTTGCTACAAGCCCGGATGGACACATCTATGCACTTCCGTCATATCAGGGTATGGCATCAAACTATGTTGAAACATATTGGTACATAAACGATGCATGGCTCAAAAAACTTGGTCTTGAAACACCTACAACAATCCCTGAACTGACTGAAGTTCTCAGAGCTTTCAAAAAGGGCGACCCCAACGGAAACGGCAAAGCTGATGAAGTTCCATTCTCATTTTTCAATGCAGGTTCTTCTGAATTCCCTGAAGTACTTCTTTCTTGCTGGGGAGTTGACACAAAGCACGGAACATATGACAGCTATTTGACTATTGAAGACGGCGAAGTTCTTTTCGCACCTGTTATGGACGAATGGAAGGAAATGATAAAGGTTTACGCTTCTTGGTACAAAGAAGGTCTTCTTGATATTGAATGTATGAGTCAGGAAGCAAATGTTTGGTCATCAAAGCTTGCGGCAAATCCACCTATTATTGGATGTACCTTCTATGGTTCACATAATCCATTTGAAGCTGCCGCAGACCAGTATAAGGTTATAAAACCCATAAGTCTTGATGGTACAACAAAGCCCAATATGCATCTCCATCCAGGTTCTTTGGGTGTCAAGAACATGGCATATGTTACATCTGCTTGCGAAGACCCGGCAGCAGCTCTCAGATGGCTTGATACCTGGTATTCAACAGAAAATACCATCGATTATTGGTATGGAAATGAATCATTTAACGTAGTAGATGGAATGTATAAATGGAAAGACCCCAAAGCTGAAGGTTATGAAACAATCTCAGAAATGTACTATGCAAACACACCTGCAGGTCCTACCGGTATGGGATACCTCGACATGGAGGTTGTTCGTGGCACTTTGATTGAAGACTGTGACGTATTCCAGCAGAATGATGCCCTTTTTGCAATGTATAAAGAGTATATGGATTTCACACCATGGCCACGTCCATACTTTGCTCCTGAGGATACAACAAATATTTCAAATCTCCAGACAGATATATTCAATACTGTTGAAGAAAACAAGGCAAACTGGATTCTTGGCAGATCAGACGTTGAAAAAGACTGGGATAAGTATGTTTCTCAGATGGAAAAAATAGGTCTTGATGAATATATGAGCATTATGCAGAAATCATATGACACATTCCAGAAGGCTTTGGATGAGATTAAAAAATAAAGCTTAAATCAGGAATTCCTTTTGAGGAAGCAAATCTGATGTGAAAGATGATATACACCCCACAAAGATGTGGGGTGTATATTTTTTATGTTGGAATTAAAGCCTGAAAGTGATTAGATTGTGTAATGTCTTTATAATCTCAAACGGTTTGCAATTTTCTGATGTTTATGATACAATAATAGAGTGATAAAATCTAATATTTTTAAGGCACTAAAGGAACGTGTTATTCACTGTTTACTTGACTTGACAGGAGAATATAAGGGATATCGAAAGGAAAATACAGAAATGAAAAATATAAAAATAGGCGATTTGTTTGATGCATCAGCTATTTCACTGGGTTGTATGCGAATGGGCGGATTGGATGAAAAAAGAGTTGACGCTATTATAGACACAGCCTTAGAAAATGGGGTTAACTTTTTTGACCATGCGGATATTTACGGTGGAGGAAATGCAGAAAGAGTTTTTGGCGAGTATTTGAAACGGCATAATGGTCAAAGAGAAAAAATGATGATTCAAACAAAGTGTGCCCTTGGTGGAGGTCAGTTTGATTTTTCAAAAGAGCACATTTTGAAATCAGTTGACGGTAGTCTTTCTCGATTAGGTACGGACTATATTGATGTTTTACTTCTTCATCGTCCTGATACCCTTATGGAGCCGGAGGAAGTTGCAGAAGCGTTCGATATATTGGAATCATCGGGCAAAGTTAAATGTTTTGGTGTATCAAATCAAAATATGATGCAGATGGAGCTTTTGAAAACTGCTGTAAAACAACCTCTTATTATAAATCAACTTCAATTTTCTGTAACTGAGGCAGGATTAGTGACTTCGGGAATGAATGTGAATATGAAAAATTCTGAGTCTGTAATGCATGACGGTTCCTTCTTAGAATACAGTAGGATTAAGAACATAACAATTCAAGCATGGTCTCCGTTCCAGTATGGCTTTTTCAAGGGTAATTTCGTGGATAATGATGAGTTTCCAGAACTTAATGAAAAGCTTTCGGAAATTGCTGAAAAGTATGATCTTACCAAAACTGGTGTTGCGGCAGCTTGGATTCTTCGTCACCCTGCAAATATGCAGTTGATTGCGGGCACAATGAATCCTGAGCATCTCAGAGAAATTTGCAGAGCGTCTGATGTTAAAATATCACGCTTGGAATGGTATGAGATTTATCGGGCAGCAGGACATATGCTTCCTTAATAAAGAGTAGTGCAAATTTTTTGTCTGTGATTTAGTATAAGACAGATATTATAAGAGGTGAAAAAGCATGAAAGATTTTATTTATTATGCACCTACCAAAGTGTTTTTTGGGAAGGATAAGCATAAGGATATAGGAAAAATAATTAAAGAGTACGGATATAACAATATAATGCTCCAGTATGGGCAGGGAAGCATAAAAAAATCCGGACTTTATGATGAGGTCATGTCATCCCTTGCTGAATTTGGTATAAATGTTGTTGAAATGGGTGGAGTTGAGCCAAACCCAAAGCTTTCATTTGTCCGGGAAGCGGTGAAAGTGGCAAAGGAAAATGACGTTCAGATGATACTTGCAGTGGGTGGCGGAAGTGTACTTGATTCTTCAAAATATACCGCTGCAGGCGTATGTAATGATTGTGACCCGTGGGATTTCCCAACTGGCAAAGGTAAAGTTGAAAATTCGTTGCCAGTAGGATGTATACTTACTATCGCAGCAGCGGGGAGTGAAATGAGCTCGTCTGCTGTTATCACAAATATGGAACTTAATATGAAAAGGGGCTTCAATAGCGAATTTAACAGATGTAAATTTGCTATTATGAACCCTGAACTCACGTATTCGGTATCAAAATACCAGACGGCTTGTGGTGTTGTTGATATTATGGCTCATACAATGGAACGTTATTTTGTGCCGTATGAGGCGACGGACCTTACCGATAGAATTGCTGAAAGTATCTTGAAAGCTGCCATTTCAGCAGGGACAAAGCTTATGGAAGACCCGCTTGATTATGATGCACGTGCAAATATGATGTGGGCATCAAGTCTCTCTCATAACGATCTTACCGGTTGTGGACGTCAGAATGCGCTTCCTGTGCATCAGTTGGAGCACGCACTCAGCGGTGAATATGACCAAATAGCTCATGGTGCGGGGCTTGCTGTGGTTTTTCCAGCCTGGGCAAGATATATTTACAAACACAATATTTCACGTTTTGCACAGTTTGCACGTAGGGTGTGGGATTGTACCCAAACTGAAGATGAGGCGGCGGCTTTAGCGGGAATAGAAAAAATGTCAGAATATTTTAAATCAATAGGTATGCCGTCTTCTCTTGCTGATTTTGGGCTTGATGAAAACTGTATTGACAGACTTTCGGAACTTTGCACCTTCGGCAGACAGAGAAAGGTTAAGAGCTATATCGATATGGACTTTGAAGACATAAAAGAAATATTTAAAATGTGTTTATAACAGTAAGGTTATTTGATAAATATTGCCGAAAGGAGACTATAATATGACACAAATGCAATTTATCATTTTCTTTTATATTTTGCCAATTTTAGTGGGATTTATTTTTGGAATGATTTTTTGGAAATTCAAAAAATCATACTTTTTGATAGGGGTGATGATTGCTATTTGTGTGATATGGTGGACCATCCTTTCCAATATAAATCTTCACGGGAGTGAGGGACCAGGGTTAGTATTTTGCATGTATTCTAATTTAATCTCAGGATTTTCGGTTGTTGAAATAGTTAAGTTTCTAGTTAGGAAAATAAAATCAAGGGGTTGCCATAGATAAAATGAAAGTAAGGAAAAAACAGGTTTTGTTACTCTCGTTATTGATAGTGATACTACTTTTAAGTTTTTGGATTATAAAAGGTAATACGGATCTTGTATTTACTGAGATTTCTGTGTTGTCAGAGCGTATACCTGAAAATTTTGACAAATTCAGAATAGTTCAGATTTCTGATTTGCACAACGCAGGGTACGTAAAAAACAATGAAAAGATAGTCGAGCGCATTAAAAATGCAGGAGCTGATATAATTGTTATTACTGGGGATATGATAGATGCGAGACACCTCGATATGGAAATGGCAGCCAGTTTTGCTGAAAAGCTCGTGAATATTGCCCCCACCTTTTATGCTTGCGGAAATCACGAAGGCAGAATAGATGAATATCCAAAGTTCAAAGAGCAACTAATAACTATTGGAGTAACTGTTCTTGAGGATGAAAATATTAAAATAACATCAGGTGACGATGAAATAACCCTGATAGGAATGATTGACCCCGCATTTTATATGAAGGAATATGACAAAAAGAGAATGAAAAAGATTGAATTTCAGTTATCCAGCATAATTCCTGATGACAAGAACTACAAGATTATACTTGCTCACAGACCGGAATTATTTGATGAGTATGTTAAGCATAATGTTGATTTGGTGTTTTCGGGTCATGCTCATGGGGGACAAGTGGTTTTGCCGAAGCTTGGTGGTGTATATGCACCAGGCGAGGGATTTTTCCCGAAGTATTGCACAGGTCTCCATACCAAAAATAAGACAAATATGATTGTCAGCCGTGGTTTGGGAAATAGCCTTATACCTATAAGGATAAACAACAAGCCGGAAATTATTGTGGCAGAACTCGTAAAGAAGAAATAATAAAAAAGCCATCCATTTTGGATGGCTTTTTAAGTTTAAATAATTTTAAAATTCAAAGTCAATGCATTTGCGGCTTTCCATAACAGAACGCACAAAGGTGGCAACTTCGATATGTTTTGGATTTGTCTGGTAGCTTGCGAGAGCATCCGCGTCCACGAAAGTGCTGTCAAGCATAAGGTCAGCATTTGAAGACTTTATTGAGCTGGCATAGACCTTTATTTCAGAAAGCCCCTCAATTTGACCAAGAAGCCCTTCTAACCCCGATTTAATCTTCTTAGAGGCTGAAAGCTTTTCGGTTTCACTCATTTCTGCTTTGAAGTTCCAGAGTATAACGTGTTTTACCATGATCTAAACTCCTTTTTTACTAAAATCTGAAATCTCTTTTTCCATTTTCGATTTCTTCGATATATTTCTTTGCAAGTTCTCTGGTTTTTTCATTTGGAACTTTTTCAATTTCTTTTTTTATCACGGCAATACCATTTTTGATAGTTTCGGGGGATGCATAATCCATGAGATATTCCTTAAGTGTAATTAGTGCATTTGGTTGACAACAGTTTGCGATTTGACCAGATTTGATAAGAGACATAAAGCGGTCACCTGTCCTGCCCTCGCGATAACAAGCGGTACAGAAACTGGGAATATAACCAAGCTCCAAAAGCCAGTTCACAACGCTATCAAGAGGGCGGGTGTCGCTGATGTCAAACTGGGCTGAATTTTCGCTTTCATCCTCCTCGTGAATATAGCCGCCAACAGTGGTTTTGGAACCGCCACTTATCTGCGATACACCAAGCTTTAAAACTCTTTCACGTGACGCTTTTGACTCGCGGGTTGAGATAATCATACCAGTATATGGAACAGCAATGCGTATTATTGCCACAATTTTTTCAAAGATTTCATCAGAAATAGCGTTTGTGAAAGAATCCTTGTCTATACCCTCAGCGGGACAAATTCTTGGAACGCTTATGGTATGAGGACCAACGCCTTTTGCAGCTTCAAGGTGTTCTGCGTGCATAAGAAGACCAACAAAGTCATAGCGGTACATTTCCAGGCCAAAGAGGACGCCGATACCTACGTCATCAATGCCTCCGTCCATAGCTCTGTCCATAGCCTCGGTATGATATGCATAATTGTGTTTTGGACCGGTTGGGTGAAGCATTTCATAATTTTCTTTGTGATAGGTCTCCTGAAAGAGAATGTATGTGCCGATGCCTGCATCTTTAAGCTTTTGATAGTTCTCCACAGTTGTTGCCGCAATATTAACATTTACACGCCGTATAGCACCGTTTTTGTGTTTTATGCTGTAAATGGTGTTGATGCTTTCGAGTACATATTCGATGGGGTTATTTACAGGATCTTCGCCAAGCTCGATGGCTAAGCGCTTGTGTCCCATATCCTGAAGTGCAATAACCTCTGCCTTGATTTCTTCCTGAGAAAGCTTTTTCCTTGTAATACACTTGTTGCCATGATGATAGGGACAATAGGTGCATCCGTTTACACAGTAATTTGAAAGGTAGAGGGGCGCAAACATAACAATTCTGTTGCCGTAAAGCTTTTCTTTTATTTTGATGGCGAGAGCTTTAATCTCTGCAATGGCTTCCGGAATGTCACATTCAAGAAGTACAGCTGCTTCACGGTGAGAAAGACCTTTGCAATCCTCTGCACGCTTCAAAAGTGAGAATATAAGCTCGCGGTTTGATTTGTTTTCTTTTGCGTATTCAATGGTGTCAAGTATTTCCTGATGATTGATAAATTCTTCAGCAACAGAAGATTTGGGGTTATAAACTGCCATAATAAAGTCTCCTTTATGTTAAATTATTTTTCGGGGTGGTCACCTCGGTCGGTGACTATTTCATAGCCAATGGCTTTTATTTGTTTTTTGAGAAGCTTGAGACCCTCTGCAGCTTCTTCATTGGTTGAAATCTTTCCGTTATAAAGCATATATTTTCGTCTGTCCTCAATGGGCGAAAGATTGGGCATAACAACATTTGCTCCTGATAAAATTCCCATTTCACGCCCCTTTTTGTGAATTGTACCGAGAGCAGTAGTGGAGGGAAGAAGCACATTTTTGAGCATTATTCTGACCAGTGCAAGAAGAAGGAGTGTAAGCCCAATGTTTCCTTGCGGTTTATCACCAAAGGGGGTATCTTTGTGAGGAATAAAAGGTCCGATGCCCACCATCTCGGGGTTCAGTTCACGGATAAAAAGTAGATCTTCAGCGAGTGTATCAAATGTCTGATAGGGGGAACCCACCATGAAACCGCAACCTGTCTGAAAACCGATTTCCTTGAGGTCGACAAGACATTTTTTTCTGTTTTCAAGAGTTTGACCTTTTGGGTGGAGCATACTGTAATGCTCGCTGTTTGCAGTTTCATGACGAAGAAGATAACGGTCAGCTCCTGCGTCAAAAAGTTTTTTGTAACTTTCCTTTGACTTTTCGCCTATTGACAGCGTAACCGCACAGTCGGGATATTTTTCTTTAATGGATTTGACGATATCACACATCAAATCATCATCAAAGTGGGAGTCTTCGCCGCCTTGAAGAACAAAGGTGCGAAAACCGAGGGGATAGCCATTTTCACAGCAGGAAAGGATTTCGTCTTTTGTCAGGCGATATCTCTCCGCGTTTTTGTTTTCAGCACGAAGACCGCAATAATAACAATTCTGCTTGCAGATGTTTGTGAATTCAATAAGTCCACGGATGTATATTTTGTTTCCAAAGTATTTTGTGGAAATTTCTCTTGCAAGCTTTTGGGCAAACTCCAAGTCCTTTTGGGTAAAGGTTGAAAGCAATTGCACAAATTCACTGTGCGTGAGGGTGCCTGCGGCTTCAAGTTTTTTTATAAGTTCGAGATTATTCATACTAACCTCCTTTTGAAATGCTATTTTGAGCAAACTGTTTTCACATTTACATCAGCAATCATACCGAGCTTTCCTGAAATAGCTCCTATGATATCGGTAGAGGCATCAAGAACAATGCTCATTACCGATAGGTCTTTTTCACGGTATGGAATACCCATTCTGCCCACTATATAATCGCTGTAATCGTGGAGAATACTGTTGATTTTTTCGGATGCGTCAAGGTTGTTAATAATAATACCAATAATTGCAATTTTTGTTTCCATTTAAATTTAAATCCTCCAAATAAAAATACTCTTTGCCGAGTGGCAAAGAGTACAAAAACATGAAAAATATAAACATTGTCCTTTGCCTGAAACTCAGAAATTCATCCTTGTTCTCAGCAAGATAATTGTATCATAAAAAGGCGCTTATGTCAACATCACAAATTATTGGATTTTTGTTACATTTAGGGCGTTATCTTCGCTGGAAATCAGAACATTGCTTCCGTCCGAAAGTTCACCGCCAATAAACATCTGTGCCAAAGCGTCCTCAATGTGTCTTTCTATATATCTGCGCATAGGACGGGCACCATACTGAACATTATAACCATTTTTGACAATGATTTCTTTTGCATCAGGTGTTACTTCAATGGAAATTCCTTTTTCCGAAAGACCTTTGCCGAGTTCAGCGAGCATAAGGTCAACAATTTTTAAAAGGTCGTCCTTTGCAAGTTCGTCAAAGACGATGATTTCATCAATGCGGTTTAAAAATTCAGGTCTGAAAAGCTGTTTCAGGGCTTTTTCTGCCTTAAGTTTGTTTGATGCATTACTGCTGGCACCAAAGCCTGCGATACCGCCTAATGTTTCACTGCCTGCGTTTGAGGTCATAACTATTATAGTATCCTCAAAAGAAATGGTCTTTCCGTGACTGTCGGTGATGCGACCGTCATCCAAAATTTGAAGAAGGATATTGAAAACATCAGGGTGTGCCTTTTCAATCCCGTCAAAGAGAATGACAGAGTAGGGGTGACGTCTTATTTTTTCTGTGAGCTGTCCTGCATCGTCATAGCCGACATATCCAGGGGGCGAGCCGATAAGCCTTGAAACAGTGTGTTTTTCCATAAATTCGGACATATCAAAACGGATAAGGGCGTCTTCTGTATCAAAAACTTCTCTTGCAATCTGTTTCACAAGCTCTGTTTTTCCCACGCCTGTGGGACCTACGAAAATGAAAGAGGCGGGACGGCGTTTGAGACTAAGACCTGCACGTTTGCGGCGGATACCGCGAGAAACAGCGGATACAGCCTCGTCCTGACCGATAAGGTTCTTGTGAAGACGTTCTTCAAGGTTTACAAGACGGTTGGTTTCAAATTCGGTTATATTTTTAACAGGAATTTTTGTCCAGCCCTCAATAACAGCCGCCAAATCATCAGGAGTGAGATATACATCCTTGATTGTTTTTTCGATTTTCTCTATCTCGGCAAGTAATTGACATTCACGGCTTTTGAGCTCTGCAATTCTTTCATAGCTTTCGTTTGATGTTGCACTTTCGTCAGCGTTTTGTGTTTCAAGCTCTGTTTGCATGGATTTCACTTCTTCAAGCTGTGTTTTTAACTTTGCAAGGTCTGTGAGTGCCACGTTGTCGAGATTTGCTTTTGATGCCGCTTCGTCAATCACGTCAATAGCTTTGTCTGGGAGAAATCTGTCGGTGATATAACGCTTTGAGAGAATTGTTGCGCAACGGATAATTTCATCGGTGATTTTAACCTTGTGATAATCTTCGTAATAATCCTTTATACCACGGAGCATTTCAATGGTTTCTTCGATTGATGGTTCTTCGACAATGACAGACTGAAATCTGCGTTCCAATGCGCTGTCTTTTTCGATATGCTTGCGGTATTCTTCCAAAGTTGTTGCACCAATAATCTGAATTTCACCACGGGAAAGTGCAGGCTTTAAAATGTTTCCTGCGTTCATAGCCCCCTCGGCGTCACCTGCTTTGGTGAGAATATGAACTTCATCAATAACAAGAATGATGTTTCCAAGGGCTTTAACTTCGCTGATTAGACTTTTGAGACGTGATTCAAACTGTCCGCGGAATTGTGTTCCTGCAACCATAGCCGCCATATCAAGAAGATAAATTTCATAGCCCAAAAGCTTTGCGGGTACATTTCCCTCTGCTATCCTCAGGGCAAGACCCTCTGCAATAGCGGTTTTTCCTACACCGGGCTCACCAATTAAAACGGGGTTGTTCTTTGTACGGCGGTTGAGAATCTGGGTTATGCGGTTCATCTCAACATCTCTGCCAATGATACGGTCAAGCTCACCCTGTTTTGCCTTTTGGGTGAGGTTTGTGCCGTACATATTTAGAAACTTGCGACCCTTGTCCTTTTTCTTTTTGTCGTTCTTTGTGTTTTTTGATGACGATGTATTTTGTGACGTTGTACCGTTTTCGTCAGCAGGCTTTCCACCGAACATATTGGACAAGAAAGAGAGGGGTGACTTTTTCATAGCACCGCCGTCCTCACTGTCATCAAAGTTTTCCCCCTCCAAAAATTCGCCTGAAAGCATCTGCATAGGGTCAAATTCTTCGCCTGAGCCAATCATTTCTTCCATCATTTTCATTGTTTCACTGTTCATATTGTCAAACTCTTCAGGACTTATCCCAAGACTCTTTATCATATTTGAAACAGCATCAATATTCAGTTCCTTGGCACAGGAAAGGCAGTAACCCTCGTTTACCTGTTTGCCGTCGGGTTCCATCTTGGTGACGAAAACCACGGCCATATTTTTTTTGCATCTTGCACAGAGCATATTTTTCCCTCCGTAATATATTTAAGGTGCAAAAGCACCTGAAAATTCAAAGTATAAAACAGTATAGCACAAAACATTAGGTATTTCAATTAAAATTTTATTAACAATATGAAAAAAATTACCAAAAAACCAATGAATTTCATCAAATCCCTTTACAAATGCGAAAATTTCCTGTAAAATATAATGGTTAACGACTTGGTTTATTATTCATTTTATATACTTAGGAGGCATTTATTATGTACGACAAGGTGTCAACCGATTTATCCTTTGTGGACAGAGAGAAAGAAGTTGTCCAGTTTTGGAAAGATAATGACATATTCAAAAAAAGTATAAAAAATCGTGAGAGTGGTGAAATTTATACTTTCTTTGACGGTCCTCCCACGGCGAACGGAAAGCCGCATATCGGTCATGTTCTTACCCGTGTTATCAAGGACCTTATTCCCCGTTACCGCACAATGAAAGGCTACAGCGTTCAGAGAAAAGCGGGATGGGATACCCATGGTCTTCCTGTTGAACTTGAGGTTGAAAAACAGCTTGGCATCAGCGGAAAGCCACAGATTGAAAATTACGGAATTGAGGACTTTGTGAAAAAATGTAAGGACAGCGTTTTCACCTACCAGAGCGAGTGGGAGGAAATGAGTGACCGTGTTGGTTTTTGGGCTGATATGGAAAATCCTTATGTTACTTATCACAATGATTATATTGAGTCTGTTTGGTGGGCACTCAAAACCATCTGGGACAAAAAGCTCCTTTATAAAGGTCACAAGATTATGCCATATTGTCCCCGTTGTGGAACTTCTCTTTCAAGCCACGAGGTTGCTCAGGGCTATAAGGACGTAAAGGAAGCATCTTTGATTGCAAAATTCATTGTAAAGGGCAAGACAAATGAATATATTTTGGCTTGGACCACAACACCGTGGACACTTCCCTCAAACGTAGCTCTTTGTGTTAACCCACACGAAACCTATGTAAAGGTAAAGGTGGCTGATGAAACCTTTATTTTGGCAGAAGCACTTCTTGAAACAGTTATCAAGGACGAATATGAGGTGGTTGAAAAGTATGTGGGTACAGACCTCTGCGGTCTTGAATATGAGCCTCTTTACAACTTTGCCACTTTGGACAAAAAAGGTCATTTCATAGTTGCTGACAACTACGTTACAATGAGCGACGGTACAGGTATCGTTCATATTGCACCTGCATTTGGTGAAGATGACTCACGTGTAGGAAAGGAAAATGACCTCCCGTTTGTTAATCTTGTTAATCCACAGGGTAACTTTGTGGACAGCGTTACGCCATGGAAAGGTATGTTTGTAAAAGACGTTGACAAGCTTGTTATCCGTGACCTGAAAGATAGAAATCAGCTGTTTGAAGTTATTAACTTTGAGCACAGCTATCCGTTCTGCTGGAGATGTGACACACCGCTTCTTTATTACGCTTGTGACACATGGTTCATCAAGATGTCAGCTGTCCGTGACAGACTTCTTGCAAACAACGAAACAGTTAACTGGATGCCCGATAACATCAAGCACGGCAGATTTGGTAACTTCCTTGAAAATGTAATTGACTGGGGTTTATCGCGTTCAAGATATTGGGGAACACCGCTTCCTATTTGGACTTGTGAATGCGGTCATCACGAATGTATTGGCTCAATTCAGGAACTCAAGGAAAAAGGCATTGACGTACCTGAAGATATCGAACTCCACAAGCCATATGTTGACAACGTATTCTTAAAGTGCGAAAAGTGTGGCGGAAGAATGAAGAGGGTTTCTGATGTTATTGACTGCTGGTTTGACTCAGGCTCAATGCCCTTTGCACAGTGGCACTATCCTTTTGAAAACAAGGAAATGTTTGACAACAATTTCCCTGCAGACTTTATCAGTGAGGCTATCGACCAGACAAGGGGTTGGTTCTATACACTTATTGCGATTTCGACACTGCTCTTTGACAAGTCACCTTATAAGAATGTTATCGTGCTTGGCCATGTTCAGGACAGAGATGGTCGCAAGATGTCAAAGCATATAGGTAATGTTGTAAATCCATGGGATGTCCTCAATAAGCAGGGCTCGGATGCAGTAAGATGGTATTTCTACTCAAACAGTGCTCCGTGGCTTCCCAACCGTTTCCACGACGAAGCTGTTTCAGAATCACAGAGAAAGTTCCTGGGTACTCTTTGGAACACCTATGCATTCTATGTTCTTTATGCAGACATTGACAAGTTCAATCCAACAGAGCACAAGCTTGATGTATCAAATCTTACACTTCTTGACAAGTGGATTTTATCAAAGCTTAATAATGTAATCAGAACAGTTGACGAATACCTCGAAAACTACAAGATTACAGAAGCTACACGTGTTATTCAGGAATTTACAGATGAACTTTCAAACTGGTATGTAAGACGCTCAAGAGAAAGATTTTGGGCAAGTGAACTTACAGAAGACAAGATTTCTGCATATATGACACTTTACACAGTTCTTACTGAGTTCTCAAAGGTCTGCGCGCCATTCATTCCGTTTATGACAGAAATGATTTATCAGAATCTTGTTCTCAATGTGGATAAAAATGCACCTGAAAGTGTTCACCTTTGTGATTTCCCCAAAGCAAATGCTGAATTTGACTTTGCGGACATTGAGGCTGAAATGGATGCAGTAAGAAAAATTGTTATTCTTGGACGTGCCTGCCGAAATGCAGCAAACATCAAGAACAGACAGCCTATTGCAAAAATCTTTGTTCAAACAAACGAAAAAATAAACGAGGTTTATAAGAATATTGTTCTTGATGAGCTTAACGTAAAAGAACTTGAAATAACAGGTGATGCAAGTGCATTCATTTCATACAATTTCAAGCCACAGCTCAAGACAATGGGACCAAAGTACGGCAAAATTGTAAGAGCAATCTTTGAAGAAGTGAACAAAATGAATGGTGCCGAAGTGATGGCAACACTCAATAACGGCGAGATGGTTAAACTTGCTGTTGAGGGAACAGATGTTGAATTCGGCATTGATGACGTTTTGGTTGAAACACTTCAAAAAGACGGCTTTGTGTCAGACAGCGATGCAAGTTACACGGTTGTTCTTGATACAAATCTCACTGACGAGCTTATTGAAGAGGGCTTCGTAAGAGAAATCCTCAGCAAAATCCAGACAATGAGAAAAGACAGCGGTTTTGAAGTTCAGGACAATATCCGAGTTTCATATTGCGGAAGCGAAAAGATTGATGCAATCATTACCGCAAACAAAGCGGAAATTTCTGCACAGTCACTTGCTGTTTCAATCGAAAGTGCTGAAAATGACGGCAAAGAATGGAACATCAACGGCGAAAAAGTAAAGATTGCAATCGAAAAGGCATAAGAATATAAACTGAAAAACGGCTCCGATTTGGAGCCGTTTTTATTGTTAATTTGCTTTTGGTGAAAGTGTACAAAAAAATAAAAAAATATTGTTTGGTTTTTGGTTGAAAAGTTGAAAGAAATGCAGTATAATTATAGAAAGTACTTGACAGTACATATTCACATTGGAGGGTTGAAAATTGAAACTGTATGAAACATCAAAAATCAAAAACTTTTGTCTTTTAGGACATGGAAACTCGGGAAAGACATCACTGGCAGAGGCTATGCTGTACACAGCTGGCTCGGTTGAACGTATGGGAAGAACTCAGGACGGCAACACAGTTATGGATTTTGACCCCGAAGAAATAAAACGTAAATTTTCCATTAGTGCTGCTGTTGCTACTTGTGACTGGAGCGGTACTAAGTTCAATATTATAGACACTCCTGGATTTTTTGACTTTGTTGGCGAGGTTCAGCAGGGCATAAAAGTGGCTGATGCTGCGATAATTGTTCTCAGTGGTAAGTCAGGTCTTACTGTTGGTGCTGAAAAGGCTTGGAAATATGCAAACGATGCAGGAATTCCCAAAATGATATTCATCAATAAGGTTGATGACGAAAGAGTTAATTATTACGGAGTTCTTGACCAGCTTCGTGAAAAATACGGCAAGAAAATCGCACCTCTTCAGGTTCCTATCCGTGAGGACGAAAAGATTACTGGCTTTGTAAATGTCGTTGAAGGCGAAGCGAGAAAGTTTGAGGGCGACAGAACTGTTACAGCCGCAATCCCTGAGGGTATGGAAGCGGACATCGAGCCAATCCGTGAAATGATAAACGAGTCTGTTGCTGAAAGCTCTGAAGAACTTATGGAAAGATACTTTGCAGGTGAAAGCTTTACTTTGGCTGAAACATACGAAGCTCTCCGTAGTGGTGTTGCAGCAGGTGATATTGTTCCTGTTCTTTGTGGAAGTGCGTATAACAAGCTTGGCATTTCATCTCTTATGAATGCAATAAACGCATATTTCCCAGCTCCTGATTCATCTGATGATTTCTTTATTGCTAAAAAAGAAGATGATAGCGATGCACGCAGAAAAGTGGACGTGAATGACCCACTTGCAGCGTTGGTGTTCAAAACCGTTGCTGACCCATATGTTGGAAAGCTTTCATATTTCAAGGTTTATTCAGGTATTATGACTCCTGATACAACTGTTTTCAATGCAACATCAGGACAGAGCGAAAGAATAGGTAAAATTTTTGCTATGGTAGGCAAGAAACAGGTTGAGGTTGAAAAGCTCAACGCAGGTGATATCGGAGCTGTTACAAAGCTTGCAAATACGAATACAGGCGATACTCTTTGCAGTATGACGGATCGAATTGTAATTGACGGAATAAGCTTCTCAAAGCCAAACACAACTCTTGCTGTTCTTCCAAAAGCAAAAGGCGACGAAGAAAAGATAAGTCAGGGTCTTTCAAAGCTTATGGATGAAGATAAGACATTTGCCATAGAAAATAACACCGAAACACGCCAGATGGTTATTAAAGGTATGGGCGAACAGCACATTGACATTTTGGTTAGCAAGCTGAAAAACAAGTTTGGTGTTGACGTTAACCTTACTGAACCTCGTGTTGCATATCGTGAAGCTATCCGCAAAACTGTTAAGGTTGAAGGAAAGCACAAGAAGCAGTCAGGAGGTCACGGTCAATATGGTCACGTTTGGATTGAATTTGCTCCACACGATGACGGACTTCTCTTTGAAGAAAAGGTATTTGGCGGCAGTGTTCCCAAAAACTATTTCCCAGCTGTTGAAAAAGGTCTTCAGGAAAGCATGAAGCAGGGCGTATTAGCAGGATATCCAATGGTAGGGCTCAAGGCTACTCTTATGGATGGCTCATATCACCCAGTTGATTCATCTGAAATGGCATTCAAGACCGCTGCCTCCCTTGCGTTCAAGGCAGGTATGGAACAGGCAAGTCCCGTTCTTCTTGAGCCAATCGGTCATCTCAAGGTTTATGTTCCTGATAGCTACACAGGCGATATAATCGGTGACATCAACAAACGTCGCGGACAGATGCTTGGTATGACACCTCAGGGCGATGGAATAACGCTTATTGAGGGTGAAATTCCTATGGCAGAGATGCATACATACTCATCAGATCTTCGTTCAATGACTCAAGCAAAAGGAAATTATGAATTTGAGTTTGAAAGATATCAGGATGCACCACAAAATATCGTGGACAAAATAGTGGCGGAAGCAAAAGCAGATAAATAAAACATAAAATTTGAGTCCCGTTGCGCAGCGTGAGGGGACTCAAATTTGTTTAAAAAACTATTGAAAAAATAAAAAAAATATGCTATAATAAAAGCTCATTTAATAATTTTACTCAAATAGGAGGAGTTAAAAATGAAAAAGATTATATCAATCGTACTTTCTTTGGCACTTGTTCTTGCTCTTACAGCTTGTAGCGGTGCAGGTACAAAAATGACAATGGGTACAGGCGGTACAGCTGGTACATATTATGGTTACGGCGGCGTTCTTGGTCAGTATATCACCAACAATGCAGGTGTAAATGTCACTGTTGTTTCAACTGATGGTTCAAAAGCAAATATTCAGGGAATAGATGCAGGTAACTATCAGCTCGGCACAGTTCAGTCTGACGTTATGTCTTATGCGTGGGACGGCACACGTTCTTTTGAAAGCGAAGGAAAGGTTGATTCTTTCCGCACAGTTGCAGGTCTTTATGCAGAAGCAGTTCAGCTCGTTACAATGGACAAGAACATCAAAACAGTAAAAGACCTCAAGGGCAAGGCTGTTTCAATCGGTGCTCCAGGTTCAGGTGTTTATTTCAACGCTATGGACGTTCTCAAGGCTGCAGGTCTTACAGAAAACGACATCAAGGCACAGTATCAGTCATTTGCTGACAGTGCTGATGCGCTCAAGGACGGAAAAATTGATGCAGCATTCATCGTAGCAGGACCTCCAACCCCTGCGATCACAGAACTTTGCACAACAAACAATGCATATCTTGTTCCGATAGACGGCGAGGTTGCAGAAAAAATGATGGCTGAATGTCCTTTCTACACAGTACACAACATTCCTGCAGGTACATACGCAGGTCAGACAGAGGATGTAAAGACTGTTACTGTTAAGGCTACTTTGATTGTAAGTGCTGATGCAGCAGAAGAAGATGTTTACAAACTCACAGCTGCAATCTTTGACAATATCGAAGCTATTACCGCTGAAAACGGCAAGGGCGCAGAACTCAGCCTTGAAAATGCTACAAGCGGTATGACAGTTCCTTTCCACGCAGGTGCTGCTAAGTATTTTGCTGAAAAAGGTATCACTGTTGAATAATAGTTTGTAAAAAGAAAGTTTTGGCTGCGGCGAAACTTCGTCGCAGCTATTTTTATGGTTTTACTAAGGAGGCATTATGGCATTTTTTAAGAAAAACAAAACCGCTGAGGTTAATGCGCCTATGGACCTTGATTCCGTTATGAAGAAATTTGACAGAGAGTCAAACACACGTATCTGGGAGGGCGCCCCTAAAATTTTGGTTACTTGCATCTTAGCTGCGTTTTCTCTGTTTTGCATT
>JAZROR010000034.1:0-7679 GCA_045648845.1 Clostridia bacterium
GATAATTCTGCCCTTCATTTCATCGTTTGGAAGCTGAACAACAGAAACCGTTGTTTCTGCAACATGGTCAGCAGCGCAGCGCTGAATAGCACCTGTGATAATGTTTCGAGCTTTTGCTTCGCCTTCTTCTTTCGCCTGATCCTCGATGCTCTTTATAAGAAGCGCCGCATCGTGTCTTGCGTCAATTTCAACCTGTTTGAGAAGCATATCCTTTGCCTCTGCCACAGAGAGCTCAGCAAGCTTTTCAAGCTGTGAAAGCTGAAGCTTTTTAACCTTTTCAACCTCTTCTTTGAGTTCGTCAACTTCAGCAATTTTATTTTGAACCTGTTCTTCTTTCTTTTCAAGAACCTGAGTCTTTTTGTCAATGGTGTCTTCCTTCTGCTGAATTCGACGTTCCTGACGCTGAAGTTCGTTTCTTCTTTCTTTTATTTCTTTTTCAAGTTCATTGCGTTCTCTATGTATTTCTTCTTTTGCTTCTAAAAGTCTTTCCTTTTTTGCGTGTTCTGCATCTTTAACTGCTTTTGATTTTGCATTTTCAATAATCCTTTTTGCTTCCTCTTCAGCACTGTTTATTCTGAGTTCTGCAACTTTTTTGCGGTATGAATATCCAACTCTGAAAGTAACAAACATACCAATAATTGCCAACACCACAACGCCAACGAGGATTATGAATTCTATTCCGTCCATAGTATTACACCTCCTCTATATCAAATTTGACGTATAAATCATAGATTATATAATCACATCGCCATTTTGCCGAAAATTGCTACAAACATAGCAAAAACGGCACTTGCAAAGAAATACATTTAAAGAACGTGACATATGCTTTAAAGTTAAACATACGTTATTATAATTTTAATAAATTTTCACCGATTTGTCAAGCATTTTTTCAGGAATTTCCAACAAAAAAAGAGGTGACTTTTCACCTCTTTAAATTTATTCCGGAATAACTTCATAAAGAGTAGCAGCATCCGCTTTTCCCACTTGTTCACGAACGTCCGTAACCTTTATCTTTAGTTCGCGGCTTCCGAACCTTATTTCCAAAACATCGCCAATTTTTACATCATATGACGCCTTAACAACCTTGCCATTGGCAGATACTCTGCCGCCGTCACACGCTTCGTTTGCTACTGTGCGTCGTTTTATCAGTCTTGATACCTTTAAATATTTATCCAGTCGCATAAATTTCCTACCCCTCGTGCTTTGAATATTCCTGAATGAAAGACTCTATATGCTTCGTAAGTGCAGTTTCTGCATTGACGCCCATTTTGTCTGACATAGAAACAATGTCAAACAGCATCTTTCCTATATATTTTTCAGCCACCTCGTTATCGGCGTTTGAAAGCATAATAGAAATAAGCTGTGAAATATTTTCTGCCACAAGAATCGGCTCGCTAAACACATATCCGTCACGTTGTGCCTTGCCCTGAATTTTTTCAGCTCGCATAAGTGCAGGAAGATATTTTGAAACCTCCGCCATATCCTGAGCAACAGTTTTTTGACTACGTTCTTCACGTTTGATACGGTTCCAGTTTCTGAGGACCTCCTCGCTGTTTTGAACACTGACATCGCCAAAAACGTGGGGATGGCGGTGAATAAGCTTTTTACATACCGCATTTATCACATCATCAATATTATACTCGCCGTTTTCCTGACCTATTCTTGCGTGGAAAACCACCTGCAAAAGCAAATCCCCGCTTTCGTCAGCAGCCTTTTCCCAGTTACAGTTGTCAAGTTCTTCAATGAGTTCATAGCCCTCTTCAATAATGCTGTGCTTGATGCTTTGGTGTGTCTGTTCAATATCCCACGGACAACCATTTTCCGAACGCAGCTTTTCAACTATTTCCACCAAATCCTCAAAAGTATATTTTTCTTTCATAAAAATTCTCCTGATTTTTCTTAAAGTAACTTATATTTTGTCATAAGCGCCGCAATCTTTTCACCTTTAGGAAGATTCAGCACATCGTCCCTATCAAGTGCCTTAACCAACAACACCGCCACAAGATAAACAATCGCACCCACGCCAATAGCAGCAATGGTCACAATTCTCGAAAACGGAATAATCCCCGAAATACTTCGATACAAAACCGCAACAACCGCTCCCATAACAACCGAGGCACAAAGGGGTCTTAAAACCATATCAAAGGGATTTATTTTAACTTTCAACTTATACGTAATACAGAAGAAATTAAGCACTGCGATGATGCCATAGCAAGCCGTTGTTGCAAGGGGGGCTGCATCTATTCCCCAGACAGGAATCAGGGTATAATTCATAAGAACCTTTACCACGCCGCCGATAAGCATATTAAAGACGGGATAATAAACCTTTCCGTAAGATTGAAGTACGGAATTGCTGACAGAAACCAATGCTACAAACGGCACAGCAAAAGCAAGCTTTCCAAGAAGCATAGAACCGTTTGCATCACTGTATAAAATTCTCAAAATCGGCTCAGCCAATACATAGAATCCAACCGCACAGGGAAGCGCAAAAATAGAAGTTATTTTGAGCACACTTCTGGTCATAGTTTGGGCATCCTTAATATTCTTTTCCGCAAGAGCTGTTGAAATTGCAGGAACAATGCTCATACTGAGTCCCACCACTATGGTAAGTGGAAGATTGAACATAGTCTGCGCCTGACCTGTATATACGCCGTAAAGAGAATTTGCTTTTTTCTGAAGAAGCGTAATTCCCTGCCATCCTTCTTCCAAGGCTTTTCCTGCAAACTCTGTTCCTTTGGCAAAAAGGTGAGCGTAACTATCAAAAACATCAGGATTAACCACAAGCCTGTTCATAATTGTAGCAAGGTCAACAAGGCTGGTAAGACTTGAAACCGATGCACCTATGGTAATTGGAATTGCAATTTTCACAAGATTTTTAAGTATTTCTTTTCTCGGTCTTATTTCTTTGCAAGGAATCGGCTTTATCTTTCTTTCCTTGCTGCTGTATATAATCAGCATAAGAGCAAGAGCAAGAAACGTACCCGCGGTAACACCAAAAATCGCACCCGTTGCAGAATATACTGTACGACCATGGGATGAAAACACTCCATCTGGAAAGCTTGCGCCCGGAATATTAGAAGTTGCTTGCATACTCATAATAACCGAAGCCGCTGCAATACCTATCAAAAGCTTTCCGCCTGCTTCAACTACCTCAGAGCCTGCTGTTGGGAACATATTTTGTTTTCCCTGAAAATACCCTCTGTATGCAGAGACGAGGGAAACAAAAAATACGCCAGGAGCAATAACTTTTATTCCAAGAGCAGAATCGCCGTTTCCAAGGAGATTTGCAAGCGGCTCTGCAAATGTATAAAGAACTGTACTTCCGATAATTCCTATGACACCAAGCAAAAATGTGGCTGTCTGGAAAATCCGCCGTGCGTCGTATTCGTCACCTCTTGCAATGCTTTCTGCCACCATTTTGGAAACCGCAATAGGAAATCCCGCAGTCGCAATAATAAACATAAACGTATAGATCTGGTATGCAACATTGAAAATACCGCTTCCATCTTCACCAATAAGATTATAAAGCGGGACTTTAAACAAAGCACCGATAATTTTAACAAGGAAATTTGCTCCTGCAAGAATCAATGCACCCTGCAAGAATTTTCCGCCTTTTTCTTTCAAAGCCCCGCCTCCTAAAACTTTCTTTTTAAAATCTATGGCTCAAAACGCCTGTATATTAGAATACTACAAAACAGCAAAAACGTCAAGTATTTCCTCGCTATGTAATGTCTGCCAAAGATTCAGGCAGACATTCTTTACTTTCCCGCCATATAACAGTCAAGAATAATCCCCCCCAGTATAAACTGAACAAACAAACTAAACGCCGCCTGAGCAAGCTTTATAATAAGAACACTGTTTTCATAACTACCGTATGACCATTGATTATATTTATATGCAAAAAGGGCAACAAGCAGTACATAAAAAGCAAACTTCACACCCCAAAACACAAGCAAAAATGGTACTCTCTTCATTTTAAGAACAGTTTTAAGTAAATTATTCACAATTTCACCTTCTTTATATATTTTTCTAACTTTAAGTTAACATAATATAAAGTCTTTTTCAACAAGAAAGTTCTGTAATGTAATTTTTTTCCTGTAATACCAATGGTTTAATCCGTTTTAATTTTTTGTCACTTTTTGTCGATTTTTTCCTATATAAATGCAAATTTTAAAGGATTAAAATAAAAATATCACTTTATTTTGGAGGTAATCATCATGTACAAAAGCAAAAACCCGATTCTTTCCGCGTCAGGAAACGGAATCAGTTTTTATGTTATTACTGACAAACCGGACACTCTTCGTCCCTTTGGCATTATGGCAGAGATGGACAACGACAAGTCTGACGCCGAGATTGTCGAAAACATTTTCTTCACCCACGAAGAAGCTGCTGCCTGTTGCAAATGGTTAGCTGAAAACGAAGTTTTCCCGGTTACCCTTTGTGATGTGCTTGGAAATTTTTATCCTGTAGTATTAAATTATTAACACCCCCCTAAAAAAAGAATTTGTCGGTTGGATGCTTTTCTCGTCACAATTTGACAAATTCTTTTTGCTTTGTTATAATGATAGCGGATATATTTTATCCAAGTTCTGTTTTCCAGAGGAAATATTATGAAAATAAACGAATCCGCAGAAAATTATCTCGAAACAATTTTTGTACTGAAGAAAAAAAACGGCTGTGTCCGAAGCATTGATATCGCTCACAAGCTCTCTTTCACAAAGGCCAGCGTTTCTGTTGCTATGAAGAATTTCAGAGAGAAAGGCTACATTACCATTGACGAAAACGGTTTTATTTCGCTGACAAAAGACGGTCTTAAGATTGCCGAAAAGGTTTTTGAACGGCACAACGTCATTGCGACGTTTCTTATTTCTCTTGGTGTTGACAGTGAAACCGCATTTCAGGACAGTTGTAAAATAGAACACGTGATAAGTGACCAGAGCTTTGAAAAGCTGAAAGAATATTTGACCAAAGAAAAATAGAAAATGGCAAAAAAAAGAGAACCGATTGATTTCGGTTCTCTTTTTATATATCTTATTATTTAAATATTTCGTTATACGCAACCTCCGCTGCGGAAACATCTTTTATGCAGTGTATCTCAAAAAATTCCGCACTTTCTACCACTTTTTCCACCGTTCCCAAAATCCTTCCCAGAAATTTGTTGTTGGGAAAGTGAATCTGATTTAGCAGAGGCGTCAAAACCTTATTTTTTTCAAGACCAACACAGGAATTTTCGTTGCCACGCTTGATAAAACAAATTTTTTTAAGGGGAACACTCTTATTCTGTTCTATTCCTTCCTTTCCTGCCCAAGGCGTACCATATGCAAAAGGAATTCCGTTCTTTATTCTCACAAGAGGCTTGTCACCGTTTATTATCTCTGCCCCATCTCCCAAAAATTCAAGCCAAAATCTTGCGTGTGTAGATTTTCCTACACCGCTTTTTGCCAAAAATGCAACACCGCAGTCTTTTGTTTCAAGCACTACGCCATGCATCAAAAAGCCGTCATAATCAGCCATTTTTTCCGCAATTTTTCTGTAAACCGCAAGGCTTTCAAGATAATCCAAAGGAAAATCAATATCAGTTTTTTCTGCCAGAATTTCTTCATCTGTCACCGAAACAACGAATTCACACTCAGAATCGTCTGTTATGTACTTTGAGCACATTTTTTCAAGATACCGATATTTATTATCAATACCAATACAAATATCAGCAAGCTTTATACTAAACACAGCTCTCTCTCCTTTTCCTCTTTGATTGTAGCAAAAAGCCATGACTTTGTCAACGCTCAATCAATACTCTTTGTACCAATCGGGTGTCCCAACTCCATTTGAGTGCCAGTCGGAAAAATCTTTTTTCATCGCACATATAACCTTCCTGAGATTGTCCTCATTCATTTCCTTTTTCAAAAACTCGTACAAAAGTCCGTAAAGTGTAATTCTTTTCACGCCCTGACCTATGAGCCCACGCCTATCAAAAAACTCTGACAGCTTTTCGAAAAAAACAAATGGCAAATCAATGATTTCATCAATCGTCTCAAGCGTACGGCAAAATCTGCCTGAATTCATATACCTTTCAAGGACATCTTCAACACCTTTAAGTTTTATTATCTCAAGATACGAAATCCATTTGTTTAAAAATATCTCATAAGGGGCAAAGTCCGAAAACAGCATTCCATATGAATCCGCATTTTCCCTGAGTCTTGACCCTTTCAAGAGTTTTAAAAAACCCAGTTGCAAAACGTGGGGATGTAGCCTATACACATCGTCAAAAGACTTTTTGAATGATTCAAAATCTTCAAAGGGAAGTCCTGCTATCAAATCAAGATGAAGCATCACGTTGGTCCGTTCTTTCAAGGCTTTTACATTCTTCTTGAGAACATCAAGATTCATCGTTCTGCTTATTTCAGAAATGGTCGTCCCGTTCGTGGTTTGCACCCCAATTTCAAATTGAAATTTTCCCTTGGGTGCAGTTTTCAAAACCTCTATTGCTTCATCGGTTATAAGATCTGCTCCTATCTCAAAATGAAAGCAGGTATCACCTGGAAGATTCAAACAATACTTCCAGATTTCAATGGCTCTCTTTTTATCAGCATTGAAGGTTCGGTCAACAAATTTCACAGTCATAACGCCAAATTCCGCAAACCTTTTAAGTTCAGCTTTCACACGTTCAAGGCTCAAAAACCGAACTCCGTCAGTAGTTGACGAAAGGCAATACGCACAAGAAAAAGGGCAACCACGGCTGGTTTCATAATATAAGAGCTTTTCGCCCGCTACTACATTTTTTAAATCCTCATCTGTGTAAGGACACGGCAATTCATCCATATTTTCTATTTTTGCTCCGCGAACTACCTGACGAGTTTTGGGAATATCCTTTAAAAACTCAGTCCATAGAAGCTCTCCCTCGCCACAGAATACAAAATCAACAAATTCATTTTCTGCAAGAACTTTTTCCGCATCAAACGAAACCTCAGGGCCACCGAGAACAATTACGCACTGCGGTTTGAGTCTCTTGAGATTTCGAGAGATTTCAAGCGCCAAACCAATATTCCATATATAACACGAAAACCCGTATATGTTCGCATCTGCCATATACAGTCTTTTGAGAATCATATCTTTTTGTTCATTTATGGTAAATTCCGCAAAAGAACAATCAAACCCTTTTGCATTGCAGCATCTGGTCAGATATCTCACCGCAATATTGGTGTGAACATATTTTGCGTTCACCGCAACAAACAAAGCATCCATTATATCTCTCCCGTTTCATAGGTCAAATCATTTTCGGTCTGGTCTTTTATTTTTTCAAGATACCGAAGTGCCTCTTCTTTGGCAATTTCAACATCAAGGGTACGATAATTTCCACATTCAATTTCACTTGCCCCCGGCATTTCCTCGTCATAAACCGAAATTTTTTTAAGAACCGCTTTTACTTCACTGAGCACATCCTTGTGGCAGGCATTCCTCACAAGCAGATAAAACCCCGTCTGACAGCCCATAGGTGCAACGTAAATGATATCCGCGCCAATCGAGCCGTTCCTCATAAAAGTCGCAAAAAGATGCTCATATGAGTGCATAAGAGCATTGCTCATAACGTCATCGGTATTGGGTTTTCTCATACGCACGTCCTAGGTTGTTATGTCACCGTCAATTCTTGATATATAGATTTGTTCCTTTATAAATCTGTG
>JAZROR010000035.1:0-3177 GCA_045648845.1 Clostridia bacterium
TTCTATATGACAAAATGTGAGGGAACGACAAGACTCATATCCGCCATAATCTTAGGTATCGCATCAGGGCTTATCTGTGGTATTATTTCACCAATTCTTGCCCTTTTGTTTGTTTTTGGACTGCTTTTCTTCTGCCTTGTAATTTACAAAGTGGAATTTGGTGTATTCATCACAGTTTTTCTTGCACCCCTTGTGCCCACTATGGTGCTTGTGGGCCTCACGCTCCTTTGCCTTTTTTCTTTAATCGTGAAATATCTCACCACCAAAAAGTTCTCATGGCACTTTGAAGGATGCGGCCTTATGATAATCACCATGCTTATCATATATCTTATTGCGGCTCTTACTTCTTTTGCACCATTTAAAAGTGTTCAGATATGGCTTGTGTACTTTGCTTTTATGGTATTTTATTTCGTAATTATAAATACAGTAAAAACAAGAAGACAACTTTTCAACATCTTGAAAGTTTTTGTTCTCTCAGGCGGAATTGTTTGTCTTTACGGAATTTTGCAATATGTTTTTGGCTGGAATGTAAATCAGGCGTGGATGGACGAAGAAATGTTTGAAGACATCAAAATGCGAATCTATTCAACCTTGGAAAACCCGAATGTTCTCGGCGAATACATTCTTCTGGTTCTTCCTGTTTGCATTTCTCTTATGTGGACATCAAAAAAAGTGCTGTCAAAAATCGTTTATGCCATTCTATCAGGGATTATGGGCGTAGCGCTCATCCTCACTTTCTCCCGTGGCTGTTGGCTTGGAATTATGGCATCAGCATCAGTTTTTGTAACATTTGTCTGCGGAAAGCTTTGGGGACTTGCTCTTATCGCACTGCCTATTATCCCTATGGTTCTTCCCGAAAGTATCATCAACCGTTTCTTAAGCATCGGTGATATGAAAGACTCCTCCACATCTTATCGCGTTTATATATGGATGGGTACACTTCTCATGCTGAAAGACTTCTGGCTTTCAGGCATCGGCCCCGGAACAGAAGCCTTCACACAGGTTTATCCATTTTATTCATACAGTGCCGTTGTTGCACCACACTCCCACAACCTGTTCCTGCAAATTTTAGTGGAATCAGGAATTTTGGGAATCTCATCCTTTGTTCTTTTTATGTTCCTTTTTATAAAGAATTCCGTCTCGGGATACATTGCCTTTGGCAAAGGAAATCCTTTCTCTGTAGTAATTGTCGGTATTGCCTCGGGCATCCTTGGTTTTATGGTTCAGGGGCTTTTCGATAACTGTTTTTACAACTATCGCGTATTTATGATTTTCTTTACAGTGATAGCACTTGGCATCACTGCATCAAAAATAGCAAAAACCGAGTCAGAAAAATCGGAGGTGTCCCAAAATGCTTAATGTTTTGCAAGTTTGTTCGGACACAAATATCGGCGGTGCAGGAAAGTGCATTCTCACTTATCTCAACTACTGCAACAAAGAAAAGTTAAACGTGGCTGTGGTTCTTCCATTAAATAGCCTGCTTAAGCCAAAGGTTGAGGCGTTAGGTTTTAAGGTCTTTGAAATAGACGCTATGGCGGATAAGTCTCTTGATGTTCGTGCAATCAAAAAGTTTCTAATGGTTTTCAAAGAATTTAAGCCTCAGATTGTTCACACTCACGCAAGTATGTCAGCACGTATTGCCGCAAGGCTTTATGGTGCAAAAATAGTATATACAAGACATAGCGTTTTTCCCCAAAATCCGCGTTTCACTCACGGTCTTGGAAAAGCAATCTGCGGTCTTGCCAATAACTCCACTGCCGACAAAATAATTGCAGTGGCTGAGGCTGCAAAGGAAAATATCTGCGACATCGGCGTAAATGAAAGTAAAATTGACGTTATCCTAAACGGGGTAGAGCCCCTTCGCAAGTATTCTGACGAAGAAATTGCCAAAACCAAAGCAGCCTGGGGAATTCCGCCAGACTGCAAATGCACCGCCATTGTTGCACGTCTCAATGAGGTGAAAGGGCACAAATATTTCGTTGAAGCTGCAAAGATTTTAAAAGACCGCGACATAAAGGCTCGATTTCTTATTGCAGGGACCGGAGATATGGCAGAATCTATCCGCAAGCAAATCATAACTTCAAGGCTCGAGGACTATGTGATTATGCTGGGCTTCCTTGACAATGTCGAGCCCCTTATGAACATCATAGACGTTCAGGTAAACTGTTCATTTGGTACTGAAGCCACCAGCCTCTCACTTCTTGAAGGAATGAGCCTTGGAAAACCCGCTGTGGTTTCGGACTTCGGTGGAAACCCCGGTGTAATCAAGGATGGCAAAAACGGATTTATTGTGCCTACTCACGATTCTTTGGCACTTGCCGAAAAACTGACTATGCTCTTCCATAACAGCGACCTTTATTCAAAGCTCTCAGTGGGCAGTACCGAAATTTTTAACTCGACATTTACTGCAAAAAAATATGCAGAAAACATTGATAACATATATCTAAGTCTTGGAGGTAAAAACAATGACTAAAGCAAAATTCAATCTTATTGACGCCCTGATTGTTGTGGCTGTGGTTTTAATCGCCCTCGTTGCCGTATGGTTTTTGGGCGGTAAAAGTGACACCAATACTGTCAGTGATACACAGAACACCACAGCGACATTTAAAATTCAGCTTACCAAAGCAGAAAAAAGCCTTTATGACAAATTTCTCGCAGGGTTAGAAAATGACGAAAGCGTGTGGATAGGCATCAAAGAACGCTTTGAAGGAAAGCTCACCGGTATTGAACTTTCTCCATCTTCACAAGTTGGCACTGATTTAGCATCAGGGAAAGCTGTTCTTTTGGAAGACCCTGTCCTTTATGACATAACCCTTGAGGTGACAGCAGATGCCCTTGAAACTAATAGTCAGATTTCTTCATCAAACACCCCCATCCGCGTGGGCGAAGAGACCGCTATTCGCGGAAAAGGTTTCGCAGGCTATGGTTTTGTGATTGGCCTTACAACCTATGCTCAATAAAGAATAAATGGAGGAAAATTTTATGCTTATCAACAAAGAAGGAAAGCTGTTTGGAAAAATCAGCATTATTGATATAATTGTTATTCTTGCAATTTTGGTGGGTGCTTTTGGCTTTTACACAAGATTTTTTGTAAGCGAAAAGAAAGTCGAAACTGCCGCAAGCCACATTGAATACACTATGAAAGTCAAAGAGGTCCGTATCGGCACAGTTAATGCA
>JAZROR010000036.1:0-2651 GCA_045648845.1 Clostridia bacterium
ATCAATTACTTTTTTTACAAATTTTAGTTTGTAATCTATATTTTCATAGCTTCCAAGCATCATATAAAGTCTGTTTTCGTAATCAAGATGTATATCTGAAAGGTCCGCAAGACTTATATAATTCAGTTTTTCCAAAAGTCCTGTATCAGAAAGCGTCGGCAGGCAATCAAAGAGCACCTCTGCCCTTGAATCATCCGCCTTGGCAAACTGCTCACCCGGTTTTTCAGAAACCGCCTCCACGCCAAAAAGTTCGGGAGCCACCGGTTTTTCTTCATCACTCGCCGCATGGACCTTTATGATTTTTCCCCATTCGTCAATAAAAAGAAGTTTATCATCTTTTTTTATGTAAGCAATGGGTTTTGCTTCCTTTACCGAAATTTTTATCTTGTTGGGAAAAATTCTTCTTATGCTGGCTTCCTCTATTTCAGCATTGGAATTAAGCCGTCTCTGTGCAATTTTCAAATTTGTGCTGAAAATATTTACTCCTGTCTTTATCTGAGCAATCTCTACAATTTCACTTTCGGTCATCTGCGACTGTCCCACCGAATAAACCGCCTGAATATTGAAAAATGGCGCCTTGAGAACCGCAATAATTATCCCTATACAGACAAACAAAAACATAAAGATAATGAATCTTCTTTTTCTGCGTTTCTTACGCTTCTCTTTCACAAGCTTTCGTTTTTTCTGTTCAAGTTCATTGCTCAACATTTCATTTTCTGCCAATCTTTTAGCCTTCTTTTTTCTTACAATTTTCACGTTGCGCCCTCCTTCCTTTAAACAACTTGTCCTTTCGCCATGTGCCATGCTAAATCGCATGGCTAAGCTTTTATTTCCGTTTTATTGACGCTCCAAGCGCCGAAAAAACATCTTCAATTCGTTCATAACCTCTGTCGATATGTTCAATCCCCGTTATTTCAGTGTCGCCAATAGCAGAAAGCCCCGCAATAACCAATGCCGCACCGCCCCGCAAATCGTCGGCACAAATTTTTGCACCCTGAATATAATTGCAACCGGTAACAGCCGCAAGCCTTCCGTCAACTATTATATCAGCGCCCATTTTGATAAGTTCTGACACGTGCTTGTATCTGCTTTCAAATATATTTTCAACAAAAACCGTTGTTCCGTCCGCTGTGGCAAGCGCCGACATAAAAAGTGCCTGAGCATCCGTAGGAAACCCTGGATATGGCGATGTCATAATCTTCCCAAGTCCCAAAAGCCGTTCACCACTTTGAATACGTACATAATTTTTGCCACTCGTGATAATACACCCTGAGTCTTTGAGCATTGAGATTATAAGCCTTATATGTTCGGGTTCCATATTTTGAAGCACAACGTCTCCGCCGCAACAAGCAGCAGCACACGCACAGGTAGTTGCAAAAATACGGTCCGAAATTATATTATACTCTACTTTTTTTAATTTTTCAACACCTATTATGCGAATTATTTCTGTTCCGGCGCCGGAAATTTTTGCCCCCATCCTGTTCAGGAAATTTTGCAGATCCACAATCTCTGGTTCCCTCGCCGCATTGACTATCATTGTTTCGCCTCTGGACACCGCCGCAAGCAGCATAATATTTTCCGTAGCACCAACACTGGGAAACAAGAGATTCACTGTAGCCGGTTTTATTCTGTCTGCCTTGCAGTAAATATATCCCCCAACCTCTTCAATCTTCACTCCAAGTTCTTTGAAAGCTTTAAGATGAAGGTCTATGGGACGAAGACCTATGGCGCAGCCGCCTGGATATGAAATAACAGCTCTGCCGCACCTTGAGATAATAGGCCCTAAAAACAAAACCGAAGACCTCATACTGCACATAAGCTCGCCTGAAATTTCGTGTCTTTTTATATTTTCAGCTTTGATAACTGCAGTATGGTCACAAAAACTTGCCTTTCCACCAAGCTGTCTTATTATTTCAAACCCTGACTGAGTATCTGCAAGGTCGGGACAGTTATGTACAACACACTCTTCTTCACTCAAGATGGTTGCAGCAAGAATGGGCAAAACTGCATTCTTTGACCCTTGAACACTAACCTCTCCGTCAAGCTTTTTCCCACCGCAAATTGTAATCTTGCTCACCGTAACACCTCCTCATACCTACATACTATGTAAAGCACGAAAAAAGGTGTTGATGTGCTTTATTTTATTTTTGCGATTTCTTTAAGGATTTTGTAAATTCTGTCAGCAGCATCCACGATTCCTATACTTTTTGATTTTCCGCTCATTTCTTTTAGTAGTTCGTCGTTCTCAATTATATATGTCACAGTTTCTCCAAGTTTTTCCTTGGTCAATTCATCTTCAGTAATCACCATAGCACCGCCTGAACGCTCAACAGCACGGGCATTGTGGAGCTGATGATTTCCCGCAACATAAGGCGAGGGAATGAGTATGGCGGCTTTCCCAAGGGCTGTCATTTCGCTTACCGAGCCTCCTGAACGGGCAATAATAAGGTCTGCCGCATTAAGTGCAAGGTCCATATCATAGATATACTCAGACACCTTAAGCATTGGATATTTTTCCAAGTCTATGCCGTTTTCTCTAAATCTTTCAATAACCCTTTCATACTGATCATTTTTTCCTGTGGACATGAGTATATTATATTTTTCTTTATCAGCCACAAGTCGGAGGCCAAAGCGGTCTTAGGAAGACAATA
>JAZROR010000037.1:0-2636 GCA_045648845.1 Clostridia bacterium
TGACAACCAAGCTGTTCTTTTATCATTCTAAGTGCCCCAAGGGTTTCGCGTGCCGCGCACTTATCCGCACTTATGGTCATAGCAAGGGTATCAAAAATTATGTTTTTCTTATCTATGCCAAACTCTTTAGCAGTTTCTAAAATTCTTTCCGCAATCCTGAATCTACCCACCGCAGTGTTTGGTATTCCGTTTTCATCAAGAGTGAGAGCAACCACCACGCCGCCATATTTTTTGACAAGTGGGAATACCTTTTCCATACTTTCTTTCTTGCCGTTTACCGAGTTGATAAGCGCCTTTCCGTTATATCGTCTGAGAGCACTTTCCATAGCCTCAAAGTCCGCTGTATCTATCTGGAGTGGCAAATTTATCACTGCCTGAAGTTCGCACACCGCATTTTCAAGCATTTCTTTTTCATTTATTTCAGGAAGTCCCACGTTCACGTCAAGTATGTGTACGCCTTTTTCCTGCTGATTTATCCCTTCCGTAAGAATATATTCCATATCCTTTTCAACAAGCGCCTGCTTGAGACGTTTTTTGCCGGTGGGGTTTATTCTTTCACCAATAAGAATCGGGCTTTCACCAAATTCAACTGCGTGTGTATATGACGAAACGACTGTGATTTCCTTATCAAAAACAGGCTTTGGTGAAATACCCTCACTTGATTTTACAAGCTCATCTATATATTCAGGCGTGGTTCCGCAACAACCACCTGCTATGCGAACACCATTTCTTATAAAGTCCGCAACTTCTTTCGCAAAGCTATGGGCATCCACATCGAAAACAGTCTTTCCATCCACCACTTTAGGAAGTCCCGCATTGGGTTTCACAAGCACCGGAACAGACGCTTTTTCAAGAAGTTCATACACCACTTCCTGAAGCTGAAGTGGACCAAGTGAACAATTTGCACCGATTGCATCGGCTCCCATCCCCTCAAGGAGAGCAACCATTGCCGCAGGCGAAGCCCCGGTCATAAGTTTTTTGTCTTCCCCATATGCATTTGAAACAAACACCGGAAGACTGCTATTCTCTTTTGCCGCAAGAAGCGCCGCCTTTGTTTCATAGCTGTCGTTCATTGTTTCAATAAGTATAAGGTCAACTCCGTATTTCGTACCAAGCCGCACAGTTTTTGCAAACACCTCAACCGCATCCTCAAAATCAAGGTCGCCAAAGGGTTTTAAAAGCTTCCCCGTGGGTCCAATATCAAGGGCAACGAATTTTTCTTTTTTTGATGAGCTCTCGTCCCTTGCTTGTTTTACATTATAAATGGCAGCTTTTATTATTTCTTCAAGTTCATTTTCAGAAAATTTGAGGCAGTTTGCCCCAAAGGTGTTGGTCGAAACCACATTGCTCCCTGCATCAAAATATCCTTTGTGTATTTTTGTGATTATCTCCGGATGGGAGATATTCCACCTTTCTGGCAGTTCCCCGGGAGTAAGCCCAAAACCCTGAAGCAGAGTACCCATTCCGCCATCAAGATAAACTATATTCTCTTTCAAAAAGTCCCGAAAGTTCATCATTGCACCTCTTTAAACATACAATCTTTTTTCTCACAATTCGCGCATTTTTTTTGCATATTAGCTTCTTCCTTTTGGGTTATCCCAACAAATGCCGTAACCGATTTTGACGGTGAAAGCAAAAGGCTGTCATTTAAAGTGACGCCTATGTTTTTTGAAACATTCAAAACTGCAGAAATTTCTTTTTGAACCAAAAGCTCCAAATCCCCGTATCCCGGGCTGAATCTCGGTCTGAGGAATATATTTTTTTCTTTTTCAATATCCCCGCAAAAAGCATCACACAAGGCCTCTATCCGTTCAGCACCAATAGCCTGAAATATCAGCGCCTTAGTGGGTGACATCAGCCCATATTTTGCTATAAGCCTATCAATTTCAATCCCAACAGTCGCTGAAAACAAAATAGCTTTTTCGCACCCGCAAAGATTTTTCGAAAGGTCATTGGAATCAACCTTGAAAGCTCCAAAGTCACACATATTTCCATCTGTCTTCACGTCAAGCTCTACATAGCATACCCTGTAAGATAGTTTTTCCCAAGCCTCTTTTTTGCACGCATTTAAAAGCCCTATTATATTTTCGTCCGCCTCTTTGCATCCGGCATACCGAAGTACCTCTCTTTCACAAAAAGGCGGTGCATCATAAGTTTTTGTTATAACTACTAAATTCATTTTCCCAAAATATCCGAAAGATTATCCTGAATCTTCTTTGCTACATCCGGCTTGTTCATTGAATACACGTGAACATTGGTTATGTTGTTTGCATACAAATCTATAATCTGGTCGGTAGCATAAGCAATTCCCGCCTGCTTCATAGCAGCAGGATCCGAGCCGAATTTGTCAACCAGGCTTTTGAATCTCTGAGGCATAAACGAACCCGAAAGGGTTATCGCTCTTTCAACCTGATTTGCATTTGTAATTGGCATAATACCAGGTATTACCGGAACGGTTATTCCTGCTTCACGGATTTTATAAAGGAAATTATAGAGAAGATTATTGTCAAAAAACATTTGTGTGGTAATAAAATCGCACCCTGCATCAACCTTTTCGCGAAGACGTTTTATGTCCTCTTTCTGATTCTCGCTTTCAGGGTGAACCTCGGGATAACAAGCACAACCAATACAAAAGT
>JAZROR010000038.1:0-36449 GCA_045648845.1 Clostridia bacterium
GGAATTGCAAGGAAGATAGGTGCAAAAATGATTGCGATAAGGAACATAACAGCTGTTGTAACAGCAGTAAGACCTGTTCTTCCGCCTGCAGCAACGCCGGCACTTGATTCAACATAGCTTGTAACAGTTGATGTACCAAGACAAGCACCAACAACAGTACCAACAGCATCAGCCATCAAAGCACCACCAGCTTTGGGAAGTCTTCCTTCTTCATCAAGAAGGTCACCTTTTTCGGCAACACCAATAAGAGTACCAACCGTATCAAATATATCAGTATAAAGGAATGTGAACACAACAAGAATAAATCCTGCAAAGTTCTTTGCAATAAATCCAAAGTCAAACTGGAAAAGAGCCGGAGCTGCAAAGTTTGCTTTGATTGATTCCCAAGTGAGATTGGGGATTACAGAATAAACGCCATTTGCAGGGTCAGGAACATACCAGCCGATAAGTTCAGCAACGATACCGAGCACCCATGTAATGATGATACCGAGAAGAATTCCGCCAGGAACCTTGAAGTGCTGAAGCACACCAATTGCCAAAAGACCAACAAGTGCCAGAACAACACCGGGTGATGCAAGGTTGCCCATTGCAACTGTTGTAGCAGGGTCAGCAACAACAATTTTTGCATTTATAAGAGCAATAATTGTAATGAAGAGACCGATACCTGCTGTGATACCAAACTTGAGGTTTGCTGGAATTTTGTTAACCAGAGCTTCACGGAACTTGAATATTGAGAGAAGCATAAATATAATACCCTCAATCAAGATAGCTGTGAGAGCAACCTGATATGAATAGCCCATAGCACCACAAACTGTGAATGCAAAGAATGCATTGAGTCCCATACCTGAAGCAAGAGCCACAGGATAGTTTGCAAAGAATGCCATACAAAGTGTTGCAATAGCAGCAGAAATTGCTGTTGCCATAAAAACACCTGCAGGTGTTGCACCAGGGATGTTGCCAAGGTAACCAGGATTTACCGCAAGGATATAGGACATTGCAAGGAATGTAGTAATACCTGCGAGAATCTCAGTCTTGACATTTGTTCCATGTTCTTTTAATTTAAAAAGCTTTTCCATGAGATTTCACTCCTCATATAAATTTTTTTACAAAACTATTTTATAACACTTTTCGACTTTTTTCAAGTAAAATAAAAAATTTGCAATATTTTGTATGGTCCTACAATAAAATATACCATTATTTGTATATTTCGCATATACTGACCACAATATACTGTATTTCAAAAAAAGATGCAGGCATTTCGCCTGCATCCGCTTTTAATTTTAAATCTTAATAAATTCCTTGTGCCATCATAGCCTTTGCAACCTTCATAAAGCCTGCAATATTAGCACCTGATACCAAGTCATAGCCAAGACCATATTCTTCAGCAGCTTCAACAGAAACCTTGTGAATGTTTGTCATAATACCCTTGAGTTTTTCATCAACTTCTTCTTCTGACCAGCTGTATCTCATTGAGTTCTGTGCCATTTCCAAAGCAGATACCGCAACTCCGCCGGCATTAACAGCCTTTGATGGACCGATGATGAGACTGTTTTCTTTGATAAATTCCATACCATCATCTGTTGTAGGCATATTTGCAACTTCAATATAATATTTTGTGCCATTTGCAACAATTTTCTTTGCTTCATCAAGATTTACTTCATTCTGAGTAGCACAAGGCATACAAATGTCAACCTTAACTTCCCAAGGCTTTTTGCCCGCAAAGAACTGACAACCAAATTTATCAGCATAATCCTGAGCTTTGTCACGGCCTGACGCTCTCATTTCAAGCAAATAATTGATTTTTTCTTCTGTAACAACGCCGTCTGGGTCATAAACATAACCGTCAGGACCGGAAATTGTAACAACTTTGCCGCCGAGCTCTGCAACTTTTTTGCAAACGCCCCAAGCAACGTTTCCAAATCCTGAAACTGCAACTGTCTTTCCTTTAATATCATCATTACAATGTTTCAAAACTTCAGTTACATAATATGTAGCACCAAAACCTGTAGCTTCAGGTCTTATGAGAGATCCGCCATATTCAAGACCCTTGCCTGTGAGAACACCGTTTTCCCATACAGCCTTTATTCTCTTGTACTGACCATAAAGGTAACCGATTTCTCTTCCGCCTACACCAATATCGCCAGCAGGAACGTCAACATCGGGGCCAATATGTCTGTAAAGCTCTGTCATAAACGCCTGACAGAATCTCATAATTTCACCATCGCTCTTTCCTCTTGGGTCAAAATCACTACCGCCTTTACCGCCGCCGATAGGAAGACCTGTAAGGCTGTTTTTGAAAGTCTGTTCAAATCCAAGGAATTTGATAATTCCAAGGTATACAGACGGATGGAAACGGAGACCGCCCTTGTAAGGACCGATAGCACCATTGAACTGTACACGATAACCTGTGTTCACCTGAGTCTGTCCATTGTCATCAACCCATGCAACTCTGAAAATAATCTGTCTTTCAGGTTCAACCATTCTTTCAAGAATAGCCGCCTTTTCATACTCCGGATGCTTTTCAACCACCGGAGCGATACTTGTAAGCACCTCTGTCACAGTCTGAATGAATTCAGGCTCTGACGCATGCTTTCTTTTTACGTCTTCAATCACTCTTTCGATGTATGACATAAAATATACCCCCCTAAAATTTTTAACTTATTCATTTTATCACTTTTCTGTGACCAATGCAATACTTTGATGGAAATTTTGTAATATTTTTCTGCAATTAAAGATTACAGCCACTTTAAAGTGGCTGTAAGTCATTGGTTAAATTTAAAGTCCTTTTTTCTCTTCTTCCTGAATTTCCGGGAAAGCTGAAAGCATCGGCTCAACATCCTTGCCAAGAAGCTTTCTGTCTATGTAGTTTTTGGTAATTTTGCAAACCAATCCTGACAAAACAATAACACCAATAAGGTTCGGTATCATCATAAGACCGTTGAATGTATCAGAAATATCCCATGCAAGTGATGATGTGAGAAGCGCACCACACATAATCATAACAAGATGAATAACCTTGTACACCTTTATAGTTTTTGTTCCGAACAAATATTCCCACGCTTTTGAACCATAATGATCCCATCCAAGGACAGTAGTGAACGCAAACAAAAAGATTGCTATAGCTATAAACTTGCCGCCAATATTCCAGTAACCAAAAACAGTATTAAAGGCATCTGCCACCATTGTAGCGTCATTAGTATAATATCCCATTGGTGCTGTTAAATCAAAAACACCCGATGTTAGAACTACAAGTGCAGTGAGTGTGCAAACAACCATTGTGTCCGCAAACACCTCAAAAATACCCCACATACCCTGCTGAACAGGTTCTTTTACACTTGAATTTGAGTGAACCATAACAGAAGAACCAAGGCCGGCCTCGTTTGAAAATACACCACGCTTAAAGCCCTGAACCATAACTGTTTTTATAATCGAACCAGTAACACCACCAGCAACCGCAATAGGACTAAATGCTGTAACAAAAATTGTTTTGAAAGCAGGAATAATCTGACCATAATTCTTTACTACTATCACGAGGCTTCCAAGCACAAAAAGCACAACCATAAACGGAACGATTTTTTCAGCAAAGGCAGCTATTCTCTTAAGTCCGCCAAGAACGATAAGTGCTGCGATAACAACAAGTACGATTCCCAAAATAACAGAATAAAGAGTTACCCCATCATAAAGCTGAACATTCGCAAGTGCAGAAATTGGAAACGCAGATTCAATATTTACAACAATTTTGTTAATCTGACCCATGGCACCAATTCCAAATGATGCAAGCAAGGTAAATATTGAAAAGAGTACTGCCAAAACTTTTCCTATCCATTTGCATCCTTTCTTTGAACCAAGTCCATCCTGCAGATAATACATTGCACCGCCTGACCATTCACCATCTCTGTTTTTACGACGATAATATATACCAAGCACGTTTTCTGAATAATTAGTCATCATTCCAAAGAATGCAGCAACCCACATCCAGAAAACCGCACCAGGACCACCAATGCAGATAGCAGCGGCAACGCCCGCTATATTACCTACACCAATAGTTGCCGCAAGAGCTGTACAAAGTGCCTGAAAAGGCGAAATTGATTTATCCTTAGTGTGACCGATTACCTCTTTCTTAAAAAGACTGCCAATAGTTGCCTTCCACCAGTGTCCTATATGAGTCACCTGGAAGAATTTTGTAAGTACTGTTGTTAAAACACCTGTAAAGAGCAACAGTACAAGTCCGAGCGTAGTCCATACAAAAGTGTTAATATCACCATTGTATTTTTCTAACACAGCTAAAAATTGATTCATGGTTAAAAACCCTCCTAAAAATAAATAAAAATAGCCGTCTGAGTAACACTCAGCGGCTCCGGAAATGACATACAGACCTATGTAATATAAAGATTTGTCTGCTCCGTCCTTTTGCCTGAGAGATTCAGTCGATAAAACCGACCTTGCACCTTCGGCACTCAAAAAGAGATTCTCCGGAGTCCCCTCTGCTTTCAGTTTGAAAATTCTGAAAGTTTCACTGGGTTACCAATACATTATACACCTATTTCATCTTTTGTCAATACTTTTTTAAAAATTTGTCGTTTTCCGTCTCATATTACTCTTTAACACTTTTAATACCGCTCAAATATAATATAAAACGGAGGTGAATTGTATGAATATACATATAGTAAAAAGCGGTGAAACTGCCGCTTCAATCGCACAGCAATACGGCGTCCCTGAATTTGTTGTTGTTGCCCTTAACAATCTTGAGGAAATACCCGCTTTAGTTGAGGGTCAGGCACTTCTTATTCTGGAGCCAACACAAACCCACACAGTAAGTGCAAACGAAACGGTGTATTCAATAGCACAAGAATACGGGATCAGTACCAACGCCTTATTTCGCAACAATCCTATTTTAAATGGCAGGGCAGTGATTTATCCAGGACAGACACTCGTAATTTCTTTTGAAAGAGCCGTAAGCCGTGAAATAGATGTAAACGGTTATGCTTACCCCTATGTGAATATGTCCGTTCTTGAAGGCATACTCCCTTACTCCACCTATCTCACACCCTTTACCTACGGAATAACCGAGCAGGGTGGGCTTGTTTACCTTGATGACGAAGAGCTGATTGAGAAAGCGTACAGCTATGGCGTTCTTCCTCTTATGCATCTCTCCACCCTAACCGAAAGCGGCGGTTTCAGCAATGAGCTTGCAAGTATGGTTCTTAACAACCCCGAAATTCAAAACCGTTTGATTGAAGAAGTTGCATATAATATGCAAGCTAAAGATTATCGTGGACTTGACATAGATTTTGAATTTGTTTATCCCGAGGATAGTCTCTTGTATGGTGAATTTATAGGAAAACTGAGAAGCCGTCTTAATCCTTTGGGCTTTGAAGTCATCGCCGCCCTTGCCCCCAAAACCTCTGATAATCAACGTGGACTCCTTTATGAGGGACACAACTATCAGGCAGTAGGCGATAACGCCGATGCCGTACTTCTTATGACATATGAATGGGGATATACCTATGGTCCTCCTCTCGCCGTTGCGCCCATACGAAATGTACGTCAGGTAGTGGAATACGCCCTCACACGTATACCTGCAGAAAAAATTTTCTTAGGCATACCAAACTATGGCTATGACTGGACCCTGCCATACGTAAAGGGCGAAAGCCGTGCAAGGCTTATATCAAATGTTGAAGCAATCAAAATCGCCGCAAGAAACGGTGTCAGCATACAATTTGACGAAGTATCTCAATCGCCATGGTTCAGATATGCGGACGATAGTGGCAAAGAGCACGAAGTCTGGTTTGAAGATGTACGCAGCATTATGCAAAAATTTAATCTTGTAAACGAAAAGGGATTGCGCGGAGTGGGTTATTGGAATTATATGCGAGCATTTCAACAAAATTTTTCTCTTCTGAATTATATGTTCAATGTAAGACAATAACAGATAAATAAACACTGTTCTCACTAAAAAACAATCTGTTTCAAAAGGCAGATTGTTTTTTTATTTTTTATTTGCTTTTTCTTTCCATTTATAGTATAATGTTTACATTATCAACATATAGGGGGTTCTATTTATGACAAATGAAAAACGAAGCAGCTTCACAGGAAAACTCGGATTTGTCCTTGCTGCAGCAGGCTCTGCTGTCGGTCTTGGTAACATCTGGAGATTTCCTTATCTTGCTGCAAAATACGGCGGCGGAATTTTTCTGCTTGTTTATATTATTCTTGCTGTTACTTTGGGTTTTGCCCTTATGACTGCCGAGATTGCTATTGGAAGAAAAACTGGGCTCAGTGCCATCGAAGCGTTTAAAAAACTCAACAAAAAGTTTGCTTTTGTGGGTTGGCTTGCGGCTCTTGTTCCTGTTATTATTTTGCCTTACTACTCCGTTATCGGCGGATGGGTAATGAAATATTTATTTGCCTTCACCACTGGAGGCGGTCATTTGGCTGCAAACGATGATTATTTCGGTGGCTTTATAACACAAGCGGGCGAACCTTTGATATGGTTCCTTTTGTTCCTTGGTGTTACTTCGCTAATCGTTCTTTGCGGTGTTGAAAAAGGCATTGAAAAGGTAAGCCGCTTTATGATGCCGGTGCTTGTTATCCTTTCTGTTATCATTGCCATCTATTCTGTATGTATGCCAGGGGCTCTTGATGGTGTGCTTTATTACATACTTCCTGATTTTAGTAAGTTCTCTGCCACAACAGTCCTCGCAGCTATGGGACAGCTTTTCTATTCAATGTCCCTTGCTATGGGAATTATGATTACATATGGCTCATATATGAAAAAGGATGTAAATCTTGAATCCGCAGTTGGAAATATTGAGCTCTTCGATACAGGAATCGCTTTTCTTGCGGGACTTATGATTATTCCTGCCGTTTTTGTTTTCTCCGGTGGAACTCCCGAAGCTCTCGGCAAAGGTCCAAGCCTTATGTTCGTAACTCTTCCAAAAGTTTTTGAGACTATGTGGGGCGGACAGATAGTAGGCTTTACATTCTTCCTTTTGGTTCTTTTTGCAGCTCTTACATCATCAATTTCCCTTATGGAAACCGTCGTTTCAATCGTATGTGATAAATGCAAAATAAGCCGCGGTTTGTCTTGTCTTATTGTTTTTGTAGTTTCTCTTGGTCTTGGCTTCTTGTCAATTTTCGGTTACAGCATTTGGAGCAGTGTCACAATCATCGGGCTGCAGTTCCTTGATTTCTTTGATTTCATCAGTAACAGTGTTCTTATGCCGATTGTTGCTTTTCTCACCTGTATCTTTGTTGGCTTTGTTCTTAAACCTCAAGCCCTCATTGATGAAGTGGAACTTTCTTCAAAATTCAAGAGAAAGGCTATGTTCACTTTCGTAATCAAATATCTCGCACCTATCTGTATTGTTCTTATCCTTATTTCATCAGTGCTTGATGCCTTTGGAATTTTCAAAATTTAATAGGATATGCATTAAAAAAGCCTTGCAGCAAATTGCTGCAAGGCTTTTTGTTTTGTTTACTTATTTTTCAGATATTCATCTATTGCTTTTGCAGAAGATTTTCCGGCACCCATCGCAAGAATAACTGTTGCTGCACCGGTAACGGCATCTCCGCCGGCATAAACGCCCTCTCGACTTGTAAGTCCTGTTTCATCCTTTGTGATTATGCAACCACGTCTGTCTGTATCAAGGCCATCTGTGGTGCTTCTTATAAGGGGATTTGGGGATGTTCCGATTGACATTATAACAGCATCCACATCCAGAATATATTCTGAACCAGCTATCGCCACCGGACTGCGTCTTCCTGATTCATCAGGCTCGCCAAGCTCCATTTCCACGCATTTGATACCATTTACAAAGTTTTGCTCATTTCCAACTATTTCCACCGGATTGTTAAGAGTTTTGAAAACAATTCCCTCTTCCTCGGCGTGCTCCACTTCCTCACGTCTTGCCGGCATTTCTTCCATTGAACGTCTGTAAACTATGTAAACATCGTCAGCCCCAAGACGTTTTGCACAACGAGCCGCATCCATAGCCACGTTTCCTCCGCCAACCACCGCAACGCGTTTTGCGTGCATTATAGGAGTCTGTGAATCTTCTTTGTAAGCTTTCATAAGGTTTGTGCGGGTAAGAAATTCATTTGCTGAATATACACCATTCAGGCTCTCTCCCGGAATATTCATAAATCTTGGAAGTCCTGCCCCTGAGCCAATGAATACCGCTTCAAATCCCATATCAAACAGTTCATCTACTGTGAGAGTTTTGCCGATTACTGCATTGGTAACAATTTCAACGCCAAGTGCCTTAAGGTTTTCAATCTCTCGCTTTACAATATCCTTTGGAAGTCTGAATTCAGGAATTCCATAAACCAGAACTCCGCCCGCTGTGTGAAGTGCTTCAAAAACAGTAACGCTGTATCCCATCTTTGCAAGGTCACCGGCGCAAGTAAGCCCTGACGGTCCCGAGCCGATAACAGCCACCTTTTTGCCGTTCTGCATTGGCGCATTGTTTACCTTTTCAGTCGCGTTTGCCATATGCCAGTCTGCCACAAATCGCTCAAGTCTGCCTATTGCCACTGGCTCGCCCTTTATTCCTCTGACACACTTTGACTCACACTGTCTTTCCTGAGGACAAACTCTGCCGCAAACAGCAGGAAGTGAGCTTTGCTTGTAAATCACTTCATATGCTCCTTCAAAATCGCCCTGTGCAACTTTTTCAATAAAGGCGGGAATGTCAATACTTACAGGACAACCTGAAACGCAAGGCTTGTGTTTGCACGCAAGACACCTTTGTGCCTCATCAATCGCCTGCTCTTTTGTATATCCCAAAGCCACCTCGCTGAAATTTTTGTTTCTTATATCAGGTGCCTGAACGGGCATTTCATTTTTTTTAGGCGTCATATTAGCCATTGTTTTTGTCCTCCTTAAAAAGATTACAGCTTTCTTCATAGCGGTGTCTTTCTGTTTCCTTGTAAATGGACGAACGTCTCATTGCCTCATCGAAATCCACCAGATGCCCGTCAAAATCAGGTCCGTCAACACAAGCAAACTTCATTTCGCCGCCAACAGTAAGTCTGCAGCCACCACACATTCCTGTGCCATCAATCATTATAGGATTCATACTTACCACAGTCTTTATTCCTAACTCTTTTGTAAGCAATGAAACAAATTTCATCATCACAAGCGGTCCAATCGCTATAACCTCATCATATTTTTCGCCGCTTTCAACCAGTTTGCGAAGTGCATCGGTAACAAGTCCCTTTTCACCATAGGAACCATCGTCGGTAACAATCACAAACTTGTCACTAACAGCCTTAAATTCTTCTTCGAGAATAACAAGGTCACGGTTTCTGAAGCCTGCCACTGTGTGTACCTCTGTGCCATTTTCTTTGAGAGCTTTAGCCGTAGGATATGCAATGGCACAGCCAACACCGCCGCCAATAACAGCCACTTTTTTAAGTCCTTTCACCTCGGACGCCTTTCCCAATGGTCCAACAAAATCGCAAACAGAGTCTCCCGCTTCAAGACTATTTAATTTTTTCGTGGTAGCACCCACAATTTGAAATATAATGGTAACAGTTCCATTGTTTCTGTCATAATCCGCTATGGTAAGGGGAATTCTTTCGCCCTCTTCATCAACTCTTAAGATTATGAACTGTCCGGCTTGTGCTTTTTTTGCGACAAGCGGAGCATCAATAACCATTTTGGTAACAGTTGGATTCAATATCTGTTTTTCTTTGATGCAAAACATTTTTATAATCTCCTCTATGTATATTCTCAGAATTTAAAGATAACTTTCCCGTCCCCAAGAACCAGCTTTGCAGAAAACTCTTTTCCGTTCTTTTTGGAGATAAAGCCCGAAATGAGTTCGCTTGAGCCATTTTCAAGAATTTTTCTTATTGTTTCGACCGATATAACCTTGCTGCATATAACATTGTTTACCGAAAACTTGCAACCGTCACGGTAACCGCTGCAACCATAACCAAACCGTGTTCTTTTCACATCGTTGCCACAAATGGGGCATTTGCCCACAACGTCGCCGACAAAGCCGTCAAAATTTTCACCGCCCAGTTTTGCCGCGTTGAATATTTCTGTTATTTCATTTTTAACCATTTCAACCGAATCGGAAACACTGCTTTCACCACGGAAAACTTTTTTCAGTGATACACCCATCTGGGAAGTCTTGAATTTGTCCATAATTATATTCATTCTCGCCAAAGATTCAACCAGATGCTCGCCTGCAGGAAGAATTGTGTAGGTATCTTTTTTAAGAAGTATATATTCGCTCTTTCGTGCGTTGTCTATTATGCCTGTACGGGTTGCCTCTGTTCCAAGTTCAAGACCCTCAAACATTGCACGGTATTCCTCTTCCTCCGCCTCTTTTTCCCCAAGCTGTTGCTTTTCGTCCTTGAAAGGATTTTTGAGATAGTTGTTGAGGGTTTCTATTGTATAATGTTTCGGCGGTGAAGTTTCCTTTTCAACCGGCACGAAATTTATATTCACCTTGTCACCTTTTTCAAGAGGCGGCAAAATCTTGTCCTTCTTGGTGTATGTATCATATGCAGTCCATCCGGGACTTAATATAACAGTTCCTTTAAGGCTGAATTCCTCAAAATCACCTACGGATACCGTAATTTCCGTTTTTTCTATCGTACATTCCTCAGCACAGAAAACCGCCACAAATCGCCGCATAATGCTGCTGTAAACCTTAAGCTCATTTTCGCTGAGCTTGGTTTTGTCCGGAATTTTGTATGTTGGAGTAAGAGCCGAATGGGATTCAATCTTTGAATCGTCAAAAATTTTCTTGTCAAACCGAAACTCCACCGGATATCCAAGCTCTTTCACAGAGGCAAGGATAGTTTTTATCTTTCCCTGCTCAGCCACAGCAAGATATTCAGAGTTTGTTCTTGGATATGTCACATAACCCTTTTCATAAAGCCCCTGAAGAATTTCAAGGCTCTCAGCCATTGACATTTTATATCGCTTTCCCAGATAGTTCTGGAGCTTTGTAAGTGAATAAAGCTTTGGCGGATTAAGCTTGTCCTTTTTCTTCTTTTTTGCAGTAACTGTGGCTTCCGCATTGTTATATCTGTCGCAAAGCTCTTTTGCTTTTTGAAGTTCATTTTTGGAAAATTTGCTTTTGCTTGTCAGCTCGATTTCCTCGCCGTTCGTGACCGCCTTGCTCACCGCCGCATAATAAATTTCGGGCACAAAATTTCTAATTGACATATCACGATCGTAAATCGCTTTCACAATAGGCACAATCACCCTGCCCACCCGGAGCAACGTCCCAGCCCTGAGTGTCGCATAACGTGTAAGATTCACACCATAAAGCCAATCTGTAAAAGTCCTTGCATATCCCTCATTTGCCAGATTATCATATTCACTTTCGCTTTTTAAGTTCTGAAGCGCTTCTTTCACCGTCTGAGGTGTCTGGTCAGGAAGCCATATTCTTTTCAATTCTTTTTCTGTATTCTCCAGAGCCTTTTGAATACAGGTCCTTACAATAATTTCACCCTCGCGGTCAGCATCGCCCGCATTGATTATTGTATCAATATCGGTACGGTTACAGAGACGCTTTATGATTTCAAACTGTTTTTTTGCTCCGCTGTCAGTTTTTTTGTTACTGTCTTTTTTAATTTCAAATCTGAATTTTTCAGGGAAACAAGGAAGATTATTCATTGTCCATCTGGGATTTTCTTCTTTGGAGTCTGAATAGTCTTCAACATCTGCCAACGAAAAAAGGTGACCAAAAGCCCAGGTTACCACGTAACCCTCGCCCTCAAAATATCCGTCATGCTTTGTCATTTTACCAATCCCTGCCATAATGTTTCTGGCAAGGCTCGGTTTTTCTGCAATAATCAGTACTATCTCAAAAACCACCTTTTCTTAAGGGATGCTCTATATTAAAACCCCTGAAAAAAGACATTATCGGACGGCAAAGCTATCCGATAAGTCACTTTTTTCTGTTTTAGTCTTCAAAATCAAACTCGTCTGCATTGCGAGCTTTGAATTCTTCGTATGCTCTGTCAAGAAGTTCAAGGTCCTCTTCGTATGCAAGCTCGTATGTTCCGTCTTCTCTTTCCAGCATCTTGAGGATAAACACCTCATCAATCTCATCTTCGTCCTCTTCCTCTTTGAAAGGGATGCAAACAACATAGTCCTGACCGTCAATCTGAACAGTGTCAAGATGAATAACAGTCTGCTTGTTGCCCTCATCGTCAAAAAGGTCGATTTTGTATTCGTTCATTTCATTTTCAAAATTTTCTGACATATTAAAATACCTCTTTTCTTTGTTTTAAGCCCCTGAACCACTGTCCAGATAGGCTTGTAATATAAACGCCGCAGCAATTTTGTCAACGCTGTCCTTGCGTTTTTTGCCGCGAACATTTGTTTCATTCATAAGATTGTGTGCCGAAACTGTAGTGAGTCTTTCATCCCACAAAATAATGGGGCAATCAACCAAAGTCCCCAAAAGCTTTGCAAAAGCTTTTGTCTTTTTGCCGCGTTCTCCAACAGTTCCGTTCATATTCTTGGGAAACCCCAGAACAATTTTTTTTGCTCCAAGTTTCTCAACAAGCTCCGCTGTATGATGTGCCACCTTGGTCATATTTTTTTCAGCATAGGTCTCAAGGGTGTGCGCCGAAAAACCAAGTGCATCGGATGTTGCATATCCTGTACGGCTGTCACCAAAATCAACGCCCAAAATCATAAGCTGATTTCCTCCCAAAACCTTCAATCTTAATTTCATATTTTATCATATTTCTTAGCCTTTATCAAGATAATTTTTATATTTGTCTTAAATTTACAAACTTATCAATAAATAGCCTTGTTTTTCCACTTTCCAAATCTGTAAAATACTGCCGTAATAACAGCTCCCATTACCCAGGAAATAAGCAGTGAAATCTGAATACATTCACATCTTCCGAAAGGAAGCTCAGGTGTTCTGGTCAGGTAAGAAATTCCATATGCCACGGGAACGCGAAGTGCCACCGTTGTGATGAGTGAAATCCACATAGGTGTCATTGTATCACCCGCCCCACGCATAATACCCGAAAGGCTTTGTGTCACTGCAACGGCAATATATCCTGCCGCCAGAATTTTCATCAAATAATAGCTGGTAGACACAAGAGCATCTGTCTCGGTGAAAATTCCCATAAGATTTTTACCAAACAGAAGAATTATTCCCGTAATGGTTGCCGAGCATCCTACTGCAAGCCAAGTTCCCTGCTTTGCACCTTGCGTTACACGGTTATAAAGTCCTGCCCCTACATTTTGTCCGGCATATGTGGTAAGTGCCATTCCAAAAGAAAAGTTCGGCATCATAGCAAATCCGTCGACGCGCATAATCACCACGTTTGCAGCAATAAACAGTTCGCCAAACTGATTAGTCAGCGACTGAACTATTATCATAGCTGACGAAAAGATTGCCTGAGTAAGCCCTGACGGGAGTCCAAGCTTTATTGTGGTCTTTACAAATTTTGAAACGGGCTTTAGATATTTAAAACCAAAGTCAAAAAAATCTCTCATTCTTGAAAGCTTTATAAGACACAAAATCGATGACACAATCTGGGCAATAACAGTGGCAAGTGCAACTCCACCTACGCCCATTCCAAGTTTCGCTACAAAATATATATCAAGAGCAATATTTATAACAGTAGCAACCAAAAGATAAATAAGTGCCGAAAATGAATCTCCGAGGCCTCTTATAACACCGCTTAATATGTTATAATAGCCAAGCCCCGCCATACCCAAAAGAGATATCATAAGATAATCTGCACATCCATCAATAATTGTCTCTGGGGTATTGAGCATAACAAGTATAGGTTTTATAAATGGTGCCGCTACCAAAATCAGCAATATGCAAGCAATAGCAGTGACGGTTATGCTTGTCCCTATGGTACGGGAAAGCCCCTCTCTGTTTTTTGCTCCGAAATACTGAGAAACCATTATGCTTGTGCCGGTGGATATACCAATAAACAAAACAAGCAGCATATTGAGTATGGGTGTAGCACTCCCTACTGCCGCCAGCGCATTATCTCCTATGTATCTTCCCACAACAATGCTGTCAACCGTGCTGTAAAGCTGTTGAGCAATGTTTCCGATTATCATTGGCAAAGTAAATGTAACTATACTCTTCCATGGTTTCCCAACTGTCATATCCGTTGGTGCAAATATACTTTTTAACACGTCTTTCACCTCTGTCTTTTACCGCTTAAACTTTTCGGCAAATAACCCTTTCAAATATTTTGTCAATTTCTTTTCTTAGGGGCGGATTTGTTCCCTCCGTAAGACACGCAGCCGTCCCAAACGCTGCCGCAAGTCTGAGAGTTTCTTCCGTTTCAATGCCCTTTGTCATTCCTGCGACAAAGCCCGCAATCAGGCTATCACCGGCACCTATTGTGGATACAACCTCCACTTTCGGCACCGAAATAATGAACTTTTGGTTTTTGTTACAGTACGAAAAACCCTGTTTTCCAAGAGACACCATCACATTTTCTATACCTCTTTCGCAAAGCTCCTCTGCAAGCTTCAACGCATTTTGGGGGCCTTCAGCCTTTTCTTCGGTCAGCTGCCGAATTTCCTGCTCGTTTGGTTTTATCAAGAACGGTTTTATCCTAAAAAGCTCATCCTTTGAAAACGAATTGCAATCCACTATGATTTTCGTTCCAATTTTATTTATTTTTATAAGAAACTCAACCGCCTTTTCTGTTGAAATTCCTTTCGGAAGTCTGCCTGTAAATGTAACTATTGCATCTTCATCACATTCATTTTTTATAATCCCAAACAGTTCATCAAGAATACTTTCACTTATTTCGCAGCCCTCAGTGCTTATGCGGGTTTCACCATCACATGAATGAAGTGTAATGTTTTCGCGAACTCTTCCACCTGCCATAATGGTACGGCACAAAAGCCCGTCTTTTTTAAGTGTTTCCAAAAACTCTGCACCGCCGGATTTTCCAAGAACAAGGAGTGCTGTGTTTTCAATGCCAAAGTTATTTAGAGCCCTTGAAATGTTTACTCCTTTGCCACCGGCATGCTTTGTCACTGAATATGCATAATTTTCAGCATGCAATTTGATGCTTTCAATCCCTAAATGCACATCAAATGCAGGATTCAGCGTAATTGTAAAAACTTTCATATTTTTATCTCCGAATATGTATTTATTTTTTAAAATCGCTGAACGATCAAAATATCTTATGCATAGTATACCATATTTCCATTTTAAAAGCAAGAATTCTGCATAATAAAAATGCCAAAATAAAACAATTTTAGCCATCTGTTTTTTAGGAATTTTAAGTTAAATTTAATTCTTCACCTATAACTTTTTTAAAAATCATAAAATAAAATCCATTACGAACTTCACAGACCTATTTTAAACAACCCAAAACTTTCCACAGCCAAATTTAACAATTTTTTCTTAATAGTGTTGAAATATTCCTTTTTTATATTGATTTCGCGGTTTTGCCTGTGGATAACTTTGTGGATAACGTGAATTGTAACAATTATGTAAACTTTAAAATGTATACAATTTCTTGTTTTTCTTGTAGTTTTTTATCGTTTATTTTTATATTGCTCAAAACTTGACAAAGAAGAGATTTTTGTATAAAATATTATGGTATTATGTTTATTTTTGGAGGACATTTTTTATGGGACTTACACTTGCACAAAAGATTATTAAAAATCACCTTGTTTCAGGGGAAATGATTGTCGGTCAGGAAATAGGAATCAAAATTGATCAGACTCTCACTCAGGACGCCACAGGAACAATGGCATATCTTGAATTTGAAGCCATGGGCGTTCCCAGAGTAAAAACCGAAAAGTCGGTTGCATACATTGACCACAACACCCTGCAAAGCGGTTTTGAAAATGCAGATGACCATCGTTTTATCGGTAGCGTCTGCAAAAAACATGGTATATACTTTTCACGTCCGGGAAACGGAATTTGTCATCAGGTTCATCTTGAACGTTTTGGCAAGCCCGGAAAGACCCTTATAGGCTCTGACAGCCATACTCCCACTGGTGGCGGTATCGGTATGCTTGCAATCGGTGCCGGCGGTATGGACGTCGCTGTTGCCATGGGCGGAGGAACATATTATATAACCTGTCCTAAGATTGTAAAAGTAAACCTCACAGGAAAGCTTTCCCCTTGGGTTGCTGCAAAAGATGTAATCCTTGAAGTTTTAAAACGCCTTTCAGTAAAGGGCGGTGTTGGAAAGATAATTGAATACACCGGTGAGGGTGTTAAAACTCTTTCTGTTCCCGAACGTGCCACAATCACAAATATGGGTGCAGAACTTGGTGCTACCACCTCTATCTTCCCCTCAGACGAAATCACTCTTGAATTTTTGAAAGCTCAGCAAAGAGAAGAAGACTTCACTCCCCTTTCAGCAGACAGCGATGCTGTATATGACGAAGTGGTTGAAATCAACCTCAGTGAGCTTGTCTCTCTTGCAGCATGTCCTCATTCACCTGATAATGTAAAATCTGTTGCAGAAATCGGCGAAATGAAAATTGACCAGGTCTGCATCGGCTCTTGCACAAACTCTTCGCTCCTTGATATGTTGAAAGTTGCATACATCCTTAAAGGAAAAACTGTGCACCCCGACGTTTCGCTTTCTATTGCACCGGGCTCGAAACAGGTTCTCAATATGCTTGCTGATTGCGGTGCCCTTTCTGATATGATTGATGCCGGTGCAAGAATCCTTGAAAGTGCCTGCGGACCTTGTATCGGTATGGGACAATCCCCCAACTCCGGCGGAATTTCACTGAGAACCTTCAACCGCAACTTTGAGGGTCGAAGCGGCACAAAAGACGGACAGATTTATCTTGTTTCACCTGAACTTGCAGCTGCTTCTGCTATTTCTGGTGTTCTCACCGACCCACGCACTTTGGGTGATATGCCAAAATTTGAAATCCCCGAAATATTCACTATAAACGATAATATGGTTGTTCCACCTGCCTCTGAAGAAGAGATGGACAGTGTTGAGGTGCTTCGTGGACCTAACATAAAGCCATTCCCTGTATCCGATGCAATGAGCGACGAAATCACAGCAAAATGCAGTCTCAAGGTTGGCGATAACATCACAACAGACCACATCATGCCGGCAGGTGCAAAAATCCTTCCTCTTCGTTCAAATATTCCGAAGATTTCAGAGCACTGCTTCACAGTTTGCGACGAAAAGTTCCCGAGCCGTGCTCTTGAACTTGGAAAGAGCATAATCGTCGGCGGTCTCAACTATGGACAAGGCTCATCCCGTGAACATGCGGCTCTTGCCCCTCTTTATCTTGGTGTCAAGGCTGTAATCGTGAAATCTTTTGCCAGAATTCATATGGCAAACCTCATAAACGCAGGCATTCTCCCCCTTACCTTCTTGGACGAGGCTGATTATGACCGAATTGACCAGATGGACGAGCTTAAACTGTGCGACCTTGAAAATATAATCACAAATGAAAACGAGCTTACCGTCACAAACATTTCAAAAGGCTTTGACTTCAAAGTAAAAGTTGATTTGTCAGAACGTCAGCGTGCTATGATTAAGGCAGGCGGATTGCTTAACTACACAAGAGAATCTTCAAAGTAAGACAGAGAAAGGAAAATACAAAATGGAAAAAATCAAAATGACCACCCCCCTCGTTGAGATGGACGGGGATGAAATGACAAGAATTATATGGAAGATGATAAAAGATATTCTTATTCTTCCTTACGTTGACCTTAAGTCTGAGTATTATGACCTTGGTCTTGAATACAGAAATGAAACTGATGATAAGGTTACATTTGATTCAGCTTATGCCACAAAGAAATATGGCGTTGCTGTTAAATGTGCTACAATCACTCCTAATGCAGAGCGTGTTAAGGAATATAACCTCAAGGAAATGTGGAAATCACCAAATGGCACAATCCGTGCAATCCTTGATGGAACTGTTTTTCGCGCTCCCATCATTGTAAAGGGCATCACACCTTACATTCCTACTTGGACAAAGCCTATCACCATTGCCCGTCACGCATATGGTGATGTTTACAAAAACACCGAAATGCAGGTTGAAGTAGGCTCAAAATGTGAACTTGTATGCACGGATAAAGACGGAAACGAAATTCGTCAGACAATTCACGAATTTGGTGAAAGCGGCGGTATCATTCAGGGTCTCCATAACATTGACCAGTCAATCGGAAGTTTTGCACGTTGTTGCTTCAATTACGCCCTTGATACAAAGCAGGATATCTGGTTTGCTACAAAAGACACCATTTCAAAAAAATATGACCACAGATTCAAGGATATTTTTAACGAAATTTTTGAAGCTGAATACAAAGAGAAATTTGATGCAGCTGGCATTGAATACTTCTACACCCTTATCGACGACGCTGTTGCACGTGTTGTCCGTTCAGAAGGCGGCTACATCTGGGCTTGTAAGAACTATGACGGTGACGTTATGTCAGATATGGTGGCTACAGCCTATGGCAGCCTTGCAATGATGACTTCTGTCTTGGTATCTCCTGACGGAACTTATGAATACGAAGCTGCACACGGCACAGTTCAACGTCACTATTACAAGCACCTGAAGGGCGAAGAAACCTCAACAAACAGTGTAGCAACACTTTTTGCATGGACAGGCGCACTTCGCAAAAGAGGTGAACTCGACGGACTTTTGGACCTCGTTGACTTTGCCGACAAGCTTGAAAAAGCTACTATCAAAACTATTGAAGACGGTATAATGACAGGAGACCTTTATCTTCTTTCAAATCTTGAAAACAAGAAAAAAGTTAACACAGAAGAATTTTTACTTGCAGTAGGTAACACATTAAAAGAAATGCTTTAATTTCTTATTTATTTGCCAAAACGGAGGAAATCTAATGGAAAAGTCTGTATCATCATCGGTTATCAAACGTCTGCCAAGATATTATAGGTATTTGGGCGAGCTTCTTAGTCTCGGAATCGAACGTATATCTTCAAAAGAACTTAGCCAGCGTATGGGAATAACCGCTTCACAGATACGTCAGGACCTCAACTGTTTCGGCGGTTTTGGTCAGCAGGGATATGGTTATAATGTTGAATACCTTTATGGAGAAATTGCAAAAATTTTGGGACTTGATTTCAAATACAAAGCAATACTCGTAGGTGTGGGAAACATAGGTCACGCTCTTACACAAAATACTAACTTCGAAAAACGCGGTTTCAATCTTGTTGGCATTTTTGATACCGACCCTGAGAAAATCGGTATGAAAATTCAGAACCTTACCGTTTTGGACTACAAGGAAATCAAAGCATTCATAGAAATAGAGCATCCCACAATGGCTATACTCTCTGTTCCGCGAGCTGTTGCAAATCAGGTTGCATCAGAGCTTTATAATATGGGAATCAAAGCATTTCTCAACTTTTCCTATGCGGAGCTTGCAAAAAGGGATGACGTGGTGGTTGAAAACATCCACCTTGGCGATAGCTTAATGCGGCTTTGCTACAAAATTTCCGAAAAAAACATAAACGAGGTTTAATTCTATGCGTGTTTTCGCCCTTGTTGGCAAGTCAGGCACAGGGAAAAGTTTTCAGTGCACCGAGCTTGCCCGCGAGCATAATATCGAAGCTATTATTGATGACGGTCTTCTTATTTCGGGAAACAAAATTCTTGCAGGAAAATCTGCCAAACACGAAAAAACCAAGATGGCATCTGTCAAATCTGCAATTTTTGCCAGTGACAGCCATGCCGAGAGCATAAAATCTGCTATAAAAGAGCACCATGTAAAATCAGTTCTTGTTCTTGGCACATCTGACCGTATGATTTTTGAAATCGCGTCCCGTCTTGAGCTTCCATGTCCTGAAAGAATTTTTCAGATTGAAGAGCTGGCTACTCCTGATGAAATAAACACCGCAAAGATGATGCGTGAAAAACACGGGAAGCACATTATCCCCGCTCCCGTTTTAGAGGTAAAAAAACAGTTTTCGGGTTATTTTTTAAATTCTCTTATCTTACCCGAAAAACGTGACCTTTCTCTTGAAAAAACGGTTATGCGCCCTACCTACAGCTATCTTGGGAGCTTCAGGATTTCGCCAAAAGTTATTGCTGAAATCTGTCGATATGAGCTGTCGCAGATTCCCGAGGTTGTGGAAATTTTCAAAATTCAGAGCTATTCTGACATAAACGGTTATATTGATATTTCTGTTGAAATTTCTCTTTGTTATCCGTGTAATGTTCCTGATGTTTCAGCTTTGATTCAATCAACTTTAGGTAACGCTGTTGAACACAGCACCTCTATTATTGCAAAAAACATAAACGTATTTATTAAATCGTTAGTTTCAAAGTCCTAAGAAAGGATTTAAAATTTTATGATAAAGCTTTATAATATTGACCACTTAAGTCTTGACGAAACCTTTCTCTGTGGACAGTGCTTTCGTTGGGAAAAAGATGAAAATGGCGTGTTTTGGGGCGTTGTGAAAAATCACGCCGCAAAAATGTACTATCACGATGAAAACACAATTTATCTTGAAAGTTCAAACCCTGACCTGATTTTTTGGAGCAGATATTTGAGCTTTTCAAGTGATTATAACGTAATCGAAGAAACTTTATGGAAAAATGAAATTCTTCGCCCCTCCATTGAAAGAGGTAGGGGAATTAGAATTTTGAAACAAGACCTTTGGGAAACCATTGTAACTTTTATAATTTCCGCAAATAACAATATCCCAAGGATAAAGAAAATTGTTTCAGCACTCTGTGAAAACTTTGGTGAAAAAATAGAGTTTGAGAGCAAAACATTTTTCGGGTTTCCCACTCCTGAAGTTTTAGCAAATCTCAACATTGATGACCTAAAAATTATCCGTGCAGGTTTTCGTGACAAATATATCCTTGATGCAGCAAAAAAAGTAGCATCAGGAGAAATTTCTCTCGATGCAATACAAACTATGAATGACAAAGATGCAAAGAAAGAACTCATGAAAATAAATGGTGTGGGTAGCAAGGTCGCTGACTGCGTTCTTCTTTTCGCCCTTGGCAGATACAAGACCTTTCCTCAGGATGTATGGATAAAACGGATTCTCTCTGACCTTTACGGAGTTGAAGAGAAAGACATTACATCCTTTGCCGAAAAAACTTTTGGAAATTTCGGTGGTGTTGCACAGCAATATCTTTATTACTATTACGCAGTAGAAAAAGCCGATATTGCCATTTGACCCGCTTGAAAGGAATGATTTTATGAAAGTTTCAGAAGCACTGAAAAAACGCCGAACAATTCGAAAATTCAAACAAGACCCTCTTCCAAAAGAAGATATTCTTGAACTTGTTGAATACGCAAGACTCTGTGCATATCCCGCAAATCTCCAGCCTCTTAAATTTGCAATAATTCAAGACAAGGGCTTATGTGACAAAGTTTTTCCGAATACAAAGTGGGCAGGATACCTCCCTGACGGAACACCAAAGGAAGATGAGCGCCCTACCGCATATATTGCTGTCCTTGGCGACAAAACCATCAAGGCTTCTTTCGAAGTGGAAGCGGGTGCTGCAGTTACCTCAATGATGCTTGGTGCCTTTGAAAAAGGTATTGCGAGCTGTTGGATTGGTGCACTCACCCGAGAACCCATTATGGACATTCTCTCCCTTGACAAAGAGCGTTTTTCTCTTCTCTATATCCTTGCCCTTGGCTATCCAGCTCAGGAAAGTCAGGCTTGTGAATTTTCAGATAGCATCAAATATTTTGAAGACGAAAATAAAAAAATAAACGTTCCAAAACGTCCATTTGAGGAAATTCTTATTTTTGAAAAATAATTTTATTGAAGCAAAAAACCCTGCAGCACCTAAGGCTGCAAGGTTTTCTTTATTTCTGAATATTTTTTTAATGTTTCGCCCAGTCTTTTGTCAAAAGTAACCTTTCTGTCATACCTTTCACCGCAAACACATTCCGCATAAAAGGAATAACTTTTCACCCGACCATCTGTAATCTGAAAAAGCGATCTTTCGCACTTGCGACAAACATTCACATTAAGGTTTGTCTTTGGCATTTTGTTTACACTTTTGGTAATATCATTTTCATGTCCGCCTTTGATGATTTCAATCTTCCCATAATTCCCGCAAGTGCAGACAAGCGCAATATTGATATAATTATACCCGCGCTCGTTTATGCTGCCAAGAATTTTTTCGCAAGTTTCACAAAAGACCAAACTCCCGTTTGGGTGAAGCGGATATATACCGTTTACTTTACGGACTGTACGCTTCATTTTGCAGGACTGACACTCTTTTCTTTAAGAACAACGTCGTGAGCCCCGCCCTCTACTATACTTGTAGCAGAAACAAGAGTCATCTTCGCATTCTTTTGGAGTTCAGGAATACTGAGAACACCACAGTTACACATTGTTGACTTGACCTTGTTGAGAGTGAGTGCAACGTTATCCTTAAGGCTTCCTGCATAAGGAACGTATGAGTCAACACCTTCCTCAAAAGAAAGCTTCTGAGCACCGCCCATATCATATCTCTGCCAGTTTCTTGCACGTGCAGAACCTTCGCCCCAATATTCTTTCATATAATTTCCATTAACTGAAACCTTGTTTGACGGACTTTCGTCAAATCTTGCGAAGTATCTGCCAAGCATCACAAAGTCAGAACCCATAGCAAGAGCAAGTGTGATGTGATAATCGTGAACAATTCCGCCATCAGAACAGATGGGAATATAAATTCCTGTTTTTTCAAAGTATTCGTCTCTGGCTGCAGCAACCTCCTGAACAGCTGTTGCCTGACCTCTACCTATACCTTTTTGTTCACGGGTGATACAGATTGAGCCACCACCAATACCTATTTTTATAAAGTCAGCACCGGCTTCTGCAAGGAACATAAAGCCTTCGCGGTCAACCACGTTTCCTGCACCAACCTTTACGCTGTCGCCATATTTGTCACGGATGAACTTAAGTGTTCTTGCCTGCCATTCAGAGAAGCCCTCTGAAGAGTCAATACAAAGAACGTCTGCACCGGCTTCAATGAGTGCTGGAACTCTTTCTTCATAGTCACGTGTATTTATGCCCGCACCAACAACATATCTCTTTGAGCTGTCAAGAAGCTCCATTGGATTTTCTTTGTGAGCATCATAGTCCTTTCTGAAAACAAAAGCCACAAGTCTCTGTTTGTCATCAACAATAGGAAGTGAATTGAGCTTGTTGTCCCAGATAATATCATTTGCAGCCTTAAGAGTTGTTCCCTCAGGTGCGTATATAAGCTTTGAAAATGGAGTCATAAACTCTTCAATCTTTGTGTTTGGGTCCATACGGCTAACACGATAGTCACGTGGTGTAACGATACCCAAAAGCACACCCTCTGCTGTACCGTCTTCAGTAACCGCCACAGTATTGTGACCTGATTTCGCACGGAGCTCCAAAAGGTCTGCCAATGTCTGGTCAGGTCTTATATTTGAGTCACTTGCCACAAAACCCGCCTTGTGATTTTTGACACGTCTCACCATAGCAGCCTCATCCTCTATGCTCTGAGAACCATATATAAAGGAAACGCCACCCTCTTTTGCAAGAGCAATAGCCAACTTTTCTCCCGAAACAGACTGCATAATAGCAGAAACCATCGGAATATTCATAGTTATAGCAGGCTCCTCACCCTTTTTAAACTTAACCAAAGGGGTTTTGAGACTTACATTGCTTGTCATACACTCTGCTGAAGAATAGCCGGGAACAAGCAAATATTCGCTGAAAGTATGTGAAGGTTCATTAAAATAATATGCCATTTTCAAATTCTCCTATCTCTTTATTGTATATCAAAACATTATATACCTTTTTCCGCCAAAAATCAAGTACTTATGACATTTAATTTATAAATTCAGTGCCGCATAAACTGCATTTCTCACTCTGTTGTTAATAAACGTTGCCTGAGAATTCCGCATATGCTGCGAATAGAATATTGAAAGCTCATTTTCAGGGTCAATAAATGCAATAGATCCGGCCGCACCATCCCAACCAAATTCGGATGTTGTTCCAACTGCACCGCCTTTGGCGATATTTGACATTTTTTTCACGCCAAGACCATAGGTATAACCAGCAAATTGTGGCCAATCGAAGCCCGGAATTCCATAAGGAGTAAGCTGGTCTTCCGCAAGAAGTCTAACCGCACCCTTTGATAAAATTCTCTCGCCGTTCGGGCACTCTCCAAAATGTGCCATTGCATCCGCAAACTTTGAATAGTCGGGGGCGGAGATCACAAGCCCTGCACCACCACTTTCGTAATTTTCACCAAGCTGATACTCTGCGTCCTTGCCGATATTTTTCCAACAACCATCACCACTTGGTGCCGGAATCCAAATATCATTTTTATCACATCTTTCATTGTCCACAAACATATACTGCTCTGCAATTTTATCCTTTACGCTTTGGGGACGTGTGTAAGAAATATCTGTAACGCCAAGGGGTGCAAAAATATTTTCTTTTACATATTCGCCGAATTTTTTGCCCGAAATAACCTCAACAGCCCCAGCCAGAACATCGTGACAAAGGCTGTATGCCCAACGGCTTCCCGGCTGAAAATAAAGAGGTTCTGTCGCAAGACCCTTTATTGCCTCTAAAGTATCCATCTTGCCATTTGTCCATTCTTTAGCCCGTCTAAGCCCTTCACTGTTAAGGTCATAGCTAAATCCCGCTGACATTGTGAAAAGGTGACGCATTGTTATTGGTTTTTCCGCTTTTACTATCTCGCCGTCTTCATTCTTTACATACATATCCTTAAATTCAGGAATAAAATCATAAAGAGGGTCATCAAGAAGAAAAATTCCCCTTTCCAAAAGCTGAAGCGCCGAAACAACCGTAACCACCTTTGAACAGGAATACATATTAAGTGTTTCTTCTCCTGTCATAGGAATCTTGTTTTCAACGTCAGCATAACCTGCACTATACTTAAAAATTTCCCTTCCGCCTTGCTTCACAACTATTGCCGCACCGGGAATTCTCCAGTTGGTAAATCTGTCAAGCAATTCTTTGATTAACTCAAATCGCATAAAAATATCTCCTAACTTTTTTCTTAGAAAAACTATTTTTAGATAAATCAAAATCAAGAGCATACGTCAGCCGCACACTCTTGAAAAATTATTTATCTCTGAACTCTACCTGAACCATCGCCGCCGGCAAGTTTTTCAACTTCGCTAACAGACACACGGTTATAGTCACCCTCAACCGAATGTTTGAGTGCAGATGCTGCAACAGCAAATTCAATAGCATCCTTTGATGATTTTCCGCTGAGAAGCGAATAAATAAGTCCGCCGCCGAATGAGTCGCCGCCGCCTACACGGTCAACAATGTGAAGGTGATATGACTTTGAGAAATAATATTCTTCGCCGTCATAAAGCATACCTGCCCAGTCATTGTCACTTGCAGAAATTGATGTACGGAGTGTGATTGCAACCTTTTCAAAGCCAAATTTATCAGCAAGCTGTTTTGCAACACTCTTATATCCCTCATGATTGAGCTTTCCACCATAAATATCTGTACCCTCTGCTTCGATACCGAATACATCCTTTGCATCCTCTTCGTTAGAGATACAAACATCCACATACTGACAGAGGTCTGTCATAGCAGCTCTTGCTTCGTCGCGTGTGCAGAGTTTTCCGCGATAGTTGAGGTCGCAGGAAATTTTCACGCCTTTAGCCTTTGCAGCCTTGCAGGCATCCTTACAAATTTCAACAACATTTGGTCCAAGTGCTGGTGTGATACCTGTAAAGTGGAACCAATCAGCACCTTCAAAGATTACATCCCAATCAAAGTCAGCTTTGTCAGCCATCTGGATCGCAGAATACTTTCTGTCATAAATACAAACACTGCCACGCTGTGACGCACCTTTTTCAAGGTAGTAGATACCAACTCTTTCGCCACCGCGAACAATTTTTGAGGTGTCAACGCCAAAATATCTGAGGCTGTCAACAGCCGCCTGACCAATAGCGTGTTTTGGAAGCTTTGTAACATAGCTTGATTCTAAGCCATAATTTGCAAGTGATACAGCAACGTTTGCTTCACCGCCGCCGAATGTAGCCTGCATCTGATCATTCTGAAAAAATCTATAATATCCGTTTGGCGCAAGTCTTAACATAATTTCGCCAAATGTAACAACTTTCTTTGCCATTTTAAAATCTCTCCTTTAAAATTCTTATTTACCTCTTGCCTTTTTGATGTTTTCAACAAATTTCTTTGCTGTTTCTGTAATTGCCTGATAGTCACCGGTTTTAGCACCTGCCGTGAGGGCACCGCCTGCACCGCAGGCAACAGCACCTGCCTTTATCCATTCGTCAACGTTGTCAACAGAAACACCACCTGTGGGCATCATTCTCGCCTGTGGGATGGGTCCGTTGATTGCTTTGATAATCTTTGGTCCAAACACTTCACCGGGGAATATCTTGATGATGTCTGCACCCGCTTCCATAGCGAGGACAACCTCTTTGATTGTCATACAACCGGGCATATAAGGAACTCTGTAACGATTGCAGAGTTTTGCAGTTTTTTCATCAAAATAAGGGCTTACTATGTACTGTGCACCAGCAAGGATTGCAATTCTTGCGGTTTCTGAGTCCATAACTGTACCTGCACCAAGGATAATCTCGTCTTCTGTATACATTTCAGAAAGTTCAGCGATTACCTTGTCGGCATGGGGAACAGTGAATGTAAGCTCAATCGCGGGAACTCCGCCTGCAATACATGCGTCAGCAATCTTCTTTGCCTGTTCAGCACTTTCAGCACGAACAACCGCAACAATACCAACATCTGTTATTTTTTGAATTACTTGTTCTTTTAACATTTTTTCATCCTCCGAAACTTATTTAAAAGTATATTTTACATAAAGAAACGCTGTGCGTTGTATGAACAAATGTTCTGGATAAGCGTTTTAAGAATTTCTTCATTGTCGGTGAACATTTCGTCTTCAACCCACTGTCCAACAATATTACAAAGAATTCTTCTGAAATATTCGTGCCGGGGATATGACAAAAAGCTTCTTGAGTCTGTAAGCATACCCACAAAGGTAGCAAGCGCACCCTCATTTGCAAGACACTTTATCTGGTCTTCCATGCCATCCTTGGTATCAAGGAACCACCAAGCAGAGCCAAGCTGAATTTTACCCGGAATTTCATCACTCTGGAAACAGCCCATAAGTGTCGCCATTGTAATGTTATCCTTATTGTTAAGGGAATAGAGAATTGTTTTGGGCAGTGCTCCCATTTTTTCAAGATGGTTCATAAAGCCCGAGAGCTTTTTGATTTCAAGAACATCAGCTACACAGTCAAAACCTGTATCAGGGCCGAGCTTTTCGAACATCCTTGTATTGTTATTTCGAAGAGCACTTGCGTGAATTTGAAGAACAATGTTTCTCCTTGCATATTCTTCGCTAAGCCACAAAAGAAGTGAAGTTTTATATTTTTCAGCATCCTCAGCCGATACTTTTTTGCCCTTGAGAGCAGCTTTTAAAATCTTGTCAACTTCCTTATCATCAGCCACCTGATAAGGCATATTTTCAACAGCGTGGTCTGATGCACGACATCCCATCTCGCAGAAAAAGTCGAGTCTTGCAGAAAGAACATCTTTGAGATCTTCATAAGACTTGATTTCCTGTTCTCCAACTTCTGAAAGTTTTTGTATATATTCACAGAATCCGTCAAGGTCAATGTTCACTGCCTTGTCCGGACGGAATGTGGGAACAACCACCGTATCAAAGTCTTTTAGTTCTTTGATTTGCTTGTGATATTCAAGGCTGTCAACGGGGTCATCGGTTGTGCCAATGAGCTTTACATTTGAGCGCTTGATAACCTTTCTTGTTGTGAAATCACCGCTTGTAATAATTTCACAAGTTTTCTCCCAAATTCTGTCTGCACTTTCTTCAGTAAGATATTCATCAATGTCAAAATATCTTTTAAGTTCAAGCTGAGTCCAGTGATAAAGAGGATTTCCTGCAGCATAACCAATAGCTTTGGCGTATGCTTTAAACCTTTCATAATCACTGGCATCACCTGTTATGTATTTTTCGTCAACACCCATACTGCGCATAAAACGCCATTTGTAATGGTCTCCATAAAGCCATATCTGTGTAATATTCTCATAGGCCTTGTCCTCTGCAATATCCTTTGGATTGAGATGACAATGATAGTCAACAATAGGCATATCCTTGGCATAATCATCAAAAAGATGCTGTGCCGTCTTTGTTTTCAAAAGGAAATTTTCTTTCATCAATCTCCACTCCCGTCTGTTTTTGTATAACAGTTTATATTGTACCACATTATCCCTGAAAAAGCAAATATTTTATGCATTTTATTTCATATTTTTTGAAGATTTTTTTAACAAACTCAAACAATCTAAATTCCTTGTAAATATTGACATTCACTTTGCCGTATGCTATACTTTAATTGCTTTTTAAAAGTGAAACTTATCCATATATTTTATTTTTCAAAGGGGAATTGTTATGATTAAAGCAACACCAGAGTTTTTGAAACAAAACGAAGAATTATACGAAAAACGCAAGAGCGAAATCCTTAATACTAAGGATACTCTCGCTATTTCCGGTACTACATATTATGTAAGCACAGACGGCGACGACCAAAACGATGGTAAAACTCCCGAAACCCCATGGAAAACTGCCAACCGCGTCAACAGAACCTGGCTTTCAGAGGGCGATGCCGTTCTTTTCAAGCGTGGTGACCTTTTCCGTGGATTTATGATAAAACCTATGCCAGGTGTTACTTACGGTGCATACGGAGAAGGCGAAAAGCCTAAATTTTACGGTCATATTGAAGACCTTGCTGATCCTGCCCTTTGGGAATTATCTGACGAAAAACACAATATCTGGAAATACACAAAACTGATTGCTAACCCCGGAGCATTGGTTTTCAACGATGGTGAAGCTGTTTCAAGAAAACTTATTCCCTCATTCCGTGACCTTCACTATGTATGCCGTGAAGATGAAAGCCGTGATTTTGTTATGGAAAACGAAATGAGCGAAGACCTCGATATGTTCTGGTATTTTGACAGCTGCTTGCATTTTGGCGGTCCTGAAAGCGGTAATTTCCCTATCCCCGATATTGGTTGTGCTCAATCCGAATCACCAGGGCTTGGCGAAATGTACTTAAGATGCGATAAAGGTAACCCCGGTGATGTTTTTAAAACCATAGAGGTTATTGCTTTCAAAATGGCTTTCTTTGTACTTAATATGCCAAACGTTACCATAGATAATATTTGTATGAAATATTATTGTTTTGGTGTTTCTGCATGTGACGTTAAGGGTCTTCATGTTACCAACTGCGAAATTGGCTGGATAGGTGGAAACATCCAAACTTTCGGCGGCGGCGACCCCAACTATCCGGAAGGCGGACGCGGTTCTGTTACACGTTTTGGTAATGGTATCGAAATTTATGGTGCTTGCGATGACTACGTTGTTTCAAACTGTTATATTTATGAAGCTTACGATGCCGGTGCAACGCACCAGTCAAATATGAGAAAGAAAAAAACCATGGTAAATATCCGTTACACCGACAACATTTTTGAAAAGTGTGTATACGGCATTGAATATTTCCTTGGCTCACACGGTATGGATTTTGGAAGCTACATGGATGATGTTATTATGAGTGGTAACATATTGAGACTTTCAGGATACGGTTGGGGACAACAACGCCACAATTATCACACACCAGCTCTTATCAAGGGTTGGAGTTACGAAAACCCGGCAAGCAATTTCTCAATCCACAACAACATTTTCGACCGTTGTGCCTACAGAATGCTCCACCTTGTTGCTCTCAAGCAGGAATCTTGTCCCGAAATGCACGACAACACATACATCCAGCATCTTGGCGGTATGATTGGTCAATATGGTGCAAACGAAGTAAAAGAACCTGAAATTGAAATCTTCGATGAGAACGCAGAAGATAAAATTCTTAATATTTTTGGCGACAAAAATGCAAAGGTATATTATATGGAATAATTACTCATTTCAAAAGACCTGCCATATGGCAGGTCTTTTTTTCGTATTTTCATCCTTTTTTTCTTTTATCATTTTGGGGCTTTTTCTGTCTATAACTATACACACTGTCATAAACATCCTGCACTTCATCTGTCACCGGTGACACCTGAATAAGTCCTGTACATTCGGTTGCAGATGCGGTGCTGCCAGAAAATTCATCAGGAAAAAGACGCGTTTCCCCAAATTTTTCGTCAAAAATCAATTTATCTTTTTTGTTTTTCTCTTCCATTTTATCATCCCCCATGCTATTTTTTGCATAAGGGAAAATTTTATATGTGGAAATTTTTGTTTTAAATCAAACCGAAATTTCTCCATTGTCAAGTTTTTCGATAATTTTTGCTATGGCGTGTTCTTCGTTGCTAACAGTTATATAATCAGCAGCCTTTTTGGCCGTATCCGATGCATTTTCAACTGCCACGCCCAATCCAGCCATTGACAGCATCGGTGCATCGTTATCATTATCGCCTGCCGCAATGGTTTTCTTAGAATCTATCCCGAGCAAGTCTGCAATATCAAGAACAGCCCTGCCTTTGTTGATGCCCTTTGGTAAAACCTCATAGTATTCCGTTGCGGAACGTACAAACTCAAACTCCTCTGCTTTTAGGTGTTTCCCAAGCATTTCCATAAGCTTTTCAACAAGCTTTTCATCCTCGTGGGCAAAAAGGATTTTCGCAATAGGGTCGGTTACATCATAATAATGGGCAGTCAAGTCAGGATGATTTTCTCTCATACGATGTTTTTCGGTAGCAACACTTTTTTTGCAGAAATATATTTTATCGTGAGCATTCACTTCAATTCCCATATCAGGCAAATTCTTATCCACGTATTCAACCAGTTCCAGTGCATCTCTTGAAAGATTTACTGACCGCAGAATCACATTTTTTTCGTGGTCGAATATGCTACCGCCGTTTATGCATCCACAAGGGGCGTTCGGATTTACAAGATTTATCGCTCTTCTTGATGCTATGGGAAGTCTGCCGGTGATAAAAGTAAACTTTCCGCCCTCAGACTTAAAATATTCAATAGCCTCAATATTCTCTTTTGATATGGTATTATCATTCTTTAGCAATGTCCCATCAAGGTCTGTTACAAAAAGTATTCCATCAAACTTCTTCATTTTTTCTGTCCTTTTTCAATAATTTTTTATATTTTATCATATTTCCCCGTCCAGTTCAACAAATATTCCACCTACAAAAGAGGATTTTTCATTGCATACAAAAGAAAAATCAAGGACTATACAAGATAATCCTTGATTTTTTGGTTAATTCTTAAAATTAGTTACATTCAGCAACCAACGGGCCTGCAAGTTCTTTAAGATAGAAGAGCTTGCCTGGAAGTGTAGGCATAAATGTTGAAGTGATGTTCATATCAGGACCATAATGGAGAGTTGTAAGGAAACTCATTCCCTGCCATCCCATACCTCTACTGAGAGCACCATCACATCCGCCAATAATGGTGTCTGCCTGAAGGAAGAGACCTGGGCCTATTGTGTTGGCACTGCAAGGTACCAATGTTGTACGACTCTTGAAGCTTGTGATTGCATTCTGTTCGATTGTGAGAGGATGGAGCTTCGCACCAATTCTATAGCACTGCTTCTTCCATTCTTCAACTGATGCAAATTCGTCAGCAAACTGGGGTTCCCAGAAAGCGATGTGGCACATTCTTCCGATACCGAATACCAGAACAAGCTTTGCGCCCTCTGCTTTGAGAGCGGCAATCTTTTCGGGGTATGTAGGAAGATTTTCCTTTGTAGCAAAGTTACGCTGACTTGGGGGAATTGTTTTGTCAAGCTTATCAAAGAAAGCCTGTTTCATGCTGTATTCAAATGAAGCAGGATTGTCGTTTGAAAGTGTATTTCCTTCGCTGTCTGCCCATTCATCCATATTGAATGTGTAAACGTGGTCACAGTTTACTTTCCATTCATTAAGGAAGTATACTGCCCATTTGTACATTCCCATAGGACCCACGGGAAGAATCATAGCAAGCTTTTCGCCTCTGTCACGTGCTTCCTTGATTTTGAGTGCGATTTCATGACCCATAAGAGTGTCAAATTCATAGATATTGTCACATTCTACGGGACTAAAATCTTTGTGCCAGAAATCTTCACGAGCCACGCCCTTTTCACAGCATTCGTCAATCTTTTTCATATCCCAGCCCTTGGGATAGAAATTTTCCAGCAAACTACCTTTTACTGTACTTAAAAAATCCATAATTATTTTCCTCCTGAATTTTATATTTTATGCCACAGGCACAATTATTTTCTTTCCTCAATAAATTTCATAATATCTTCAAAGGGTTTTATACCAGTAGTTGCACCAACTGCCATAACGCAATGCGCACCAACAGCGTTTGCAAACACCATACACTCCTCTGGAGTTTTACCTGCCGCATAAGCTGCAAGAAATCCTGAGCAGAAGCTGTCACCTGCGCCGGTTGTATCAACCGGATTTTCAATGTAAAAAGGCTTGAACACCTGCCCCTTTGTTTCGCCATCCTTTCTGAGATAGCTACCCTTTGAGCCAAGCTTTATAACAACATTCTTTGCACCCTTTGAAACAAAAACATCAGCGATTTCATCTGGGTCTTCTTTTCCTGCAATGCACACCGCTTCATCAATACTTGGCATAAGATAATCTATGTAAGGCATTGACATATCAAGGAGTTTTCCCCACTGACCTTTCGCATCCCAGCAAACATCAAGAAATGTGGTTTTTCCCATTTCCTTGCATTTCTTGAGGAACTTCATAGTACCCTCACCATCAAACGTGTCCATAAGGAACGAACCGGTAACAAACACCATATCGCACTTTTCGATAATGCTGTAATCAATATCGCTCTCATCAAAAACCGCATTTGTGCCTGTGCAGTGAAAGAAAGAACGTTCAGCATTCTTATCAATCATAAGAACCGATGCAGATGTCTGGGCTTTGTCGCTTATCTTGAGTCCTTGAGTGTTTACACCTGCTTCGTCAAGACGGCTTTTCAGAAACTGACCAAACATATCAGCACCTACCATACCCACCATATAAGATTCTGCACCCAGCTTTTTGGTATTGATTGATGCAGTCATAGCGTTTCCGCCGTTGTGCATGGTAATAGCTTTAACAGGTTCAAGCACACCTTTTTCAGGATAACGCTCAACAGTTTCCACCATTACGTCAGCAACCAAAATTCCAACACATGCTATTTTTTTCATGGTAACAACCTCCTTGTCACAACTTTAGGCCAAGCCATCTCTTGTGTAAACGCTTCAGCATAAGGCGCTCCGCACTGAAGACCGCGGAACTTTGAACATGTTCTTACAAAATCAGCAAAGTCAATATTGTCGTGGTCACGCATCCATTTAAGCTGACTTTCGTGACATTCAAGCATTTCTATTTTGAGGTCAATTTCATCTGTTATATCCACATATTCTGTAGGATTAAAATTGAGCCCTGCCAAATTGTCCATATAATAAATGGGAACAACAGCAGCCTTACCACTTGGGCCGTACTGAGGAACGCTTGCCGCAAATGATGCATCAAAAACAAGCTTTGAAACCTCTCTGTGGTCAGGCATATAGTCGTTAGGGCTGTGCGTTATAATGAAATCAGGCTGAACCTTTATGATAAGTTCCACCACAGCATCACGCTGCTTTATATCGCTGCCGTTGGGGAGCAAGTCTCCAATATCAAGAGTCACAACCTCAATTCCCGCAAGTGAACCAGCTTTCTTTGCTTCTCCTATTCGCATAACTCTAAGCTCGTCTGACGGAATAATTTCGTGTCCCATATTTCCATTTGCCACATGGCACACAGTAACCTTGTCACCACGCTTCACACATTTTGCAAGTGTTCCGCTGCATGAAATTTCAATGTCATCGGGATGACAACCAATCGCAAGTACATTCATTTTAAAATTTCCCTCCTAAACATAGTTTTTCTTGATTTTTCGCTATTTTTATTATATAATATTAACCAGTGGATGTCTTTAGCAGCATTTCCACATTTTTTAGCATTTTGTTCGCAGAGGTGTTTTTATGTTTAAAATGCAACCCATAAAAAAAGACCTTGAGATACAAGGATTTAACAGTATTTATTATTTTGAATTTAGTAAAAATTTTTCTCACGCTCCCGAAAAACACAACTTCTGGGAAATGGTTTATGTTGACAGCGGCAGCATAAATGCCATTACCAACGGCATTGGCTGCACATTAAATCAAGGTCAGGCAATTTTTCACGAGCCCATGGAAATGCACGCCCACATTTCAGACAACTGTGCAGCAAGCAATCTTCTTGTAGTTTCCTTCACAGTGGACAGCAATATGATGAATTCACTAAAAAATAAAACATTTTCACTGGACAAAACCTCCCGCACTCTCCTTTCCCTTTTTCTTGCAGAGGCAAAAAACGCCATTGGCGAAATTCCCAGTGACTATGAAGACAAAAGTTCTCTTCGTTTTTTGCCCGGTATTTTTGGTTCCTCTCAGTTGCTTGGGTGTTATTTTACCGAACTTCTTATTCACCTTATCCGTAACGAGAGTGCCTTGGGTGAAACAATGCTTGCCGGAAAAACTTCGCGTGATATAGCCAACAACTCATTGGCAGAACTGATTTGCGAGCACTTAAAAGCAAATATTTATTCAAATATTTCTCTCGAACAACTATGCAAGCACTTTCTCCTTGGAAAAACACAGCTGTGCAAAATTTTCCGTGAAAACACGGCTATGAGTCCTATGGATTATTATTCCTCTTTAAAAGTCAAGGAAGCAAAAAAACTTTTGAGAGAAACCAACAACTCTGTCAGTCAAATTTCAGATATGCTTGGTTTTTCCTCAATTCACACTTTTTCCAGATCATTCAAAAAAGCAGTAGGCCTATCCCCCACTGCTTATCTGAAAAGTATATTATAATATGCCGCTTTGATAAAAAACCAAATCAGCTGCAAATATTTGCAGCTGATTTTTTATTGATTAAATTTCTTCGGGTTTTGCAAGTCCAATGCCATTTTCTGTTAAAACCTTTTCAAGTTTAACCTCGTCATCGGCTTTTAAAACCATAAGTGCCTTTCCCTCTGTTCTGCCAAGGAATGCATACATATATTCAATGCCAATCCCTGCATCCGATACCAAATTGAGAACAGCCGCAAGACCGCCGCTTCGGTCATCAATGTATACCGCAACAACCTCCGTTGTTTTGGAAATAACACCCAGACCTTTGAGCACAAGCTTTGCCTTATCAGGATTATCCACTATAATGCGAAGAATACCAAAATCAGTGGTATCAGCAATGGAAAGTGCGCTGATGTTTATGTCATTTTCGCCAAGAGCATTTATTATACTCTGCAATCTACCAACCTTATTTTCAACAAAAATCGAAAGCTGCTTTATAAACATAAAATCTCTCCTTTCAATTATTTAAGCTTACGCTTGTCAATAACACGTTTTGCCTTACCTTCGCTGCGTTCTATTGATTTGGGGTTAACAAGGCTAACCTTTGGCCCAATTCCCAATGTACTTCTGAGGCTGTCAGAAATTTGTCTTTCAACTTTTTGAATTGTCTTGATTCCGTCAGAGAAAAGTTCTTCACTCATTTCAACGTTAACCTGGAATGTATCGGTATTATTCTCTCTATCAACAATAATCTGATAGTTTGGTGTAATATCGCCGCCAATTTTCAAGAGAACTTCTTCAATCTGTGACGGGAATACGTTGACACCACGGATGATGAGCATATCATCTGTTCTGCCCTGAGGTTTATTCATTCTCACGTGGGTTCTGCCACACTTACAGGGTTCATAGTTGAGAGAACAAATATCACGTGTTCTGTACCTGATAAGCGGGAAGCCCTCCTTTGTGATTGTGGTGAATACAAGTTCACCCCATTCACCCTCAGGAAGAACCTCGCCTGTGTCAGGGTCAATAATTTCAGGGATAAAGTTATCTTCACAAACGTGCATACCGCACTGATATTCACATTCATAAGAAACACCGGGACCCATAATTTCAGAAAGTCCATAAATATCATAAGCTTTAAGTCCCAATTTTTCTTCAATTTGCACACGCATCTCCTCGGTCCATGGTTCTGCACCAAAGATACCCGCTTTCAGCTTAAGTTGGTCCTTAACGCCCATTTCTTCAATAGTTTCGCCAAGATACATTGCATAAGACGGAGTGCAGCAAAGAACTGTTGCGCCAAAATCAATCATAGTCTGGATTTGTCTTTGTGTATTACCTGCTGAAATCGGGATAGCTGTGGCACCTATTCTTACAGCACCATCATGAGCACCGAAACCGCCCGTAAAAAGTCCAAGTCCATAGCCCACGTGAACAAAAGAGTTTTCATCCGCACCGGTTGCAATAAGCATTCTTGCAAAACAATCAGCCCACATACTGAGGTCATTATCTGTATAACCAACCACAATTTGCTTGCCGGTTGTTCCTGATGATGCGTGAACTCGCCTTATATCTTTCATAGGCACAGCAAAAAGACCATAGGGATAATAATCTCTCAAATCCTGCTTGTATGAAAACGGAAGCTTGTGTAAATCTTCA
>JAZROR010000039.1:0-5815 GCA_045648845.1 Clostridia bacterium
CCTTTTTTGACACACAAATTTATGCCCTTTAAAACCGCATCGGTTTCACTGGCATCAGTATCATCATAGGAAAATTCCAAATCTTTTATTTCAATAATTGTATCTGTATTCTTTTCTGTTTTGTCCAAAAGTTTCACCTTCATTTTTACAGATGTCTTTTATTTCCACCAACGTCCCGAATATCCGCAAGGAAGAACAAGTCCGTTCTTTGTCACCGGAAGACCAACTTCATCGACGGCAGAATTTCCGCCAAACTTTTTCTTAAGGGTCATCTTATAGATATTTTCAAGAACTCCGCCCGAAAGCCCTGTTGTATATGAGTTTATCAGGAAGAACAATGGATTGTCCGACAAAACCTCCATGCAAAGCTTTACAAGGTCAAAAAGCTCGTCTTCAATTTTCCAGACCTCGCCTGACGGACCTCTGCCATAAGATGGCGGATCCATAATCACTGCATCATATTTTCTTCCGCGTCTGATTTCACGCTCGGTAAATTTCTTTACATCATCAACAATGTACCTGATAGGACGGTTTTCAAGTCCTGACAGCACCGCGTTTTCCTTTGCCCATGCAACCATACCCTTTGACGCATCCACATGACAAACCGAAGCCCCCGCAGATGCTGCCGCCATGGTAGCACCGCCGGTATATGCAAAAAGGTTGAGTACATTCAGGTTCTCGCGGCCTGATTTTCTTATAATATCCGAAAACCAGTCCCAGTTTGTGGCTTGTTCAGGGAAGAGACCTGTGTGCTTAAAGCCCATCATTTTGATGCCGAACTTAAGCTTTCCATAATTAACAGTCCAACTTTCAGGCATCCCCTTTCGGCTTTCCCAATGACCTCCGCCCGTGTTGCTGCGGATATAGTGTGCATCAGCCTCGCGCCAGATTTTGTTTGCCTTTTCGCCCTCTGTGTCCCACACGATTTGTGGGTCAGGACGCCTCAAAACAATATTCCCCCAGCGTTCAAGCTTTTCGCCACGGCTTGTGTCAAGAAGTTCGTAATCCTTCCATTTATCTGATAAAAACATAACTTTCCTCTTTTAAAAATTTATAATTTCTTTTACTGCATCAATAGCATTTTTAAGATATGGCGTACTGTCAATAGCCTCAACCTGACCTCTATCACATCTTGATGCAATTTCTGCTTTCATAGGTATTTTTCCAAGAGCCTTAAGTCCTGCATTTTTTGAAACCTCGTCAATTTTGCTCTCGCCAAAGATACTGATTTTTTCTGAGCAGTTGGGGCATTCTACATAGCTCATATTTTCAACTAATCCAAGGATGGGAATATTCATCATCTTTGCCATATTCACAGCCTTTTCAACAATCATTGAAACAAGCTCCTGAGGTGATGTAACAACAATTATTCCGTCAACGGGAAGAGACTGAAAAACTGTCAGGGGAACATCGCCCGTTCCGGGGGGCATATCCACAAACATACAGTCAACATCCTCCCACAAAACATCGGTCCAGAACTGTTTCACTGTTCCGCCGATAACTGGTCCACGCCAGACAACCGGGTCGGTGTCATTTTCAAGAAGAAGATTTATTGACATAATTTTTGTGCCGCCACGGCTGACCTTTGGCAAAATGCCATATTCTGTGCCCTCAGCCTTTGAATTTATACCAAAAAGTTTGGGGATGGATGGCCCCGTGATATCTGCATCCAAAATTGCTGTGCGGTATCCCTCTCTTTGTACGCCTGCCGCCATAAGCGAGGTAACAAGAGACTTGCCTACTCCGCCCTTTCCGCTTACTATTCCAATAACTTTTTTGACGTTGCTCATTGAGTTGCAGGGAGCAAGAAAGCTTTGTTCTTCCTTTCTTGAGCTGCAGTTTTCACCGCAAGTTGAGCAATCGTGTGTGCAATTTTCACTCATTTTATCAAATCCTTTCTGTCTTAAAATCCTCTAAGTGCCGCTGCCAGTTGGTCATCATTTTCGACCTCAGCGGTTCTTAGTGTATCATATAAATTCATTTGTGTTGTTATATCAAGAACTCCATAAGGGAAGAGCTGTTTTGCCTGCTGGAAATTGCGAACTGCAATTTTTAGATTTTCATCATAGACGTCATTTATTTCGCCCATAAAGAGTCCCAAAAGCTCAAGCATTTCCTTTGCCATTTTCACTTCTTCGCCCTTGTCTCCTACTTTGTATACCTTATTAAGATTGAAAAAGTCATACTTTGACATATCAACGGGCTTTGAAGAATTTTTCACCTGCACATCAGGCACAATCCCCATTTTGTGAATATTGTTTCCGAGTGGTGTCAGGTAATACGCAACAGTAAACTTTATCATCGCCCCGTCACTCAGTGCCCTGAGAGACTGAACAGTGCCTTTGCCATAGGTTTTTTCACCTACTACCCTTGCCGCACCATTCTCTTTAAGTGCTGCAGTAAGAACTTCTGATGCACTTGCACTCATTCCGTTTGTGAGGACAGCAATGTTATAATCCGTTTTCTTTCCGGTAGCTTTATAAACCTTGTCCAAAAGGTCCACTTTATGGTCTTCTGTTGTAATCAATTGTCCTTCTTCAAGAAACATATCAGCTATCAAAACAGCCTGGTCAAGATAGCCACCGCCATTGTTTCTGAGGTCAATCACTATATTTTTGATACCTTTTTCATCAACCTCTTTCATTATTTCTGCAAATTCCTTTGCCACGTTTTCAGTAAATGAATAAATCGAAATCTTTGCGGCTTTCTTGCCTTCCTCTTCCAATATTTCAAGGTCTGTAGCAGGTGCTACAACAGTTTCACGCACAACGCTGAAAACAATGGGGTCAGAAAATCCCGAACGCAAAACCTTAATTTTCACCGTTGAGCCTTCTTGTCCGCGAATATAATTGACTGCTGTTTCAAACTCTACATCTCTCAAATCAATGTTATCAGCGCCGATTATTATATCCCCTGACTTTATCCCCGCTCTTTCAGCCGGAGAACCCGGGATAGGGCTTGAAACAATGAGATTTCCATTGTCGGACAAGATATTTACACCTATCCCTACAATCTCTTCACCCAAATCTTCCATAAGGGCTTTTGCTTCTTCTTTTGTATAATAAGCAGAATTTTCGTCCACCGATTCAACCATTGTGCGCATAGCTTTTTCGTAAAGTGCATGGTCATCGCCTATCAGTTCTTCGAGAGCCTTTACATACAAATCATCCTCGAAAAGACCATCATATCTGCCAAAAACCGAAATGTTCTGCGCTGTGTTTTCAATAATTTCAGCATAGGTAGGCGCCTTTTCTTCCTGAGCAGATATTTGCACGCAGGAAAGCACCAACATACACGACAAACATATCGCTGTCAAATTCTTTGTAATCTTTTTCACCTGAATCAACTCCTCCGGCTTTACATTTTTTCAGGGGCTTCAATTTTAAGCATCTTAAGAACGCCCGAAATCACAATTCTTACACTGTCAACAATCTTGAGACGTGCATTCATCAAATCTTCATCTTCCACTTTTACGCGACATGCATTGTAGAAAGTATGGAAAGCTGACGCAAGGTCAATGACATATCTGGTGATTTTTGCAGGCTCGCGAGTCTCTGCTGCAGCACGGATTTCCTCGGGCAAATCGCATAGCTTTTTGAGGAGTGCAATTTCCTCTTTTTCTTTTAAAAGTTCAGGTGAAATATCTGCCATAGGCTTAACACCAATACCCTCTGCCTCCAGAAGTCTTATTATGCTGCAAATTCTTGCGTGAGCATACTGAACATAAAATACCGGGTTTTCACTTTCCTGCTTAACAGCCAAGTCAAGGTCAAAATCAAGGTGACTGCCTGCCATTCTCATATTGAACAAAAATCTTGCCGCATCAACAGAAACATCATCAAGAAGATCAGTAAGTGTAATCGCTTTTCCGGTACGCTTTGACATTCTCACAGCCTCGCCGCCCTGAGTAAGACGTACAAGCTGCATAATTGAAACCTCAAACTTGTCAGGGTCAATGCCAACAGCTTTGAGTGCCGCTTTCATTCTGGCAATATGTCCATGGTGGTCAGCACCCCAGACATCAATACAAAGGTCAAACCCGCGGGTTTCGATTTTGTTGATGTGGTATGCAATATCTGCCGCAAAATACGTGGGAATACCATTGTTTCGAACAAGAACCTCGTTCTTTTCAAGTCCCATTTTTTCGCAGTTTATCCACACAGCACCGTCTTCTTCGTAGGTATAGCCAGCCTTAGTCAAGCGGTCAATAGCCTCCTTGACCTTGCCCTCCTTATGAAGCACACTTTCTCTGAACCATACATCATAATAGATTCTGTATTTTTCGAGGTCGGTTTTTAAGGATGCCACATTCTTTTCAAGAGCATAAGCGACAAGCGCCGCTTTTCTCTCTTCAGAGGATGCATTAATATACTTGTCCCCCTCGATTTCAATAAATTTTTTAGCATGTTCCTTTATGTCATCGCCGTGATATCCGTCTTCGGGAAATTCCACCGCATCCTCACCTTTTATTGCCTGAATATATCTTGCCTCAAGGGATTTGCCAAATTTTTCGATTTGGTTTCCCGCATCGTTCACATAAAATTCACGGGTAACATCATAGCCCGCATATTCCAATACGCTTGCCATACAGTCACCAAGAGCACCACCACGGGCATTGCCCATATGCATAGGCCCTGTTGGGTTTGCACTTACAAACTCAACCATAACTTTTTTGCCCTTGCCCATATCTATCTTTCCATAGTTCTCGCCCTGCTCTTCAATTTCACGAAGAACATTATAAAGTCTTGCATTTGACAAAGAGAAATTTATAAAGCCGGCACCTGCAACCTCAACCTTTTCAATTTCGTCATTCTTTTCTATTTCAGCTACAATCTCTTCGGCAATTTTTCTTGGGGGAAGTCTCAGTTCTTTTGCAAGCATCATCGCCACATTGCAAGCAAAGTCTCCGTGCTGTTCATCCTTGGGGATTTCAAGCTGAATTTTTTCTTCTATCTTGAGTCCCTCAGGAACATTGAATGCACCTCTTGCCGCCGCTTTATTAAATGCCTCAACCACTGCTTGTCCGATTTTTTTCTTTGAATTTTCTATAATGCTCATTTTGTTCTCCATTCTGCCCCGAATTTTTTGGGGAATATTTTCATTGGTTTATGCTAAATTTTTGGTAACCGTGAGATTAAGCTTGTTCACAAGATAATCACAGTTATCTATATCAAGGATATATTCAAGCTTGATACTTCCACCGTCAGCACCAAGGTTGTTTTCAATCAATACCGGATTGACTCCCACCGGAATCGCCCCATATGGCGTCTGATAATTGCATAAAGACTTTTCACCAAGCCGGAATTCCATTTTGGTATTGTATTTTCCGTGACGCATCATACTGACGCTGTTTTCTTCCACCTTAATTGTGGTGGTTGTATTTTCAAAACCCGTAAGCTCACTTTCTTCATAGACAATATAGAATTTGCCGTTTCTCTTTGCAAACTTCCCTTTTGTCTGAAGCTCTATTTCATTTGTTTCTTCCTCGCCCTCTGCACTTTGCAAAGTTTTGAGAAGAATCATTGCATTATTTTCCATTATATCAAAACCCTTCAATGTCTATTTTTTCAACGTTTTCTTTGATTGGTCTGTCCAAAAACATACTTCCCAAAGTCGAAAAATCTTCAATCGAGTCACTGACAAAATATCGGTATGCTCCGTTTTTTCCATCCTCATTTAACAGATTTTTTTCATTTAAGAAGTCATATGCAGCACGTGCTGCCACCGCCCCTGAATCAATCAGCGTCACATCTTTCCCCATAACTTCACCAATCACCGATTTCAAGAGGGGATAATGGGTACAGCCAAGAATAAG
>JAZROR010000040.1:0-7275 GCA_045648845.1 Clostridia bacterium
ATTTGTCCGTCTATTATTTTACAAAAAAGACAATCTGTCATTTTGTTTTCCTCCTTAAATCAAGGTTTTTACCACCGACAGTGCCTCTTCAATCTTTGACGCATCCTTGCCGCCTGCCTGAGCGCTGTCGGGTTTTCCGCCGCCACCGCCGCCGCAAATCTTTGCAACCTCACGGATTATGTTTCCTGCGTGTGCGCCCGATTTTACAGCATCGGGTGTTGACATAGCCACAATGTTAACCTTGCCGTCAGCAGCAGATGCCAGAACAATCACAGCACATCCAGCCTTTTCCTTGAGGTTGTCCCCTGCCGTGCGGAGAGCATTCATATCAAGTCCGTCGCCAAGACGCTTTGTGATAACCTTTATGCCCTTAACCTCTTCGGCACCGCTCAAAAGGTCATCAAGGCCGCTATTTGCCATTTTTGCCTTTATGCTTTCAAGCTCACGCTTTAAGTTCTTATTTTCGTCCATCATTGCCTGAGCCTTTGCTTCAATGTCGTGGACACTGCCTTTAATAATATCTGCAACCTTGACGATGGTCTCTTTCGCATCAAGCAGTTGTTCATAAACACCAATGCCTGTTACCGCTTCAATTCTTCTTACGCCCGCAGCAACACCGCTTTCAGAAAGGATTTTGAAAAGACCTGCCTCAGCAGTGTTTGAAAGGTGTGTTCCGCCACAGAACTCGATTGAATAGTCTCCCATTGAAACAACCCTTACGGTATCGCCATATTTTTCACCGAACTGTGCTGTCGCTCCAAGCTTTTTCGCTTCATCAATAGCAAGCTCCTCAACAGTGATTGGAAGAGCTTCAAGAATTGCCTCGTTAACCTTTTCTTCAACAGCTTTGATTTCATCAGTTGTCATCGCCTCAAAGTGTGAAAAGTCGAAACGGAGACGCTTTGCTGTAACCTCAGAGCCAGCCTGTGCCACGTGTGTGCCAAGAACCTCTTTCAGCGCCTTGTGAAGAAGATGTGTGGTTGAATGGTTGCGGCAAATTGCCATTCGGTTCTTTTTGCAAACCGAAAGGGTTGCCTTATCGCCCTTTGACATTGAGCCTTCCTCAACCTTTACAATGTGGAAATAAACTCCATCGCCGTTTTTCTTTGTGTCAACAACCTTTGCTCTTCCGTTTGCAGTTTCAATACATCCTGTGTCGCCTGCCTGTCCGCCCATCTCAGCGTAGAAAGGTGAATCTTTCACGATAATGATCCCCTCATCGCCTGCGCCGATTGCGTCTACTTCTGCATTTTCTGACACTATTCCCACAATTTCGCTCTCTGCAGTAAGTGAATCATAACCAACAAAGCTTGTAGCCTCTGCCTTAATATTTACCGCACTGTCATCGTCCCAGCTGGAGCCGTCCTTGCGGTTCTTTCGTGCGGTTTCTTTCTGCGTTTTGAGAGCCGCATCAAAACCCTCACGGTCAACAGTTAATCCCTGTTCCTCACAGATTTCAACTGTCAAATCAATGGGGAAACCATAGGTATCGTTGAGTTTGAATGCATCCTCGCCTGCAAGAACTGTCTTGCCGTTTTTCTTTGTTTCTTCAATATATGTGTTAAGAATTGAAAGTCCGTCTTCAATGGTCTTTGAAAACTTTTCTTCTTCAATTTTTACAACTTTTTTGATATATTCACGCTTTTCGTCAAGCTCAGGATATGCACTCTTTGACTCATCAATAACAGTGTCTGCAACAGTATAAAGGAACTCGCCCTTGATTCCAAGGAGTCTTCCGTGACGGGCAGCACGGCGGAGAAGACGTCTCAGGACATAACCGCGTCCCTCGTTTGAGGGAATAACGCCGTCAGAAACCATCATAACTGTGCTTCTTATGTGGTCGGTGATAACACGGAGTGAAACGTCCGTCTTTTCATCGTCCTTATAATCCACTCCTGCAATACGGCAGATGTGCTTCATTGTGTTCTGAACAGTGTCAACCTCAAAGAGATTTCCCACACCCTGCATAATACAAGCCAATCTCTCAAGACCCATGCCCGTGTCAATGTTGGGGTTTGCCAGACGGTTATAGTTTCCATCCTCGTCCTTGTCAAACTGTGTGAACACCAAGTTCCACACTTCCATAAAGCGGTCACAGTCACAGCCCAGCTTGCAGTCGGGCTTTCCGCAACCCCAGTCAGCGCCACGGTCAACGTGAATTTCAGAACAGGGACCGCAGGGGCCTGTGCCGTGTTCCCAGAAGTTGTCCTCCTTGCCCATTTTCACAACACGCTCAGGAGAAACACCTATTTCGTTCACCCAGATATCCCTTGCCTCGTCGTCCTCTTCATAAACAGTAATCCAAAGAATATCCTCGGGAATTTCCATAACCTTGGTAAGAAATTCCCACGCCCAGCTGATTGCTTCGTGCTTGAAGTAATCCCCAAACGAAAAGTTTCCCAGCATTTCAAAGAAAGTGCCGTGTCTTGCAGTTTTTCCCACACATTCAATGTCAGGAGTTCTGATACACTTCTGGCAGGTGGTAACTCTCTTTCTTGGAGGAATTTCCGCACCGGTAAACCACTTTTTCATAGGTGCCATACCTGAATTGATAAGAAGTAAGCTTGCATCGTTTTTCGGCACAAGTGAAAAACTGTCAAGTCTGAGACAGTCCTTTGACTCAAAAAACGAAAGATATTTTTCTCTTATTTCATTTAATCCCATTTTTTTCATAAGTTACAGATGCCTTTCTTGTTATAATTTCCGATGTCCAAATCTCGAACATCGCATAATTCATTCATTATATCATAGTATTGTACCATTTTTCCTGTTATAAGTCAAGGGTTATTGTTAAGATGCTTTTTGTTTTCCCGCTGAGCTGTTCCGTTTCTCAAAAAAATCCGCAACAAGCATTGAAACTGCCAGCAAAAGCATACATAAAAGTATCAAAATTACTGACGTAAAAAAGGTCCCCAACGGCGAAACAGCGGGATGATAGGGCACAAAATCAGGTAAAAAAACATCTGCGTCCACGGGGAAGAGCCACAGCAATATACGGATAATAACTGCCGCAAAACCTCCCTGAAGCAATTTTCCCAAAAGATACGGCAGAATAGAAAGCCCTTTGGGTGCAATTATTGACGAAACCTGAAACACTACCGAAAGGCCTGAAAACGCAAGAAAAAACGAAACCAGTGAAAGCTTTGTCACAAAATCCATATCCGTGCCGCAAAGCAAATTAAGTCCGCCCGTTATTTCAACTATTGGATAAAGAATCGATAGATTTCGTCCCTTTGGCAAGGCACTTGCCACCACCGCAAAAAATATCACAAAGCCGCAGATTTTCAGGACAGAAAATACCGAGCTGTCTATTACGCTTCCCAAAGAAAATGCCACATTTTCTTTTTTCAATGCATTGTGAGATGGAAGAAGATTTTTTCTTTCTTCTTTTCCCCTGTAAAGTCTGAACAAAATCCCCACAATAAGAGCTGCAAGAATATGAGCTATGTAAAGATACCACCCCAAAGTCTCACTTTGTAAGTATCTGCCGCCTACCACACCAAGGACAAAAATGGGACCTGAATTGTTACAAAAAGCAGTCATTCTTTCTGCCTCAGGCTTGGTACACTCGCCCCTTTCATAAAGGTCTGCCGCAACAACTGCCCCCATTGGATAACCACTAATCAGGCCAAGGAAAAAGGCAAGAGCAGAAGAGCCCGGAAGATGAAACAGCGGCCGCATAACAGGTGACAAAAAAACACTGCAAAGGTGGGAAAATCCCAAAGCCGAAAGAAGTCCGCTACACACAAAAAACGGCAAAAACGACGGGATAATACTGCTTTGGCACAAAGAAAAAGCCTCCTTTGCCGCCCCAAGACACCTCTCAGGCTCTATAACAAGAAAGACCGTGAGATAAAGGGTGAGTGCAGCAAGCAAGCATTTAAGGGGTTTGTGGATAGTTTTTTGCATGAGGGCTATGCTCCTTTCTTCTAATATAATATTCATCAACAGTCGTCTTTAGGCATAAACTTTAAAAACGGAAATTTGGCTTTTTGAGGTGACAAGATTGAAAAAAAGAAAACAACGTGAAGAAACAAAACCCACCTTCAAGGAAAAAATGGCTGACGGTTTTGACGCATCAAAGGAAATCATTCTGGACGTTCCCAAAATCGTGTTCATTGGAAACCGCGAGGCAGTAATTGAAAACTATAAAAGCATATCCGATTACACAGAGGCCCTTATCGTTCTTGACGCAGAGCCTTTTCCCCTGAAGCTTTCGGGAAAGAGTCTTGAAATAAAAAGCATCAGTCGTGAAATGCTCTTTGTTTCAGGCGAAATCGAAAAAATGGAGTTTTTGAGGGAGGGCTGATTTCTTTATGTCCATTGAAAAAATAATCGGTTTTTTGCGTGGCTATGTGGAAATTTATGCAGACGGACTCTTCACCGAAAGATTCTTAAACGTCTGTATGCGTCGGGGAATTTATCTGTGGGACATTAAACGCCGTGGGAAACACCGAATTTCTGCCTGCATAAGTATAAAAGGTTTTCGGTTTCTTCGTCCCATAGCAAAAAAGACACGTACCTCGGTGAAAATTACGCGCCGTCACGGACTTCCTTTCATTTTCCACCGTTATCGCCACCGCAAAACCGCTTTTCTTGGCATTTTTCTGTTTTTGGCTGTACTGTGGTATTTGTCGTCACATATTATGGGCATCAGCATTTCGGGAAACACCCGTATTCCCACCGAAGAAATCGAAAAAAATCTTAAGAATTTCGGAATACACTACGGTGCATCGGTTAAAAAAATTGACAGCGAAATGGTGAAAAATCAGATGATGATAAGCCTTGACGACCTTTCGTGGATTGGTGTCAGCATAAAAGGCTCACGGGCTTATATCGAAGTGAAAGAACGCCTTGACACAAAACGTCTTGAGGATACTGATGTCCCCTGCGACATAGTGGCAAACCGTGACGGAACAATTCTTCTCCTTGAAGTTAAAAACGGTCAGACCATGGTGAAAGTCAACCAATTCGTGACGGAGGGCGACCTTTTGGTAAGCGGACTTATGGACAGCGAAAAGGTGGGGATGCGGTATGTTCACTCCTTTGGAGAAATTTTTGCCGAAACCTCTTACAAAAAAGGCGGGGAATATTCCCTTGACTTTATAGAAAAAATATATTCAGGAAAAACAAAAAACCGCTATACTCTTTCACTCCTTGGGAAAAGATTTTCTCTTTTCAATAAAAAAAAGAGTCCCTTTCCTCACTATGACAAAGAAGAAACCTTGACCGAATACACCTCTCCCCTGACCTTTTTGCCCTCAGCATTTGTGAAAACCGAGAGCTTCACCGAGTACACCCCCAAAAAACGGGAGCGAACACAGGATGAGACCATTGCTTTTGCAGAAAAAGAGCTTTTCGCCCTCCTTGATGCCGAAATTCCCAAAGATGCCCAAATCTTAGACAAAAAAGTCACCTGGCAGGAGGCGGGAGAAAGACGTATATCTGTCACCGCCGAATACCTTTGCCGTGAGGATATTGCAAGGCAAAGAAAGATTGACAAAATCGAGATTTTGGATTATGATAAAGAGTAAGAATTTATGGCGTTTTAAAAAAGAAAAAGCCCGATTTTTAGGGCAAACAACACAAAAGGAAGGATTCCAGAAAATATGGAGCGTTATATCGAAGTTGAAAGGATGGACCTTTTAATAAATTTGTTCGGAAATTTTGACGAAAACATCCGTCTTATTGAAAAGACCTATGACGTAGCGGTGATAAACCGCGGTTCAAATATAAAAATAGGAGGCGAGCCCTCAGCAGTTGATGCCGCAAGCCGCACAATAAACAGCCTTCTTGCTATGGCACACGACGGCACTCCCATCGGCGAGCAGGAGGTCCGTTATGTTATGTCCCAGATTGACGAGGGCAACGAAAAAGAACTTGAAACCTTGGGTCAGGACTGTGTTTGTATAACATCCCGCGGAACTCCAATCCGTGCAAAGACTTTGGGGCAGAAAAGCTATATAGGAGCCATTGAAAAGAATTCCATCGTCTTTGGCATAGGTCCTGCGGGTACAGGAAAGACCTATCTTGCGGTGGCTATGGCGGTGAAAGCTTTCAAAAACAAAGAGGTAAACAAAATAATCCTCACCCGTCCCGCAGTCGAAGCAGGGGAGTCCCTTGGTTTTCTCCCCGGCGATATGCAGGAAAAGGTTGACCCATATCTTCGCCCTCTTTATGACGCCCTTGGGGATATGCTTGGCGGAGAAACCTTTCACAAAAACGTGGAGCGCGGACTCATCGAGGTTGCACCCCTTGCCTATATGCGAGGAAGAACTTTGGATGACGCCTTTATCATCCTTGACGAAGCACAGAACACCACCCCTGAACAGATGAAAATGTTCCTTACACGTATGGGCTTTTCATCAAAAATCGTGGTTACCGGTGACGTCACCCAGATAGACCTGCCCCGTGATAAAAAGTCAGGTCTTCGGGATGCTGAAATGGTTCTCAAAGGTGTTGAGGGAATTGAATTTATGTACCTCAGCGAAATGGACGTTGTGAGACACCCACTTGTTCAGAAAATTGTAAAAGCATACGAAAGAAAAACCATTGAGCGTGAAAAGGCTCAAAGAAATAACGGAAGAGGCAGAAAAAATAATGAAAGTAGCCATCAGAAACAACCAAAAGAAATTTAAAGTAGAGAAATCCCTCCGTGACCTTGTGCGAAATGCGGCAAAAGCCACACTTCTTTATATGGATTTTAGCACAAAGGTTGAAATCAGCGTTATGTTCACCGATAACACCGAGATAAAAGAACTCAACCATCTTCACAGGGGATTAGACCGTGCCACAGACGTGCTTTCTTTCCCTTTGATTGAATATGACGAAGATGGAAACGTGCTTTCGGAATTTATGGACTTTAACCAAGACGGCGAAATGGTTTTGGGGGACATTGTTATTTCCCTTGAACGTGCCGCCGAGCAGGCAGAGGAATATGGTCACAGCTTTAGCCGTGAGGTTGGGTTTTTGACGGTACACTCTATGCTTCACCTTCTTGGATATGACCATATGACACCTGAGGATGAAGAAGAAATGTTTGGATACCAAGAAGACATCCTGAAAGAAATGAACTTAAGCAGAGATTGAGAAAGGGGGAAAAGCCATGAAATCAGGATTTGTTGCCATCTGCGGCAGACCAAATGCAGGAAAATCCACACTTATGAACAAAATAATAGGCGAAAAGGTGGCTATTGTTTCAAACAAGCCCCAGACCACCCGTACAAAAATTATGGGCGTACACACAGAGGATGATTGTCAGATTGTTTTAATTGA
>JAZROR010000041.1:0-2851 GCA_045648845.1 Clostridia bacterium
AAGCGTCTGAGCCACGACCTGAACGGAGCCAAGGCCAAGCCCGGAGCTCATAAAAAAATGACAGGTATAGAAAACTTAGACAAGGTCATAGATATAGACCAGTCGCCTATAGGCAGAACACCACGTTCCAACCCTGCCACATATACAGGTCTGTTCTCTGATATACGAACAGTATTTGCCAACACCAACGAAGCCAAGCTCAGAGGCTATGGTCCGGGCAGATTCAGCTTCAATGTGTCGGGTGGCAGATGTGAAGCCTGCAGTGGTGACGGAATACTGCAGATAGAGATGCACTTTCTTCCTGACATATATGTACCATGCGAGGTGTGCAAAGGTAAGCGTTATAACAGAGAAACTCTTGAGGTGCACTATAAAGACAAGAACATAGCCGAGGTGCTGGATATGACAGTAGACGAGGGCGGAGAGTTCTTTGCCAACATTCCAAAACTTGCACGAAAACTGCAGACTCTCAAGGATGTGGGACTTGGCTATATAAAGATAGGTCAGCCGTCTACTACACTGTCCGGCGGTGAAGCACAACGTGTAAAGCTTGCCACGGAGCTGTCCAAACGCAGTACGGGAGGTACTATGTATATACTGGACGAGCCTACCACAGGTCTGCACACTGCAGATGTGCATATGCTCATAGATGTGCTCAACACCCTTGCAGATTCCGGCAATACGGTGGTTGTCATAGAACACAACCTTGATGTGGTCAAGGTAGCCGACCATATTATCGACCTCGGTCCCGAGGGCGGTGACAAGGGCGGTACGGTGGTGTTTGAAGGCACACCTGAGGAATGTATGAAGTGTGAGGAATCTTATACAGGTAAGTATCTGAAAATATATAGTGAGAGATAATAAAAGACCAGGGAATGTAAAAAAGTTCAGAACGTTAGTGTGACAGGACTCGAACTAACATTGGTTTCATATGACAATTTCACCTGTAACTTCAGTAAATTCCTTGAAAATACGTCAGTATTATCTGCGTAATTTACTTTGTTTCATGCGAAATTGTCTATATGAAACTGCTATGCACCTGACAACTTAAATTTTAATTAATATTTCTGTGCGGCAGGTTGCAGGCGGGCTGACGCCCGTCAAAACCGACAAACTGAAAGATTTTTAAAATTTCAGTTGTCAGGCAGTGAGAGTTCGAATCCTGTCACACTAACTCCAAACAAACTTCACCCCTTGCTGTATGTATATACAGCAAGGGGTGAAGTTTGTTTGTTCTGATACGTTTTTCCTATTCCCTTAGAGAATTTATTTACAGCCCCTTTTTTGTATAACAAAAACCACGCGATAGTCGCGTGGTTCAATAGAGCTTAAGCGATGGACAAAAATGAAATCATATAAAATAAGAGAAAGAGCGTTATACAGTTCAAATGAGCAATTTAGCAGACAGTTTTAATGAGGAAAGCCTCCCTTGTGTAAAGGGAGGTGGGTTTGCGTAGCAAACTCGGAGGGATTGTAAATATGAAAGTAAAAATATTTTCAAAAGTATAAACAGAAAAAGACAATCCCTCAGTCTCACTGCGTTCGACAGCTCCCTTTACACAAGGGAGCCTATTTTTACACAATAAAATTTACCAAGGAAATGACTGTAACAACCCATTTATGGGTAGCAAGTAGCAGTTGCACGGCTGGCAGGCCAACCAAAAAAACGCACTTGTGCGTCGCCGGTAATATTAGGGCTATGCCCGAAAAGGACCCCCCCGTTATACGGGGGGATATTTATTGTGTCAATTCGGAGATGAAAAGTTACGGACAAAGGTTTGGCTCGAAATTTCGGAGAGACAAAATGGTGAAAATTGACTAAATGCACAAAATAAGAAATAGTTTTTGTGCATAAAGGATGAGCTAAAATGGATTTTTCGTGTTGACAAAAGGGCTTAAAAAGTATATAATATAAAAGAATTTAAAGGTTAATTGGATGCTTATCGGCGTTTGTGACGTGAATGCTGGCGATGGCATTTGAGATTTAAAATAACAAGCCATATGCAATTATGCAGACGAAGGGAGCAAAAAACATGAACAAACTTATGTCACGCATCGTAGCGGTTGTTATGGCTATTGCTATGCTTGGGACGGTTTCTTTTGCCGGTGGTTATAATGCTGATACCGGCATGATAAATTCTGACATAAAAGACAACTCGAATGACAACAATGAAACTTTATTGGTTTATGCTTCTGCAACAGCGGGGGCTCCGTTTGCTAATGGCGATGTTATAGTTGCTGTTAAGCAGGGGGCGGATGTTTCCGGAACTATTGCGGTAGATAAGAATAAGGTTGCTGAGGCACAGGCTGACGGCAAGAATTATCTTAATATTGCTCTTGGCGGAAAAAATGGCAATGTCAGCATCTCTTCTGTTTTCCTTAGCGGCAATATTGAAGTTGCATCCGTTGAAGTTGAAGACGAATACAAGGCTGAAGATGGTAAAATCTATACAAATGTTGCTTATGCGAAGTTTGAAATGCCCACAGACGGCAGACTTTCCAAATGTGGCGTCAAATTCGTGAGTAATGCAATCGGCGCGAAACCTATTTATGTTGAAAAGGTTTTCGATATTCCTGTGATGATAAAAGGTATAGTTTCTTTTGAAGCATTGGTGGTGAGCGTGCCTTATGAAACAATGATTGGTGATGAAATCATTGCTACCCCTTATTTTGAATATGCAAAGCATGTTGACACCTTGGATTCCGATGTGAACCTTGATGCTTTGAAAACTGAGCTTGATAACAAAGACTATGCCGCATATAAAACATATGCCGATGGCTCACGTGACTGGTAAAGGGCTTCTTGATTTAAAAATGAAAAGCAGAGCTTCGGCTCTGCTTTTTTGTATTC
>JAZROR010000042.1:0-6357 GCA_045648845.1 Clostridia bacterium
ATGACCCTTGCATCCATTGGTATTGTGATTGCAAGCCTTGTGCTGTTTGGCTTTTTTCTGCTTTTTGGTATGAATCTCAATGCCGTTGGTGAACAAATAAAAGAGCAGTGCGAAATAAATGTTTATATGCCCAACGAAATGAGCCGTGACGGCGTGCGTGAGATAGGCAGTGCACTTAGCGAAATTGAATATGTGAAAGAGGCTCAGCTTTATACCAAGGAGGAACGTCTCCAAAATTACAGAGAGGGCGTTTATCAGGAACGAGCTGAAGTTATTGATACATTGGAGGAGGACAATCCTCTACGTGATGCTTATATCCTTGTGCTTGAGGATGTAACCAAGGCAAATGAGGTGGCAACAGCTGCTGCAAAGATTGAGGGTGTTCAGGAGGTTGTGAACAGGCAGGACCTTATACAGCAGATTTTGTCTATAACCAATACGATAAAGCACGTAAGTGTGTGGTTGCTTTTGATTTTGGCGTTCATTTCGGTGTTTATTATTTCAAATACTATAAAGCTTGGAATGTTCTCACGCCGCAAGGAAATCAATATTATGAAATTTGTGGGTGCGACCAACTGGTTCATACGCTGGCCATTTATCATTGAGGGCATGCTTATTGGCGCTGTTGGGGCTGCGTGTGCATTCTTTATAGTTATGCTTGGTTATGGCTCGGTGCTTCCCACTGTTCAGGAGTTTATGGGAAATATTGAACTTTTGGCATCAGCAGAGGTCATAAAGATTGTTATTGCGCTTTTCTTTATAATGGGAATGGGAATAGGTATGACAGGAAGCGGTTTGTCAATAAGAAAGCATTTACACGTTTAAATCAGGAGGGGTCGTTTTGAGCAGAAAAACAGTAAAGTGGGTTTCAATAGTTATTGCTCTGGTGTTTATTTTTGGCATCGTAGGTTCTTTGGCTGTCGAATTTGTTTACGCAGATACAGCGCAGCAAAAGATAAATCAGGCTCAGGAAAAAAAGAATAAGGCTCAGCAGAGTCTTAACTCTAACCAGACAAAACGTGCGAAGACCCTTGCAGAGATGGAAAAGCTTGAAAAAGAGACTGGCGATATTCAGGGGCAGATAGATGCTATTGATAAAAAGATTGCCGAAACCGATAAAGAACTTCAAATTCAGCAAGAAAAACTGGATATTGCTACAAAACGGGCAGAAGAAAAATATAATATTTTCAAAGAACGTTTCCGCGTTATGTGTGAACAGGGTGATGTGAGCTTTCTTGAAATGCTACTTTCTGCAAAAAGCTTCAGTGATTTCGTTGACAAAACTGAAATCGTGAAGGAAATTTCCCAGTATGATAAGGTTATATTTGACCAGATGGAAGCGGTACGTGCAGAAATAGAAGCTTCAAGAGATGAAATAGCAAATCTCAAAAAAAGTCAGGAAGAATCAAAGAACAATCTTGATTCACAAAAAGCGGCACTGGTGAAAAAACAACAGGAACAAAAGGCATATATGCAAGAGCTTGAAAAGGATGCTGCTACATACCAGAAGATTATTGATGAAGCGGATGCTGCAATGGAAAGCTTGAGACGACAGATTTCCGGCTCTCTCAGCTCATCAGGCTCGGGTGCTAAATATGTTGGCGGTGAATTTGCTTGGCCCACTCCAAGCTGTCATTACATAACATCAAACTTTTCACCAAGAAGAAAAAATCCGGTGACGGGAATTTATAAACGTCATACCGGAACAGATATAGGTGCGGCGTATGGTGCGGCTATTGTAGCGGCAAATGCCGGTACGGTTACATTGGCTGGTTGGAACTCAGGATACGGCAACTGTGTCATTATTGACCACGGTGGCGGCAGAGCGACTCTTTATGGGCATATGAGTTCATACAGTGTTACAACAGGTCAAAGAGTCCAAAGAGGTCAGCAGATAGGAAAAGTTGGTTCCACAGGAAATTCAACAGGTCCACATCTCCATTTTGAAGTTCTGATAAACGGAAATGCAGTTGACCCGATGCAATATTTTTAAGTTTAGTTCATAAAATATCCTTGTCTGCATAGGATATGGTATAGGCTCATCCCTTCATTAAATGAAGGGATGAACATTTTTGTAAGAAATATACCTGAGAGGTAAGAAATATGTATATAAAAAAATCAGTTCTGGTTGTGTGTTCGATTGTGCTTGCCATTGTGGTGGCACTTGGAACAGTAATGGTTGTTAATCCCTTTGGGGCTTTGAATTTTGAGGATTTTTTGAAATTCAGGTTGGGTGTTGGGGCGCTTGACAGGTTTTATTATGAGGAAATAGAGCCAGAAAAACTGGTTGACGGAGCACTTCTTGGCGCAACATACAGCACTGAGGATCCATATACAGTATATATGACAGTGGATGAGGCGGAGAGCTTTATGGAGAGTGTTGAGTCTGATGATTACAGCGGCGTAGGTCTTTATATAACACCCAGTGAAGATGGTCAGGGCATTGCTGTCATATCGCCACTTGCAAATTCTCCGGCAGAGGAAATGGGAATTGTATCAGGAGATAAAATTCTTGAGGTAGACGGGGAGTCGGTTACCGGCAAAAATCTTCAGCAAGTGGCCAACGAAATGAAGGGTGCTGAGGGGACAAAAGTTACCTTGAAAATACTCAAAAAGTCCACCGGTAAAACTGAAGATATTGTTTTAAAACGTGCTCAGATAAAGCGCGAAACAGTTGTGTCAAAAATGCTTGATGAGGAAAACGCATATATTAAGATAACTCAATTTGGAATAAATACATCGCATGAATTTATTGAACATTTTAACGAACTGGCAAGGCAAGGAATGAGAAGGCTTGTTATTGACCTTCGAAACAATCCCGGCGGATATATGGAAATAGCGGTGGAAATAGCGGATGCCTTTCTTGACGAGGGAGAAATTGTCTATACCCTTGACAAAAGAGGAAATAAGGATTCTCATATGGCAAATAAAGGAAAAACTGAACTGCCTATGGTTATTCTCATAAACGGGGGAAGTGCCAGTGCCAGCGAAATTCTGGTGGGAGCCCTTTGCGATCACAATCTTGCAAAAACAGTTGGTGAAAAAACCTTTGGCAAGGGTGTGACACAGGTACCGTATCAGCTTTGGGACGGCAGCGTCATAAAGATAACAAACTCAAGATACTATACACCCAAGGGCGTGTGCATTGACCATGAGGGCATTGCTCCTGATTTTGAAGTAAAAATGAGCGATGAGGAATATTTGAATATATCGGAGTCAGATATTTCCAACGATAGGCAGCTGAAGCAAGCAGTGGAGATTTTGAATAGTAAGTAGTTTTAAAGCGGAGAGATTTTTGAAATGGTGAGAATAGGTGTTTTGGACCTACGCCGGAAAAAATGCCCGTTGTGGTTTTTGGGGAAATACAAAAAAGAGTTTATAATTTCTCCTGAAAATCCTTTCGAGGTGGTGGGAATAAGGCTCCCATGCAGCTTAGGGCAGTTTGAAAAACTAAAGCTCAAAAATCAAAAAAAACTCGTAAAAAGGGCAAAGAAAAAGCTTGAAAAAGATAATGTAACAGAAATTATTTTCTCAAAAGATATAAGAAAATATTGTTTATTTGACGGACTTTTTGAGGAAAAAAGGAAACAGATTTTTTTGTCGCTTGTTCCGGAGCACATACGGGCTTTAACGGAAAAATGTGGAATAAAGCTTCCCGTTGATGAAATCTGCATAAAGAACACTCGGATGGACAGAATAAATGGGTATTTCTTAGATGAAATATGTTATGATGCCGCGAGAATAAAAATATGTACCGAGAACACAGAAAAGGCGAAAAAAATTTGTGAGAGGTTTTATGATGATACAGGCCTTTTGGTGAGGGTTACGAAGGTCCCCGAAACAGTGGATGCGGATATTTTTATAGATGCTGATATTATGCGGCTTCGTATAGGTACAGATATTCTGATTGACGGCGATGAATTCGAGATGTTGGTTGGCGATTACCTCGTTGATGGTTTGGATGCTTTGGCTTGTGTAAGAAATGTAGATTTCCGCAAGAGAATTTTGTCATATTTTTCGGGTAAAAAAAAGTTGACTTTATACCAAGGATGATATATAATATATAAATTGTGTGAACAAAATGATGCGTTTGAGCGCTTTATCCGCCCACGGTAAGGCAAGACAAATTATTATGTGGGCAGGAAGGCAAGAAATAAAATGGATAACAAACAGATTATGCTTACCGATGAAGGACTTTTGAAACTTGAGCAGGAACTTGAAAACCTCAAGACCAAAAAGCGTCAGGAAGTGGCTGAAAAAATAAAGGTTGCTCGTGGCTTTGGCGACTTGTCAGAAAATTCTGAATATGATGCTGCCAAAGAAGAACAAGCACAGGTAGAGGCAAGAATTGTTCAGCTTGAAAATATGCTCAAAAACGCGAAGGTTATTGACAATGACGAAATTGACCTTACAACAGTCAGCATCGGAACACGCGTGACAGTTTTTGATGAAGAATTTGAAGAAGAAATTGAATACAGCATTGTGGGTTCAACTGAGGCTGACCCTGATGCATTCAAAATTTCTGATGAGTCACCTGTGGGCAGAGCTCTTATCGGCAAGAAAGTTGATGACATTGTGGATGTTGAAACTCCGGGCGGAGTTATTAAATTCAAGATATTAAGCATAAACAAATAGATAGGAGAATTAACGTGAACGAAAACAACAGACAAAATGAGCAGGTTCAGGATATTGGTCAGCTTATGAAGGTAAGACGTGAAAAGCTTGCAGAACTTCAGGAAATGGGCGAAGATCCTTTTGAGGTCACAACCTATGACAGAGATGCATACACCAAAGATATCATTGAAAAATTTGAAGAATATGAAGGAAAAAACGTTAGCATCGCAGGACGCCTTATGTCAAAGCGCGTTATGGGAAAGGCTTCCTTCTTTGATCTCAGAGACATAAACGGAAAGGTTCAGCTTTATGTTACCCGTGATGATATGGGTGAAGAGGCTTACAGAAAATTTAAAAGACTTGATATTGGTGACATCGTGGGCGTTAAGGGTGAAGTTTTCAGAACTCAGAAAGGTGAAATTTCTGTGAGAACAAATGAATATGTTCTTCTCAGCAAATCTCTCCAGCCCCTGCCCGAAAAATTCCACGGAATGACAAATACGGACCTGAGATACAGACAGCGTTATATTGATATTATTATGAACGAGGACGTGAAGGACACCTTCATCAAACGTTCAAAGATTATATCAACAATCCGCAAATACTTGGATGCGCAAGGCTTTCTTGAAGTTGAAACACCAATGCTGGTATCAAATGCGGGTGGCGCTGCTGCGCGTCCTTTTGAAACTCACTTCAATGCTCTTGACGAGGATTTCAAACTGAGAATTTCTCTCGAACTTTACTTAAAGAGATTGATTGTCGGCGGACTTGAAAAGGTTTATGAAATCGGTAGGGTTTTCCGAAATGAGGGCCTTGACACAAGACATAATCCTGAGTTTACACTTATGGAACTTTATCAGGCATACACAGACTATCACGGCATGATGGATTTGACAGAGAATCTGTTCCGTCATGTTGCGAATGAAGTTCTCGGCACCACAAAGATTTCTTACAACGGCGTTGAAATGGACCTTGGCAAGCCTTTTGAAAGAATAACTATGGTTGAGGCAGTTAAGAAATATTCAGGCGTTGATTTTGACCTTATCAAAGATGCAGACGAGGCAAAGAAAGTTGCGGACGAGCATCATGTTGAATATGAGAAACACCACAAAAAGGGCGATATTTTGAATCTGTTCTTTGAGGAGTTTGTTGAGGAACACCTTATACAGCCAACATTTGTTATGGATCATCCCATTGAAATTTCTCCTCTCACAAAGAAAAAGCCGGGCAACCCCGATTATGTTGAGAGATTTGAGTTCTTTATGAACGGATGGGAAATGGCAAATGCTTATTCCGAACTTAATGACCCCATTGACCAGAGAGAGCGTTTCAAGGCGCAGGAAGAACTTCTGGCCCTGGGTGACAACGAAGCAAACACCACCGATGAGGACTTCATGAAGGCTCTGGAAATCGGTATGCCCCCAACGGGTGGAATCGGATATGGTATCGATAGAATGACAATGCTCTTGACAGATTCAGCAGCAATCCGTGACGTTTTGCTTTTCCCCACAATGAAGCCGCTTGATAAATAATGTTGAAATAACAAGCTTTTTGGTGTTTTACGACACCAAAATGTACACCAATGTATGCAAAAAACTGAAAAAAGGCACCTAATAATGTTTGTGGACTACGGAAATTTCCGTAGTCCTTTTTATATTAATCAACATAAAATTCTGCTATGAATTGTTCATAAGTTATCAATAATTCTCAATATCTTGCGAAAAATTACTTGAATTTCAAGAA
>JAZROR010000043.1:0-2195 GCA_045648845.1 Clostridia bacterium
ACTTTCCAACAGTTGCATCACCAAACCCCGAAAACAAAGAGGCTTTCACCCTTGCCATTGACCTTGCAAAGAAAAACGATGCCGATTTAATCATTGGCACCGACCCCGACTGCGACCGTGTTGGAATATTGGTCCGTGACAAATCAGGGGAATACGTAGCCCTCACAGGAAATCAGACAGGCGTTCTTCTTTGCGAATACATTCTGTCGAGCAAAAAGGAAAAGGGAATCTTGCCAAAAGACGGCTTTGTGGTTAAGACCATTGTTACCACAAACCTTGCAAAAGAAATCTGTGACTTTTATGACGTAGAACTGAAAGATGTCCTCACCGGCTTTAAGTTCATCGGCGAAAAAATAAAAGAAGCCGAGGAAAGTGGAAAAGGCACCTATCTCTTCGGTTTTGAAGAAAGCTATGGTTCACTTACCGGAACATACGCAAGAGACAAGGACGCAGTTTCAGCAAGTATGCTTATTGCCGAAATGGCGGTTTATTACAAAGAAAAGGGCCTGAGCCTTTATGACCAACTCCAGAAAATTTACGAAAAATACGGCTTCTATCACGAATTTGTAGAGTCAATCACCATGGAGGGTCTTGACGGAATCGCAAAAATCAAAGGCATAATGGAATCTATCCGCAAAAATCCTCCAAAAATGCTTGGCGGCAAAAAAGTACTGGCAATCCGTGATTACAGCACCTCCCTCCGCACTGAAACAGAAAGCGGAAAGGTCGAAGAAATTTTCCTTCCAAAATCAAATGTTCTCTATTTTGAGCTTGAGGACAAAAACAATTTCATTGTTCGACCCTCGGGTACAGAACCAAAAATCAAACTTTATTGTCTTCTTCAGGGAAAGACCCCTGACGAAACCTCAAAAATTGCAAAGCTTTTGGGCGAAGACATTAAAAACCTTACAAAATAAATGAGCAGCTGCCCAAAAATTTTGGGCAGCTGCTTTTCGTTTGGTTGTCTTTAAAAAGTTTTTCTTTGATTTTTCTCAAAGAAAAACAAGAAGCGCTTCCATATTCCTCTTGTCTTTATGTCTGCGTCTTCCTCTTGTTTCTCTTTTAGCATAGCCAAAGCAACATCATCGGGAACATACTTTGGACAAACCGCGCCCGTATACCTTGTGATATACGGGCAATCGGGGGATGTTTCGTCCAACAAAAGGCTTTCCCGTCCGGTTTTGCAGATAGAACACAACCTTTTCTGTATTGTCATAAAAGCCCTTCTTTCTCTTTTTAAAAACTATTGATACAATCTTATTTTAAAGATAGGTACTATAAAAATAAATACCAGAAAAATTTCGCAAAAATACGTCAAAGACGATGCAACGGTTACCCCTTCGGCAACAAAAACAAATGTTTTTGCAATAGCGAAAAGCCACGTAAACCACACATTGTCCATAAAGCGAAATGCCAGCCATATTACCCCTGCAAACATTCCAAAAGCTACTAGATTGTAGAAGAAATACTCTATTGTCTGAAACATATCATCAAAGCATTGATTCAGGCAATAAAGCGTGTATATACACATGAGAACCACAGAAAAAATCATAACTATGCCAAGAACTATTTTGCTATTGGGGATATATGTATTAACGTGTAAAAAAGTAACCATAACCGATAAAAGAACTGTCGGAAAAAGAAGCTCTAAAAATCGCCTTATAATAACTCTCATCTTTTTTCTGTCCTTTTCTTTTTAAAGTGTAGGGACAGCTTTTTGTTGCCGCCCCTTTCTCTTGTTCCTATTATCTGCTTATTCCGTAAATATTGAAAATGGCTGTGCATCAAAATCTGTTGCCGAAATCTTTACTCCCTCAACCTCTATTTCCGTTTTGGGCATAAAGAGATTTGCACTTGTTGTTATAATATCTTCAACATCAAAAGAAACAAGCTCAATTTCAGGTCTCTCATATCTTTTCATTATTCGTTACCTCCGTTGTCTGGAATATCAAGTGATTTGAAATATCTTGTGAAGTTGGGTTCACAGAAGATTGGCTTTGACCAGTATTCCTGTTCACCAATTTTAACAAAGCCTATCGCATAATATCTTCCGCCAGCTGCTTCCTCGGGAATCGTGTTTATATCTGCATAGAATGCATTGCTTACTTCACCCTTTGCAATTTCACCAGCTTTAACCTTTGCAGTGAGGTCGTCACCCTTGATGAACTTAACACCTGCATCTGTGATTTCGCCCA
>JAZROR010000044.1:0-7043 GCA_045648845.1 Clostridia bacterium
GTGAAGCAGTATCAGTGATCGCAGTACCCACAGTGTAGATCAGATATCCCAAGGTATAGCCCACACCCAGCTGCAGAGCAATTCCACTCCAAAGCCATTTTGCGCTCTTCATTTCGGAATTCATAGCGCCAATCGCCGCAAAGCATGGTGGCGAGAATAGATTAAACATAAGGTATGCAAGTGCCGCCACCTTAGTAATCGCAAACACAGTAGCAACCTCTGTGCCTGCACCCTCCATAAGAGTAAGTTCTTCGGTATCAATAAGATTTTCAAGACCAACAAAGCAAACAGCAAGTGTTCCTACAACATTTTCTTTTGCAATAAATCCCGTAACTGCCGCCGCAGCCAGTTGCCACGAAAGCACCCCTACAATAGGCACAAGGATATAAGCAAACGGGCCTGCAATAGATGCTAAGATTGAACTGTCTGCGCTTTCTGCCACAGCAAAGCTCCATGTAAATGTCTGCATAATCTGTACAGCAGTGTTACACAAAAGAATTATTGTCGCAGCCTTTACTATATAAGCCCAACCACGCCCACACATTGATTTGAAAGCTCTCCAGAGACTTGGGAATTTGTATTCTGGAAGTTCAATGATAAAGAATGATTTTTTCGGCCTGTGACCTGCAATCTTGTTAACCAGCAAGGCCCCAAAGAAAATAAGAACAATACCTGCAAAATACATAAGTGTTCCAACCCATGAAGCATCTTCAAAGAATGCGCCTGCAAAAAGGGCAATAACCGGAAGCTTTGCACCACAAGGCATAAACGGTGTAAGCATTGCTGTCGCTCTGCGTTCACGCTCGTTTCTGATTGTACGGCAAGCCATAACACCAGGGATAGCGCATCCTGTGCCGATTACAAAAGAAATAACTGACTTTCCTGAAAGACCAACCTTTTTGAAAATAGGGTCAAGAACAACAGAAACTCTTGCCATATATCCACAATCTTCCAAAAGCGCAATAAGGAAATACATAACCATTACGAGAGGAAGAAAACCAATAACTGCAATTGCGCCACCAATCACACCATCAACCAGCAATGCATAAAGCAGCGGACTTGCGCCCTCAAACACACTGCCTATCCACGCCTGTCCAGTCTCAAGCCATAAAGTCAATGTATCCGCAATCCACGGGCCAAATGAAGACTGGGAAATATCAAACACCAAAAACATAACAACGGCAAAAATCGGAATCCCAAGCCATTTGTTTGTGAGAACTGCATCGATTTTGTCCTGCACATTCTTTTCTTTGGTAAATACCTTTCTGCTTTCCACATCTTTTACTATTTTATTTACAAATTCAAAGCGTTTTCTGTCAGCCTTTTCAACCTCCGCTTTGCTTGTAATATCTATGTATTCTTGTATATACGGTGCTTTTTGCCCCATTCCTCTTTGGGCTTTGGCAGCGGAAATAACTTCTCTTAATCCGTCCGCTTCAGTCGAAATCGTATCAATAACCGGACAACCAAGCTTTTCGCTGAGAGCTGCCACATCAATTTTGGTTTCCTTTTTCTTGTTGATATCAGCCTTGTTAAGAGCTACAACTACCGGAATACCAAGTTCCAGCAGCTGTGTGGTAAAGAACAAACTGCGGCTTAGGTTTGTTGCATCAACTATATTGATTATCACATCCGGGTTTTCATTCTTTACATAAGAACTTGTAATGCTCTCCTCGGATGTAAACGGTGACATAGAATAAGCACCTGGCAAGTCAACTGCCACCAGCGTTTCCTCTTCTCCGCAAAAATTCTTTTTGATTGGATGTTCTTTTTTCTCAACTGTTACACCCGCCCAGTTACCAACCTTTTCATTTCGACCGGTAAGGGCATTATACATTGTAGTTTTTCCGCTGTTGGGATTTCCCGCAAGTGCAATTCTCATAAAAATTCCTCCATAATAAGTACATAATAAATTTAATAGAAGCTAAGTTAGTTTCTCCTAACCGATAGACAAAAAAACAAACAGCAAACCTAAGGCAACTTTAAAATTAAATCAAAATAGCCTCGGCCAGCTGGTTATCAATATTGTATCTTCCATCTTTTATCGAAACAGTGCAACCGCCTCTTCTGCGGGAAATAACAGTAATGGGTTCACCACTGTAGCACCCTAACGAGAACAAAAAAGCATTGAGTTCTTCATCATCAGTTTCAATTTGTTTGATTATGTATTCCTTGCCTTCCTCAGCAAATAAAAGATTCATAATAAAGACCTCGCAAATAAATTAGTTAAGACTAACTCCGTTTTTTTAAAATAAGGTTAGTCACTTCTAACCACACTGTAAGTTTAACATATCATTTTTTTCTTGTCAATACCCTTTCAGGAAAAATTTTCACTTTTGACCGGTATTCACGATTCCTTTTCAATTTCCTTGCCTTTCAGCTGAATAAATATACCCAAAACAATTATCACAAGACCTGCAACAGAAAGGATACTTAATTTTTCTTTAAGAATAAGGCCTGTCCATACCAAAGACAAAAATGGAGTTATATATGCAAGATTTGATATTTTCGCTGTCTTTCCCTGACTGAGTGCAACCACCCACAAAGTTGTAGCAATAGCCATTGTAAATATTCCATTCCATGCAAAACCAAAGGCCTGGCTTATCGTCGGAATAAATAAATCACCTTTATATGCATTTATCACTGTTGTCAAGACAAAAGACACCAGATAACCTATCATCACAGTTATGCCTTTTTCATAACTCTTTTTCTGGTTAAACGCCGTAAATAACCCATATGAAACTGCACCAAGCACACAAAACAGAGCGCCCAGAAGCGTTGTTTTATTAAAATGCAAAAGTTCGCCACTTGTAACAACTATTACGCCCAGAAAGGATACTCCTATTGCCCCTACTTTGCGGAATGTCATTTTTTCCTTTAGAATTATACATGCAAAAATCACACTCATTATAGGCCACAAATAGTTTATTATAAAAGCTTGTGATGCAGGCATCAAATCTGCCCCTGCCTGATATAGTATATGATAAAAAAATGTTCCGGGCAAGCTAATCAACATAGAAACAACATAATCTTTTACGCTATAAGCTTTAAGTTTTTTGATATCCCCAGATATAATATTAAAAACCACAAGTGCAAGTCCGGCAAAAAAAGAACTTGTCCAGAGTACCTGCAGGTTATCATATTCTCCAAGTAATAATTTTGTGGTAACAGCCATGGTCGACCAAAAGAAAATCGCTGTAAAAGCAGCCATATATGTTTTTTTCACTACGGTAGCCCCCTGAAAAATATATTTACATCAAACACACAGCTGTTATTATATAAATTTTTTATACCAGTGTCAAGATAGTTTCCCTCTCAAAATACACAAAAAGCCTACTTCTAAAAAGGCTTTTTATTTGTCAAAAATTTTAGTGATTTTTTGTTGACAAATTATTCTTTTGGTGGTATAATACATCAGTTGACATCTGCTTAGGTGCCAACAAAAAATAAAATACGCACATCATACGATTGGCGGGGCGGTGCTAGAATACCCATGACAGCTCCCCGACAAGGTGACTATGGTGGAGGTGTAAAACTTTTGGAGGTGTAAAATCATGGGAGTTATTCAAATGAAGCAATTGCTTGAAGCAGGTGTTCATTTCGGACACCAGACACGCCGTTGGAATCCTAAAATGGCGGAGTACATCTTTACAGAAAGAAACGGTATCTATATTATCGATCTTCAGAAAACTGTAAAGAAAATTGAGGAAGCTTACTACTTTGTTCGCGACATCGCAGCAGAAGGCGGAAACGTTCTTTTTGTAGGTACAAAGAAGCAGGCTCAGGACGCTATCCGCGAAGAAGCTGAAAGAACAGGTATGTTCTATGTTAACGCAAGATGGCTCGGCGGTATGCTCACAAACTTTAAGACAATCAAGAGAAGAATTGACAGACTTTATCAGCTCAAGAAAATGAACGAAGACGGCACAATGGAACTTCTTCCCAAGAAGGAAGTTTTAAAGCTCAACCTTGAAGAAGAACGTCTTGAAAAGTTCCTTGGCGGTATCAAAGAAATGAAAGACCTTCCTGCAGCTATCTTTGTTGTTGACCCAAGAAAAGAAAAGAACGCTATTGCAGAAGCTCACAAGCTCGGCATCCCGGTTATCGCTATCGTTGATACAAACTGTGACCCGGAAGAAGCTGACTTCCCCATCCCCGGAAATGACGATGCTATCCGTGCTGTAAAACTTATCGTTTCTACTATCGGTAACGCTATCATCGAAGGCAGACAGGGCGAACAGGTTGCTGTTGAAGCTGTTACAGAAGAAGCTGCTGAAGAAGTTTCTCTTGATATGATTGAGGAATAATCTACTTTATTTTTTAGAAAGCGAGTGAATATATTATGGCATTTACTGCACAAGATGTTAAAACTCTTAGAGAAATGACAAACTGTGGTATGATGGACTGCAAAAAAGCTCTTACTGAGACAGGCGGCGATATGGACAAGGCTGTTGAGTTCCTCAGAGAAAAAGGTCTTGCTACTGCAGCTAAAAAGGCAGGCAGAATTGCTGCCGAAGGTCTTGTTACATCAATGGTTTTCGGAAACGTTGGTGTTGTTGTTGAAGTAAACACAGAAACAGACTTTGTTGCAAAGAACGCTGATTTCCAGAAGTTCGTTGCTGACGTTGCTGAATGTATTGCAAACACAAATCCGGCTGATGTTGAAGCACTCAAAGCTACACCGCTTTATGATGCTCAGACTGTTGGCGAAGCACTTACAGAGAAAATCGCTACAATCGGCGAAAATATGAACCTCCGTCGCTTCGAAAGATACGAAGGTGTAAACGAAGCTTACATCCATGGCGGCGGCAGAATCGGTGTTCTCGTAAACTTCAAGCTCGGTGACGAATCAAAGGCGAGCGACCCCGCATTCCGTGCAGCAGCAAAAGACGTTGCTATGCAGATTGCAGCGGTTATGCCCAAGTATGTTAAGAGCGACGAAGTTCCCGCTGAAGAAGTTGAAAAGGAAAAAGAAATCCTTAAGGCTCAGGCTCTCAACGAAGGTAAGCCCGAAGCAATCGTTGACAAAATGGTTGTTGGCCGTATCCAGAAGTTCTTCAAGGAAATCTGTCTTGTTGAACAGCCTTACGTAAAAGATGGCGATTTGACAGTTGCTAAGTTCCTTAAGAACGTAGCAAACGAAATCGGTACAGATATCGAAGTTGTTAAATTTGCACGTCTTGAAAAGGGCGAAGGTCTCGAAAAGAGAGTTGACGACTTTGCAGCTGAAGTTGCAAAGATGGCTGGAAACTAATATTTATGGCCTTACAAACAGCACAACCTAAGGGGTTGTGCTGTTTTTTTTGTGCAATTTCGCAAAATTCTACACTCTATTATTCCTTATGCTATAAAAAACAGAAATTTTCGAATTTTTTTCAAAATATATTTGAAATTTAACAAGATATATGTTATAATATATTCTGTGTGATTTTGTGTAATCACAACCTGTATAAAATAATTAAATTCATATATTTAAGGAGGCATTTTTCATGGCTAAAAAAATGAAAACCATGGATGGTAACAGCGCTGCTGCACATTGCGCCTATGCGTTTACAGAAGTTGCTGCTATCTATCCTATCACTCCATCTTCCAACATGGCTGAAAATGTTGACCAGTGGAGTGCAGACGGTCTGAAGAACATCTTCGGCGAAACAGTTGACGTTGTTGAGATGCAGTCTGAAGCAGGTGCTGCAGGTGCAGTTCACGGTTCACTTCAGGCAGGTGCTCTTACTACAACATTCACAGCATCACAGGGTCTTCTTCTTATGATCCCCAATATGTACAAAATTGCAGGTGAACTTCTTCCTACAGTTTTCCACGTTAGTGCCCGCGCACTTGCTGCTCACGCACTCAACATCTTTGGTGACCATCAGGACGTTATGGCTTGCCGTCAGACAGGCTTCGCAATGCTTGCTTCAGGCAGCGTTCAGGAAACAATGGACCTCGGTGGTGTAGCTCACCTTGCTTCAATCAAGGGCAGAGTTCCCTTCCTCCACTTCTTCGACGGTTTCAGAACTTCACACGAAATTCAGAAGGTTGAAGTTATGGATTATGAAGACCTCAAGGGACTTCTCGACTGGGATGCACTCAAGGCATTCAAGGATAACGCTTTGAACCCAGAACACCCTGTTCTCCGTGGTACAGCTCAGAACGCTGATATTTACTTCCAGGGCAGAGAAGCTGCAAACAAATATTACGAAGCTATTCCTGATATTGTTGCAGACTATATGAAAGAAATCACAAAGATCACAGGCAGAGAGTACAAGCCTTTCAACTACTATGGTGCACCTGATGCAACAAAAGTTATCGTTGCTATGGGCTCTGCTTGCGAAGCTATTGAAGAAACAGTTGATTATATCAACGCTCGTGGCGGCAAAGTTGGTGTTGTTAAAGTTCACCTTTACAGACCTTTCTCTGCTAAATACTTCTTCGATGTAATTCCTTCAACTGTTGAAAAGATTGCAGTTCTTGACAGAACAAAGGAACCTGGTTCACTTGGCGAACCCCTTTATCTTGATGTTTGCAACCTTTACTATGGCAAGGAAAACGCTCCCAAAATTGTTGGCGGCCGTTACGGTCTTGGTTCAAAAGACACAACACCTACACAGATTATGGCAGTATACAACAACCTTGACGCAGACGAACCCAAAAACAACTTCACAATCGGTATTGTGGACGATGTTACAAACCTCTCACTTGAGCTTCCTGAAAAAATCAATGCAGCTCCTGAGGGCACAACACGTTGTAAGTTCTGGGGCTTTGGCTCAGACGGTACTGTTGGTGCTAACAAAGACGCTATCAAGATTATCGGTGACAACACAGACCTTTACGCTCAGGCATATTTTGACTATGACTCAAAGAAGTCAGGCGGCGTTACAATGTCTCACTTGAGATTCGGTAAAAAGCCTATCAAGTCAACATATCTCCTTGACGAAGCTGACTATATCGCTTGTCACAAGCCTGCATACCTTACACAGTACGACGTGCTTGAAGGTCTCAAAAAAGGCGGTACATTCCTCCTCAACTGCGTATGGACACCCGAA
>JAZROR010000045.1:0-1955 GCA_045648845.1 Clostridia bacterium
GAAGCTTAATATAGTTTTGGTAGAACCTGAAATTCCGTCGAACACGGGAAATATCTCAAGAACCTGCTCGGTTATTGATGCTCGGCTCCATCTTGTGCATCCTCTTGGCTTTGACATAAGCGAAAAGGCGGTGCGGCGCGCAGGGCTTGATTACTGGGATGAGCTCGAAATTTTTGAATATAATAGCTTCAGTGAAATCGGGGCAAAATATCCAAAAGGTGTGTTTTATTTTTGCACCACCAAGGCGCCGAAGGGTTATAGCTCGGTAGAATTCCCTGTGAAAGAAGATAAGGATATATTTTTGGTGTTTGGCAAGGAAACAAAGGGGCTTCCTGAAGACTTGCTGAAAGAAAATCTTGAATCGTGTATCAGGATTCCAATGAAAGAAAATAAACGTTCTCTCAATCTTTCAAACTCTGTTGCCATTGTGGCATACGAGGTTTTAAGACAGGGGAACTTTGAAAATTTAGAAGAGAAAGGATGTCTTTAAAAATGATTAAAATAATGACAGATATGTCTGCGGACATTACAAAGGAACAAGCGGAGAGATATGGGATAAAGGTTCTTCCTTTTTATATCAACTGTGGCGATGAGAGTATCTTAGCTGATATTGATTATACGCCCCAAATGTTTTATGAGAAATTTAAATCCCTTCAGGAAATGCCATCAACCAGCCAGGCAACTCCTGACATTTTGGAAAATATGTATCGTGAATTGGGAAAGGAAAATGAAATTATTCATATTACTATCCCAGCCAACAGCAGCGGAATAGTGAATACTGCACGTATGGTAGCAAGTGAACTCATTGAAGAGGGATTTGATATTACTATAATAGATTCAAGTCTTTATAGCTATGGGATTGGTGCAAATGTTGTTGAGGCGGCACAAATGGCTGAAAACGGCGCATCAAAGGAGAAAATTGTTGCATTTCTTAAGGAGCGTTTTGAAAAAGACAAGGTTTATTTCATAGTGGATGATTTGACTACTCTTAAAAAAGGCGGAAGAATCAAAGCGACAACAATGGTTGTATCATCTGTCCTTGATATAAAGCCTATTCTTTGGTCAAATGACGGCATGGTGGAGGCTTTTGCAAAGGTTAAGGGACTGAAAAGGGCTATAGCAAAGCTTGTTGACCAGGCAGAAGAAAATATTCTTGACCCTGAGAATGCTGAAATTTATGTTTTGCACGCGGATGCTCCTGAAAAGGCGGAAATCCTGAAGACCATGCTTGAAGAAAGAATTTCACCCAAATCGGTGAGCATTGCGGAAGTTGGCCCTATTATCACCTGCCATGCGGGACTTGGTGTTTTTGGCTTGTATTTTAAGCATAAATAAAATATTTTGGGTACAGAGGATGATTTTGTATGTATCTTGAAAAAGAGGAAATGAAATTTTCGGTGGTTTATGCCATAAAACAGTATAAAGCACCAATAAATATGGACCTTACCTATCGGATTTTCACTTGGGATAAGGAAATAATGCAGTATTTTGACCTGGCGGAAGTTTTGGCGGAGCTTTTGGAAGATGGATATATAGTAAAAAAGTTTTATCGCAATGAGGAGGCATTTTGCCTCACCGAAAGCGGTGAAGAGGCGTATCGGTTTTTCAAAACCCGGGTTCCGTACAGCGTAAGGCAAAAGATAGACGATGCTATCGGACGGGTCAAGTATGACGAAATTGTTGACCCTGATGCCGTAAAAGCTGAGGTCATTCCCGTGACGAGCGACCAGTACATGGCGAGATGCAGTATTCTGGAAAATAAGGTTCCCATTATGGAACTTAATCTCAATATGGGCAAGCGTCGGGATGCAGAGCGTGTGGCCCGGCACTTTAAGGAAAATTCGCAAAAGATTTATGAGGAAATTCTCAAAGTGTGCACAGAAGACAAGGCTTAATGGAGGGAATATTTTGTTTGTAGCAGACAGTTATGATGTAATAGTTATAGGCGGAGGACA
>JAZROR010000046.1:0-5558 GCA_045648845.1 Clostridia bacterium
CTGCAACAATCTGTTTTGTTATCTACAAAAAAATTATACCGATTATTGTCTATGCAACATCTGTTTTGGTCTTGCTTGGACTTTTGGCTATGTACTTAAACGGCGAAATGGCACTTACAGCAAAGAAAAACAAATAAAAAACGGGGTGTGAAAACACCTCGCTTAAATCTTTACTTGAACAAAATCTTTTATTTCAAGGGTGTTTGGTGTGACATCGCAAAAAAGTGCGATTATCTCCACGCCTTTTTCTTTTGCCACTTTCAGTGCCTCAGCAAATTCGGGGTCGGTCTCGCCATTTGGCGTAAAATACTTTGCGCCCTTTGCCTGCAGAACAAACACCGCATAAGCATCAAACCCTTGCTCCTTGCATTTGCAAAGTTCTCTTAAGTGCTTGGCACCTCTCTGGGTAGGAGCGTCAGGGAACAAAAACACACCGTTTCTTTCAAGGGTTACTCCTTTGACCTCAGCAAAAGCTCCTTTTCCGTTTGCCTCAAAATAAAAATCCAAACGGGAGTCACCGAAACGGCACTCCGGCTTGATAAATGTAATCTCGCCAAAATAATCGGTTTTTTTGAGCCACTCAAAAAACACCTTGTTGGGAGCCTGGCTGTCAATGTTGAAAAGGACATCCCCTTTGTATACTCCAATCAAATCAAACTTTGTTTTCCTTTCGGGGTTTTCTGCTCTCTGGACAACCACTTTTGCTCCTTTTTTCAAAAGCTCGCGGCATCTTCCTGTGTTTTTCACGTGGCAAATTTCTTTTTTGCCGGCTATCCACACCTCAGCAATAAAGCGGTTTGGCCTTTCTTCAAAAATCCCCGTCATTATATTTTCGTAAATCATAAAACCTCTATCTGCACCGCCCGCATTGACTCCAGGGCGGTTTTGTGACTTTCGGGGGTTACACCGGCACAGCAGCTGCTGTCCACCAAAATCTCGGTTTCGGGAAATGCCGCCTTTAAAAGCATCGCATTTGAAATCACACAAATATCTGTGCAAAGTCCCACAAGCTCGATAGCCACCGGCTCACCGCCCAGCAAATCAAAAAGGAAACTTGCTAAATTAACCGCCCCAAAAGTTGGCTTTTCAATCTGCTTTTTTGCAAAGCCTTGAAGCCTTGGGTGAATTTCCCACCCTTTTGTCCCCTTGATGCAGTGAGAAACAGGCAGTTTTTTACCCTCCTGAGTTTCGAGATAGTCCTCATCGTGCGTATCCAAAGTAAAGACTACCTCCCCGTCAAATTTTTCAATTTTCTCCCTAACCTTTTCCACAATTCCCTGAGCTTCGCCGCTTCCCAATGCACCGTCAATAAAATCATTTTGCATATCCACAACAATCAGCACTTTTTTCATTTTTATACCCTCTTTCCACAAAAGAAAAGCTGCGAAATCAAATCGCAGCCGTCTTTTTATCTGTTTTTTTCGTCCACGTAAAACCTTACCAATTCTTCAAGAATTTCATCAGTTTCAACTCTCTGGATAAGGGTTCTCGCTCCATTGTGAGCAGTAATATAAGACGGGTCACCCGACATAATATATCCAACCATCTGACTTATGGGATTGTAGCCCTTTTCCATAAGAGCACTGTGTACCGAAAGAATAATCGTTCTGGTATCCATTTTTTCTTTTTCAACACTGAACTTAACTGTCTTTGAAAAATTTGTGTTATCCATACTATCCTATCCCCTTTCCAAAACTTGTCCTTTTCTTGATTGTATCACAAAAACTTTTGGTTTACAAGTATCTTTTTTGCTAAAATATCGTTACAATATCATTACTTCTTTTCTTTGAAATAATCCCCGAGAATCACAATATCATTTATTTCAAGGCTTTGGCGTACTTTTTCGCATCCGCGTTTTACTCTTTCCTCCTGTCCCTTTGGGGCTTCCTGCCCTGGAACATAATACACAGATTCGTCAAGCCATGCCGAATTTCCGAAATATGCAAAACCCTCTTTTTCGGAAAGAGCATCTTCACCAATATAGCAACCACTGTCATAAAGTCCAAAAAGGTTTATAATGGTGGGCAAAAAGTCTGCCGTTTGGGTGGGTTTTGTTATTTTCTTTGGTGATAGTCCCTCAGAATATATAAATGCCGGAACCCGATACATAAGGTCATCCCCCGCCTCTTTGTTATATTCAAGAAGCTTCTCCGGGTCAGAAAAACCGTATGCATAATGGTCGGTGAACACAGCAATAACCGTATCCTCCAAAATTCCGTCCTCTTCAAGCCGCCTTAGGAGTTCTTTAAAAAAGTCATCGGTATCCCTTGCCAAAATGAGACAGTTGTTTTTCTCCGCAAACATAGTGTTATCCACAAGCTCAGGGTGATTTTCCTTTGCCAAAGCAAGCTTTGCATCATCAAAGGTATAAGGCACGTGTCCTGAATATGTTATTACAAAAGAGAAAAATGGCGCATTCTTTGTCATATCGGCATAAATTTCGTCATATTTCAATATGTTGCTGTCCGCCTGTGCCACATAATCGGGAAGCCCATAGTCCTGAAACGAATGGTATTTCTCATACCCAAGACTTTTGTGCATAATTCCGCGGTTATAAAACTCCTGATTGTTATAATGAAAAGAGTTCGCACTATAGCCCTCGTCAGCAAAAAGCTTTGGCAGGGCATAGGGGAAACTGTTTGCCGAGAAGTTCACTGCGCTTACCTCTGACGGCGGGGTATAAAACCCCGTATGAAAACAAAACTCCGAGCCAAGGGTGTATCCCGTTCCAAAGGTTGGGGCATAATACTTCTCAAAGTTTATACCATTTTCCATCATATATTTCATGGTTGGGGTATATTTTTCGCTTATCATCCAATCGTCAATGCCCTCAAGCATTACTGCAATCAGATTTTTGCCTTTAAGCACGCCGGTATATTCGTTTGCGCGCTTAGCCGCCAGCTTTTCTTCCGAAAAAGCCCTGACCTTTTCAAAATCAGCTTTACCATACTTGCTGCCAGCAAAATAGCTTTTGTATATATCCCGTGCTGTGAACTGATAAAGCCCCATAATGTCTATTCCCTTGTTGACATCATTGAACTTTTGGTAAATAACCCGAGGTTTACTCCATGAATCCCAGTCCTGATCAGATTCGCCAAAAAGCTGTGGCTGCATAAAGATATGCATAAAAACAAGCCCCAAAATCGGAAAAACAACGAAAGCCTTTTTCCATTTCCGCCTGAACACCGGAGTTTTCCACCTAACCAAAGTCAGCACAAGACAAAAAAGAGAAATTATGCTGCAAGCACCCACTCTTGCATCAAGATAAGAAATAGCATACGAAAAATATTCGCCGCCCTCACCCGCAAGGGCTATGCTGCTTATTCTGAAAAACTGATTGAAAATCTGAAAATAAATATACTGTGAAAACGAAAGCACAATAAAGCTCCCGCCGACTATCCCAAAAACCGCACGTCCCCAGTTTTTTGGCAAGAAAAAGAGAGTCCCCAGCAGCAGAATGAAAATCCAACAAAAATCAAACGCCAGCGGAACAGTCATCGCAAAAAATTCACCATATACCTTGGGCCAAACCAGATATTTGAGCTGAATATCCGGAATAAGCAGAGAAACAACCGCAAAGACATAAAAATAATTTTCGTTCAAAAATCTGGCAAAACTTTTCAATTTGCTTTTCATGAATACCACACCTAAATAAATTTTTTAAAACAGTACATACTAACTATATATTTTACCAATCTTCAATGAGATATTTTATCACAAAAAGAAACTTTTTTCAACTTTTTTAAAAAAATGCAAATTTTCCCTTGTATTTTTGAGTTTTTTATTGACATATCTTGCGGTGAATGGTATGATATATAGTAGTTAAAGATAGGGGGAATAACAAAATGTTGGTATCAGTTACCGAAATGCTTAAAAAAGCAAAAGAAGGAAAATATGCTGTTGGACAGTTCAACATAAATAACCTTGAATGGACAAAGGCTATACTTTTAACCGCGCAGGAATGCAATTCTCCTGTTATCCTTGGTGTTTCTGAGGGTGCAGGCAAATATATGACCGGCTTCAAAACCGTTGTTAATATGGTGAAAGGAATGCTTGAGGGATTAAACATCACTGTTCCTGTGGCTATCCATCTCGACCACGGCACTTATGAGGGTGCCCTCAGTGCTATTGAAGCAGGTTTTTCATCAATAATGTTTGACGGCTCACACTATCCGATCGAAGAAAATATTGCAAAGACAAAAGAACTCGTTGCTCTTGCAAACTCAAAGGGCATCTCTGTTGAAGCTGAAGTTGGTTCAATCGGCGGCGAAGAAGATGGTGTTGTTGGCGCAGGCGAAGTTGCTGATCCTGCAGAATGCAAGATGATTGCTGACCTTGGTGTTGACATTCTTGCAGCCGGCATAGGAAACATTCACGGCAAATATCCTGAAAACTGGCAGGGTCTGAACTTTGACGCTCTCGAAAAAATAAGTGAAGCTACACATCCAATGCCTCTTGTTCTTCATGGCGGCACAGGAATTCCTGAAGATATGATTAAGCGTGCCATTTCTCTTGGCGTTTCAAAAATAAACGTGAATACCGAATGTCAGCTTTCATTCGCTGCCGCAACAAGAAAATACGTGGAGGCCGGCAAAGACCTTGAAGGAAAAGGCTTTGACCCCAGAAAGCTTCTTGCTCCCGGCTGCGAAGCTATCAAACAGACAGTTAAGGAAAAAATGGAACTTTTTGGTTCTGTAAATAAAGCGTAAGATTCTATTTGTATTTTTGCGAGGCGGGTGGATTACCCGCCTTGTGTTTTAAATGAGGTGTTTGTCTTGAACAATTTTGATACTATCGCCGCCGTTTCAACCCCGCAGGGAGTAGGCGGAATCGCAGTTATAAGGGTAAGCGGTGACCTTGCATTTGAAATTACCGATAAGGTTTTTTACACAAAAAGCGGAAAAAAGCTTACTGAAACCGAAACACATAAAATAGTTTACGGCTTTATAAAGGACGAAGAAGGATTCAATATTGATGAAGTTCTCGTTTCTAAAATGAATGCGCCCCATACGTTTACAGGTGAAAACGTAACAGAAATTTCCTGTCACGGCGGAGTAAGTGTTGTTAAGCTGGTATTAAAAGAACTGTTAAAAGCAGGAGCACGTCTTGCTGCAAACGGTGAATTTACAAAACGTGCATTTCTTAACGGCAAAATAGACCTTGCTCAGGCAGAGGCTGTTATTGATATTATTAATGCGGACAGTGAGCTTAATGTATATAACGGCGAAAATCAACTCTACGGAGCGCTTACCGAAAAGCTCAACAATATAAGAAGTGCACTTATAGATATTACCTCGGATATAATTGCGGTTATCGACTATCCTGAAGAGGATATAACCGAAGAAAGTGTTTCTGAAACGGTTGAAAAGCTGAAAAAAGTTAACGAAGAAATTGAAAAACTGAAAAAAACATACCACACCGGAAAAATCCTTAAGGACGGTGCAAAAATTGTTATTGCAGGAAAGCCAAACGTTGGCAAATCCTCACTTCTTAACGCACTTTTAAAAGAAAACAGAGCGATTGTTACCGAAATTGAAGGAACAACAAGAGACGTTCTT